>NZ_JAVEPN010000020.1:0-37485 GCF_034008105.1 Trichlorobacter sp.
TTGTATGGAATGCATGTACGATAAGGCTGATGTGACAAGGTGGTAATGCTAAATCAAAATACGTATTTGTCAAGATCGGTTAGCTGATGAAAAAAATCAAGAAAAAAGTATGTTTTTCGGTGCTTGCATGGGGAGCAGGCATCGGCTTGTGAAAGGGTACTGCCGGTCAATCGGGCCTGATTTTAGTTGACAGGTGGCGGTTGGGCTGCTACTTCCCTGTAAGATCAAATGCTTCGTACACCGGGAGCTGCATGAGTATCCTTGCCAATCTGCTGAAAAAAACCGAACCAAACCAAGCCAAGGCCGAGATACCGCCCGGGGTGCTGCAGGCGGTCAGCAGTTCAAACACAGGCGGTGATCGTCGCAGGTACTATCTGATCGGCGGCATTGCGGTGGCAGCCATTGCGGTGGGTGCGCTGCTGGGCATCTATCTGAACACCCGACCCGCTCCGGTGCGTCCGGTGGTGCGGCCCCAGCCGCTGCCCCAAGCCGAGCCGCTGGTGGCGGTGCAGCCGCCGCTCTCATCGGCAACGCAGTCGCAGGTAGTGGCCACATCGGCTCCAGCGGCTGTTCAGACCGTTCAAAAGCCGGCTCGATCGGCAGCCAGGCCGGTCCGGGTGGCGCAGGCCATGAAACGCAGCGCCCCGGCCGAGCAGCCTGCTAGCCCGCCGGAACGCACGGCAGCGCCTAGGGATCGCAGCATTGTCGATGCCCACCTGTTTGCGGCCCGCAATGCCGAGGCCCGGCGGGATTACCTGACCGCGCTGAACCAGTACCAGAAGGCCCTGGAGGCCGATCCGGACAACTACCGGATCATGAACAACGTGGCCAGCACCATGCTGCGCCTGGGGATGGATGCTGAGGCGTTGCAGGTTGCCAACCGTGCCTTGTCAACCAAGCCCGATTATGTCTCGGCCATCATCAACGCCGGCATCGCCCATGGTAACCTGGGACATGCTGCGGCCAGCCGCGGCATGTTCACCAAGGCGGTTACGCTCGATCCGTCCAACCGCAGCGCGTTGTACAACCTGGCATTGTCGCAGGAGCGGGCCGGCACGCTGGATGATGCACTCAAGACCTACCGTCGCCTGGCTGAAGGGGGCGATGCCCAGGGCTATCTGGGGCAAGGGCGTCTCTATGAGCAACAGGGTAACAAGCGAGAGGCGCTAAAAGTGTATCGTGAGTTGACCGCCCTGCCTGATAGCGGGCAGCGGCCAAAGGATCTGGCCAGGGAGCGGATCAAGATGTTAGATCAATAAAAGCGGTTTAACGCAAAGTTGGAAAGCAAGGCGCAAAGGCGCAAAGAAACCCTTAAAGTCTGTTGACTACCCGGTAAATACCCTCTTTCAGCGTATGACAACCAAAGTTTAGTACCAGCCCGAGCCGCTTGTTTAGCAAGCGTAAATAGGTGAGCAGTTGTGCTTCAAAGATGGGATTAAAGGCTGCTACCGACTTTATTTCTACTATGACGGCATCATTTACCAGTAGATCAAGCCGTAAAATTGAAGAAAGCTTGTTGCCCTTGTAGCTGATCGGAACGGTCAGTTGCCTCTCCAGCTTGAATCCTCTGTGTTCCAACTCCCACACCAGTGCTTCTTCATAGACTGATTCGAGCAGTCCGGGGCCGCCAAGAGTTTTGTGTGCCTCGATGGCGCTTTCAATAATGGCGTGGCTGATCTCGTTTTCGTTCATTGGTTTTCTTTGCGCCTTTGCGTCTTGCCTTACACTCTTTGCGTTAATCCCCCGTTACCCCCGCCAGAACATCACCAGTAGTACCACCAGTAGGGCCACCACGCCAGCAGCGGCCAGCCACCAGAGTTGTGCCGTTCTTGTTGGGTTGCGTTTTTCCGCCTGCCGCTCCTGCTGCACCACCTCTTTGGCGGCAAGTGCGGCCTGTCGTTGCTGTACCACCGGTTTGCCCTCCAAAAAACCAACCATCAGGCTGCGCGAGGCGATCAGGTTGATCAGGCGCGGTACGCCGTTGGAAGAACGGTAAATCTCCTGGCTGGCAGTCGGGTCGAACAGGGTGGCGGCCCGTGCCCCGGCACGATGCAGGCGGGTGGCCAGATAGTCGGCTGTGGCCTGGCTCGACAGGTGCGAGAGCGAGGCGCGCACTGAGATGCGTTGGTTCAGTTGCCTGAACGGGGCGCTTGAGAGTTTGTCGACCAGTTCCGGTTGTCCCACCAGGATGATCTGCAGCAGCTTTTCCTTTTCGGTTTCCAGGTTCGAGAGCAGCCGCAACTCCTCCAGGGTGTCATCCGGCAGTTGCTGGGCCTCATCGACCACAATCGCCACCCGGCGGCCTTGGCCGGCGTGCTCCAGCAGGAAATCTCGAAACTCCTTGATCATGTCGTTTTTGTTGCCGGACAGCGGATAAATAACCCCCAGGTCTTCCAGTATGGCCTGCAGGAATTCTTCCGGCCGCAGCCGGGGGGTCATGATCAGGGCGATTTCGGCCTGTTCCTGCCAGGTGTTGATAAAAATACGCAGCAGGGTGGTCTTGCCGGTGCCCGGTTCGCCGGTCAGCAGGCAGAAGCCTTCCCGGTTGTTCATCACATACTCCAGTGACATGAGCGCGTTGGCATGCTCACTGGAGGGGTAGTAGTAGGCCGGATCGGGGGTCAGGCGGAACGGATCTTCCTGCAGTCCGTAAAAATCGAGGTAGGAGGTGCTCATGACGTACTAGCCCTTTCCAACAGCGGAGATCAGATCATAGACCGGCAGCAGCAGACCCATGATGATCACGGCGAACATGATGCCGATAAAGCCGATCACCATCGGTTCGATGATCTTGCCCAGTTTTTCCGAGATGTCGTCCAGTTGTTTGAGGTAATGGCCGGCCAGAAAGCTGAACTGGTTGTCCAGCGAACCGCTGCTTTCACCAATACCCACCAGGCGCACCATCAGTACCGGAAAGACCGGGTGCTTGCGCATGGCCTCGGCAATGCCGCTGCCGTAGGTGATCTCTTCACGGACGGTTTCCAGGGAACGTAAAAAGACGCGGTTGCGCATCACCGCCGAGACGATCCCCAGGGTGCGGTCGATGGTCAGACCTGCCACGATCAGGATCCGCATCTGTTCCGCCAGCAGGGCCAGCAAGCGGTTGTATTCGATCAGGCTGTAGATCGGCAGCTTCAGTTTGAGCTGATCAAGGCGGTAACAGAAGCTTTCGTTGCGCTTGAGCAGCTTCAGTAGCAGTAGCCAGCCAACCACCAGAACCGGCGCCAGATACCAGAAACGCTGGGTGTAATCGCTGGCAGCCATCAGGATGCGGGTCAGAAGCGGCAGTTTGACCCCCATGCCGGTCAGGGTGCTGATGATCTTGGGCAGTACGTAGACCAGCCAGAAAACCAGGGCGCCCAGGGTGCTGATGATGGCAAAGGTGGGGTAGATCAGGGCCCGTTTGATGGCCGAGGCCAGGTCTTCCATCCGCTGCAGGTGTTCGGACACGTCGGCCAGGCTTTTTTCAAAGCGGCCGGTTTCTTCGCCTACCCGCACCAGCCGGATGAAGATATCGGGAAACAGGTCGTCGTAGCGTTCAATGGCGTCGGAGAAGGTGGAGCCCTGCTCGATCTCCTGTTTGACGTCAGCCAGGGTGGTCTGCAGGGTGGTGTTGGTGATCGAGTCGATGATGTCGCCCAGGGCCATGGTGATCGGGATGCCGGCCCCCACCATCACCGACAGGTTGCTGGCCAGTTCGATGATGTCGCTGCGCCGTACCCGCTGTTTGAGCAGCTGCGCGCGCAGCTTTGAGAGCAGATCCCGGGCCGGTGTGATGCTGAGCAGGAAGCAACCACGGGCTGCCAGGTTGCTGCTGGCTGCCTCGATCGAGTCGGCCTCGATCTGACCGCTGATCTGTTTGCCGCTGGCATCCACGGCACGATAGCGGAAACTGATCATCCGGCGACCCGCAGGACTTCAGCTACGGTGGTCAGGCCTTGGGCAGCCTTCATGATGCCGTCTTCCAACAGCGAGCGCATCCCGTTTTTGCGGGCCGCCTCAATGATGGAGCCGGTGGATGAACCGTCGAAGATCATCTGACGTATTGCGTCGTCCACCACCAGTACCTCGCAGATGGCCACCCGGCCCAGGAAGCCGGTGCAGTCGCACTCAGCACAGCAGCCGCCGCGCACTGCACGCTTCAGGTCGTAGCCGCACTTGCGGAACAGTTCCTGTTCTTCTTCATCAAGATCGTATTCTTCACGGCAGTTGGGGCAGATCTTACGCACCAGACGCTGGGCGATGACGGCGGTCAGGGCCGACGAGAGCAGGAAAGCATCCAGCTTCAGATCCAGCAGGCGGGGGATGGCGGTGACCGCATCGTTGGTGTGGACGGTGGAGAGCACCAGGTGGCCGGTGATGGCGGCCCGCACCGCGATCTGGGCGGTCTCTTCGTCGCGAATCTCGCCCAGGAGCATGACGTCCGGGTCCTGACGCATGAAGTTACGGGCGGCCATGGCAAAGTCGAAACCGGCCTTTTCGTTGACCTGGCTCTGCTTGACAAAGCTCAGACGGTATTCCACCGGGTCTTCAACGGTGATAGTGTTGCGTTCCAACCGGTTCAGCTCCCGCAGGGCGGCGTAAAGGGTGGTGGTCTTGCCGCTGCCGGTGGGGCCGGCGATCAGGATGATGCCGTAGGTCTTCTGGAACAGCCGCTTGACCATGCGGGTGGTGTCTTCAGGCAGGCCCAGTGATTCAAGCCGTACCAGCGGGCCGTTGCCGGCCAGCAGGCGCAGTACCAGGTTTTCGCCGAAGATGGTCGGTACGGTGGATATCCTCACGTCAAAGCGTTTGGAGAGGAACTCGTAGGTAAAGGCGCCATCCTGGGGCAGGCGCTGTTCGGCGATGTCCAGCTGTGAGAGCACCTTGATCCGTGAGACAAGGCCGCTGTGGACCTGTTTCTGGATGCTGTGGCCGTGCTGCAGCACGCCGTCGATGCGGTAAAAGACGTGGGTCACGTCCTGGGCCGGACTGATATGGATATCGGTGGCCCGCTTGCGGAGGCCGTCCATCATCAGCAGGTCGATCAGCTCGGCGATGGTGGCGCCCGGCACCGTGCCGGTGATCTGCTTGAGCGAGCCGATCAGTTGTTCCATCCGCTGCTGGATCGGGTGGGTGATGAAGAAGTAGGCCTTTTCCAGGGTCTCCTGAAAGGCGTCCTTGTCAACCAGGAAGACGCGCGGCTGCTTGCCGGTCAGCTTGGTGACCATATCCACGGCAACAATGTTGCTGGGGTTGGTGATGCCGATGGCCAGACGGCTGTCTTCCACCAGTGCCAGCGGGATGAAGCCACCTTTTTCCGCCATATCCTTGGCGATCAGCTGCAGTGCTTCTTTGTGCGGCTGCACCTCGTGCAGGTCGATGAAATCGAGGTGAAACTGCTCGGCGATGGTGCGGGCGAACTCGCTGGCGGTGACGAATCCCAGCTGGATCAGCAGGTCGCCCAGGATGTCGCCGGTCACCTTCTGCTGTTCGAGGGCGATATGCAGCTGTTTGTCGCTGAGCAGGCCATTGGCCTTGAGCAGTTCGCCGATCTTGATCGGTGCGGCCATGGTTGTCTCCTAGTTGCTGCCGATCAGGTAGGGCTGCAGCACCACCACCAGTTCCGAGCGTTTGTCCTGATAGTTCTTGCGCGAGAAGAGGGTGCCAAACCAGGGGATCTCGCCGATCAGGGGGATCTTCTCATCCACCTGATCCTGCTTGTTGGCGATCAGGCCGCCGATCACGATCATCTCGCCGTTGCGCACCTTGACCGTGGTGGACAGCTCCCGCAGATCAACGGTGGGGATCGAGATCACAAACTGGTTGTTGACATCGGTGCCGATGGCCTTTTCTTCCAGTCGCACCAGATCGGAGATGATCGGGGTGACCGACATGCTGATCTCGCCCTTGCTGTTGATGTGCGGTGCCAGGCCGATCATGATGCCGGACAACACGTTGCTGGTATCCACCGTGAAGGTGGTGATCGGCGTGCCGCTGGTGGCCGTGGTGGTGGAGGTGATCTTGGAGACGTAGTTGGTGTTGCGTCCCACGGTCAGCAGCGCGGTCTGGCCGTTCATGACATGGATGCGGGGGTTGGAGAGGGTCTTGACCTCACCCTGGGTCTTGAGGGCCGTTAACAGCGACTGCACGTTACTGCCACTGTAGCCCAGGCGGAAGGCGCCGCCGCTCACCGCGCTGGCCGCTGAGTTGACCGTGTTGCCGAAGCCGCCGGCTATCGTGCCGCTGGTGTTGAACCAACGGATCGAATCAAGAAAATCCCAGTCGATACCGAACTGTAGTCCCTCGTTCAGTTGCACCTCCACCACCCGTGCCTCCACCAGCACCTGGCGGCCAAGGGCGGCCTTGACCAGATCAAGGTACTGCTCGATGGCTGCCAGGTTGCGGCGGGTGGTCGTGACCATGATGGTGCCGGTCAGCCGGTTGACTACGACCCGCTGTTTAGGATCTCCAGCGAATGAACGTTCCCAAATCCTTTTCTCTTCAGCTTGGGCTGTGTTTGCCGCAACATCATTTTGATCTCGCATTTGGCGAGAGGCTTCGGCTTGATAGGTGCTGGTTTCAAATTGCTTGCCTAGCATCATCTGAAGATTTTTTTCCAAGGATTCCCAGAAATCGAAGGCCTTGGCGTCATGTTTGATGGTCTGGTTGATGGTGCCCTTGATGTTGGAAGAGCCGCTGGAGCTTGAGCTGCCGGAACTGCTGGAACTGCCGGAACCTGAGCCGCTGGCGCTCAGTTCGGCGGCGCTGCCCAGGATATCGCCGCCCACATCAACGTTGTAGCCCTGCACCAGCGCCGGATGGCCCAGTTCAAAGACCTTGCTGCCAGTGGCCTCCACCGAGAGGATGTTGTCCTTGACGGTGTAGAAGTAATCGGCCGAATTGAGGATAGTGGACAGGGCATCGTCGGCGGTGACCCGCTTGAGGGTGATGGTGATCAGGCGGTCCTGCTGGACGCCGTCGCCGATGATCAGGTTTAGGCCGGCCGCATCGGCGATTACGTGCAGGATGTCACCCAGTGCGGTATTGCGGGCCTGGATGTTGACCAGCCGGGTGCGGGCCGGCGTTACATCGTCGCTGACCGGCTGGTAATCGGGGGTCTCCAGGGTGGCCGGCGGCGGCGCCTGCTTTTCCAGCTCCTTGATGTTGCCGGTAATGAACGGTTCCTGTGAGCGAACCGGTGGAATCAGGGTTTGTCCCGATGCGGCCCGTGGGGCAACCGGCGGCTGATTGGCACAACCGGCCAACAGGCCCAGCCCCAAAAAAATCAGCAGAAGTGCGGTGGTGATGCTGCGTCCTATGATTACTGCAGGGTTAGCCATAACGGTCCCTTTCTTCCTGTAAGTAATACCCGGGTACGTTCGATCCGCGTCACCTGCCAGTCCTGATAGCGATCGCCTACCTTAAGGACGGCGCCGTTAATGATGGCCATATCCTTGCCGCCATCGCTCAGGATGAACGAGACCGTGGGGGCCTGCAGCGGCGGCGCGGACGGTATGGCGAGCGCCGGCGTAGCGGCAGCACCGGCCATGGCGGGTACTGCCTGAGGCTGTTGCGGTGTTACCGGCAGGCGCAGTGACACCGGTTGCCAGGCGCTGCTGGGAACCTGCAGCGCAGTCGGCTTGAATTCGGCTACGGCCCGTTCAGTAGCTTTGAGCTTCGGTGCAAACTGCAGCTGCTGGTAGACCAGTGCCGGGATCAGCAGGGCAACCAGGCAGGCGATGACGGCCAGAATGGTGATCTGGTGTTGCTGCAGGGTCATGGTGTTCCTCCGGCCATGGTCGGCAGGACGACGTTGCCAACTACCGTGATGGCGCCTTCAGCGGTCTTGGCATCAAGGGAGAGCTCCTTGAAGTCAACAAAAGGAATCAGGGTTGTCTGCAGTTGTCCCATGCCGTTAACCAGCGCATTGTAGCGTGCCAGCGGCAGTTTCAGGTTGAAGCCGATCGACAACACGCCATCTTTGGACTCGGGGGCGGTGACGGTCATCTCAAGCGGTTGCAGCGTACGCTTGATCTCGTCCAGCCGGGCGTAGAGGGTCAGCTCGGGCGAACGGCTGCCAAGACCGGCGGGCAATGTCCGGCGGAAGTCGGCCATCTGTTGCTGAATCGTGGCGGTTTCGGTCTGCATGAGCGGCAGGTTGGCCAGAATGCGGGCATGCTGGTCACGCAAGGCCTGGCGCGACTGATTGGTGCGCAGCAGCAGCGCCAGGGTCACGCCCAGTACGACAAAGGCCAGCAGGGCCAGGGCCAGCCTCAACGCCAGTTGGCGGTTGCGTTTGTGCAGGGTCGCAATCATGGCTTGCGGATGACCTCGATGGTGAATGCTTGCGTCTTGAGATCGAGCTGATAGGGGCCCGGCGTGATCCCTTTAATCTGCTGCAGGGCGCTCTGCAGGGCCTCGAACCGTTCCTGGGTGGCGGCAAAGCTGGTGGCCGTCACTGTGCCGCTCAGCTGCAGGCTGAGCGACTCCTGATCGCGCCGTGCAACCAGTGTGTTGATGCTGGTTTGCGGTACGCGCAGGCTGTCGATGGCCACCATGGTGCCGGGGATGTCGGGAGCAGCCTGCAGGCCGCTGATCACACTGAGTACCGGTAACGCCTGATCCCGTTCGCTAACGGCGCTACGGTGGGCCTGGAAAACCTCGCTCAGGCCGGTCTGTTGACGCTGCAGCTCGTTGATGGCGGCCGTAACGGTCCGCAGCACAAACAGTTGCTGTATAATCAGCAGCGCCAGAACAATGCTGGCCGCTGCAAACAGCTGACCGCTGCGTTGCAGCACGGTCTGCTGCAGCCGGGCCGAGCGGTAGCTGTCCGGCAACAGGTTGGTGGTGGCGGGCAGCGGCCATGCGGCCAGCATGAACGGCACCTGGTACTGCTGCATGATCTCGGGCGCAAGGCCGCTTTGCAGCGACTCGGGCAGCTGCAGGGCTTCAAGGCGCGGTGGCGGGCCATCCTGATCCAGCTCGCTTGCCGGATTCAGCACCAGCACCCGTGACGGCCGTACCCGCAGCGACTGGAAACAGTAGTCCGCAGTCATGGCAACGTTCTGGCGGTCAAACAGGTCCCAGCCGGGCTCCTGCGAAGAGATGGTGCGGCTGAAGGTGACGGCGCCGTCCTCCAGCAGGAAGAGCAGTTTGCTGGTGCCGGCATCGTGGGCGCAGAGCAGTGGTTCAGCAAGGTTGGCAACTGACCGGACCAGAGCCGCCAGGGCCACTGGTGCAGCAACCAGCCGACTGATGGGTTTGCCGTGGCGGGTAAAGGTTTTCAGTACCGGTTCAATGCTCTGGTGGGGAACCAGGCAGCAGGCCACCTTGCGTACGGTGCGGCCCTCTTGGGGCAGGTCGCCGATCACGCGCCAGGAGCAGGAGAACGGCAGCAGCTCGGGGTGCAGGCGGGCCGCCTCGGTCTTGATCAGAGTCGCTTCAAGCTTGGTCTCAACCGGGGGGATGGTGATGGTCTCAAACTGGGCGTTTTCTGGGTTAACCGCCACCAGATATTCCTGGGCACGATCATGCTGCAGAAAGGCGTCCAGTTGGTCGCTGGTCAGCTGGAGCGAACGTTCGACGATGAATCCGCTGCGAGTGCGTCGTCCCGTGACGACCCGAATCTCATCCGCATCGAAGCTTACCGCCGTTATACGCGCCATTGAAACCCCAGATCGTTAATGGTGACTAACAACCTGTGTAAGTACCCTACTTTTTGTTGACTGTCCAGATTAAATAAGGAGTTACGGTGATTTGCGCCAGTAAAAAAGGCGGGTGGAGGAACGATCCCCCACCCGCATTTCAGTGCTGCTGCAGCGACAGACGGCTTAGTAATCCATGCCGCCCATACCGCCCATGCCGCCGGGCATAGCCGGCATTGGGGTGTCCTTCTTGGGCTTCTCGGCGATCATGCACTCGGTGGTCAGCATCAGGCCGGCCACGGAGGAGGCGTTCTGCAGGGCGCAGCGGGAGACCTTGGTCGGGTCGATGATACCGGCCTGCAGCATGTCGACGTAGGTGTCGTCGGCAGCGTTATAGCCGTAGGCATCCTTGCCGCGACGGACCTTGTCCACCACGATCGAGGCGTCGATGCCGGCGTTGTCGGCGATCTGACGGATCGGGGCCTCCAGGGCGCTCTTGATGATGGTCACGCCGAACTGCTGCTCGGCGTCCAGCTTCAGTTTGTCCAGGGCCTTCAGCGAGCGGATGTAGGCCACGCCGCCGCCGGGGACGATGCCCTCGTCAACCGCTGCGCGGGTTGCGTGCAGTGCGTCTTCCACGCGGGCCTTCTTCTCCTTCATCTCGGTCTCGGTGGCTGCACCGACCTTGATCACGGCCACGCCGCCCACCAGCTTGGCCAGGCGCTCCTGCAGCTTCTCGCGGTCGTAGTCGGAGGAGGTCTCGTCGATCTGGGCGCGGATCTGCTTGACGCGGCCCTGAATATCGGCGTCGGCGCCATCGCCGTCGATGATGGTGGTGTTGTCCTTGTCAACCACGATACGCTTGGCGCGGCCCAGCATATCCATGGTGGTGTTCTCCAGTTTGAAGCCCATCTCTTCGGAGATCACCTTGCCGCCGGTCAGGATGGCGATATCTTCCAGCATCGCCTTGCGACGGTCGCCGAAGCCGGGGGCCTTGACGGCGCAGACGTTCAGCACGCCGCGCAGCTTGTTGACCACCAGGGTGGCCAGGGCCTCGCCCTCGATGTCCTCGGCGATGATCAGCAGCGGACGGCCGGACTTGGCGGTCTGCTCCAGCACCGGCAGCATGTCCTTCATGTTGGAGATCTTCTTGTCGTAGATCAGGATGATGGCGTTCTCCAGGGAGGCCTCCATCCGCTCCGGATCGGAGACGAAGTAGGGGGAGAGGTAGCCGCGGTCGAACTGCATACCTTCCACGGTCTCGAGCGAGGTCTCCATCGCCTTGGCTTCCTCGACGGTGATCACGCCTTCCTTGCCGACCTTCTCCATGGCCTCGGCGATGATGTCGCCGATGGTCTTGTCGTTGTTGGCGGAGATGGTGCCGACCTGGGCGATCTCCTTGTGGTCCTTGATCGGCTTGGAGATCTGCTGCAGCTCGCCCACGATCACTTCCACGGCCTTGTCGATGCCGCGCTTCAGCTCCATCGGGTTGTGACCGGCGGCCACCAGCTTGGCGCCCTGACGGTAGATGGCCTGGGCCAGCACGGTGGCGGTGGTGGTGCCGTCACCGGCCACGTCGGAGGTCTTGCTGGCAACTTCCTTCACCAGTTGTGCGCCCATGTTCTCGAACTTGTTCTCCAGCTCGATCTCTTTGGCCACGGACACGCCGTCCTTGGTGATCAGGGGGGAGCCGAAGGACTTCTCGATGATCACGTTGCGGCCTTTGGGGCCCAGGGTTACCTTGACGGCGTCGGCCAGTGCGTTGACACCTTTGAGGATGGCGTTGCGGCCTTCCTCGTTAAAGCGGATCTCTTTTGCGGACATGCTCTATTCCTCCGTAATGGTAAGTTGCTATTTGTTAACGCAAAGTTTGCAAGCAAGGCGCGAAGGCGCAGAGTGAAAAGCGGTTTTGCTGTTTGAAAATCTTTTCTTTGCGTCTCTGCGTCTTTGCGTTGAAACGCGAAGTGCCTACTCCACGACGGCGAGGATATCGTCCTCACGCATCATCAGCAGCTCGTCGCCGTCCACCTTGATCTCGGTGCCGGCATACTTGCCGAACAGCACGGTGTCGCCCACCTTGACGTCCATGGCAACGGTCTTGCCCTCGTCGGTCTTCTTGCCGTTACCGGCAGCGATAACCTTGCCCTTCTGGGGCTTCTCCTTGGCGGTGTCGGGAATGAACAGGCCGCCGGCGGTCTTCTCTTCGCCGTCAAGACGCTTAACGATCAGACGGTCATGCAGAGGTCTCAGTTTCATGTGGTGTTGCTCCTTTCCTATGGGGTTTGGTGTGGTTTCTCTGGGTTGGTTTGCTAGCACTCGGGTGTAGTGAGTGCTAACACTCGGCGAATATAATCGGCGGGCTTCTAAAAATCAAGGGGGAAGAAGCAGATTTTTTTGCTATAGTCGCCTCACCTTGCCCCGGAGTTTTCCATGGATCAGCCGCTACTTTTCACCATATCGCCAGCAGCCGACGCGGACGCTGTCCGGGTTGCCGAGCTGAAGGCGCAGATCGAACACCACAACCGTTGTTACTACGAGCAGGACCAACCTGAGATCAGTGACGCCGACTACGATGCCCTGTTCCGTGAGCTGCAGCAGCTGGAACAGCAGCGGCCCGACCTGCTGAGCCCGGACTCGCCCACCCAGCGGGTCGGGGGACAACCGTTGGAGCGCTTTGTCCAGGTGCGTCACAGTCTGCCGATGCTCTCGCTGGAAAACGCCCTGGATGAGGCGTCGATCCTTGATTTTGAACAGCGCACCCGCAGTTTCCTGGGGGCGTCGGAGCAGCAGGCGATTGCCTATCTCTGTGAGCCGAAGATGGATGGCCTGGCGGTGGAGTTGGTCTATCGCGACGGCCTGCTGCTACAGGCCTCCACCCGTGGCGATGGCGAGGTGGGGGAAGAGGTGACCGCCAACATCCGCACCATCCGTAACGTGCCGCTGCGCCTGAGTGGCGCCGGTGTGCCGCAGCTGCTAGAGGTGCGGGGCGAGGTCTACCTGCCGCTGATCGCCTTCCAGAGTCTGAATGCCCAGCGGGAGGAAGCGGGGGAGTCGGCCTTCGCCAACCCGCGCAACGCCGCCGCTGGTTCCATTCGTCAGCTTGACCCCAAGGTGGCGGCCCGTCGTCCGTTGGCGATGGTCTGTTACGGTGTTGGCCTGGTGGAGGGTGCCGTAGCGGCAACGACCCAAAGCGGTTTGATGGCGCAGCTGGCAGGCTGGGGCCTGCCGATCAGCGACCGGCAACGGACGGTCAGCGGCATTGATGGGGCCGTTCAGTACTACCGTGATCTGCTGGCCCAGCGTGACCAGCTACCCTACGAGATCGACGGTGCGGTGCTGAAGGTGGATGAGCTGCGTCTGCAGCAGGAGCTGGGCGAGAAGAGCCGTTCGCCCCGCTGGGCAGTGGCCTGCAAGTTTCCGCCCCGTCAGGCCGAGACCGTGCTGGAGGCGATCGAGTTATCGGTGGGGCGCACCGGGGTAATCACGCCGGTGGCGCTGCTCAGGCCGGTGGAGCTGTCCGGGGTGACGGTCTCGCGTGCCACGCTGCACAACTGGGATGAGATCGAGCGCAAGGACGTGCGGATCGGTGACCGGGTGGTGGTGGAACGGGCCGGCGATGTGATCCCGGCCGTGGTCAAGGTGCTGGCAGATCAGCGTAGCGGCCTGGAACGTCAGGTGTTGCCTCCTGCGAACTGTCCGGTCTGCGGCGCACCCACGGCCCGGCTGGAAGGAGAGGTGGCGCTGCGCTGTCTGGGGGGCTTGGCCTGCCCGCCACAGCTGGCCGAGGCGATCATCCACTTTGCCTCCCGCGATGCTATGGATATTGACGGACTGGGCGACAAGTATATTGAACAACTCTTGAACCTGGGGTTGGTCAAGGATGTGGCCGACCTGTATCACCTGACAACAGCAGATTTTATGCGCTTCGAGCGGATGGGGGACAAGCTGGCTGCCAACTTGCTCAGTGCCATCGAGGCCAGCAAGCAGCAGGAATTGGCACGCGTTATCTTTGCTCTGGGTATCCGTCATGTGGGCGTTCGCACCGCCCGTCTGCTGGCGGAGCGCTTCGGCAGCATCGAACACCTGGAGCAGGCCACCTGTGAGGAGTTGACCAGTATCCGCGACGTGGGGCCCACAGTGGCTGCCAGCATCCGTTCTTTCTTCGACAATCCGGTCAACCAGGGTGTGCTGCGCCGTCTGCTGGCGGCCGGAGTAACCCCCACGGTTGAGCAGAAAAAGGTCGGCGGACGCTTGAACGGTAAAACCTTTGTCTTTACCGGCACCCTGACCCGCTTTACCCGTGACGGGGCCAAGGCGCTGGTTGAGGCGGAAGGAGGCAACGTGACCGGCTCGGTATCGAAAAAGACCGATTACCTGGTGGCCGGCAGCGAGGCCGGCAGCAAGCTCGATAAGGCTCGCAGCCTGGGGGTTACCGTGCTGTCCGAAGAACAACTGCTGGAGATGCTTGCGTCGGAAACTGTGGTAAGCTGATTAGCATGACCATTTCTGCCACCACCCATCACACTGCACTGCTTGCCAAGTACGGCGTTCCAATGGTTCTTGCCGTTACGTTTGCCGTGCTGCTGTTAGGTTTTGTCATCTGCCGCTTAACTAACCGCAAGCAGCGGATCGACGAGGAACATTACCGCAACCTGGCTGAGGCCACCTTTGAAGCGATCATTCTGTCGGCTGACGGACATATCTACGACTGCAACGACCGGGCAACGGAGCTGACCGGCTATGCACGCGAGGAGCTGGTAGGCCGCTCGCTCTACACGCTGTTTTCAGCCGAATTTCACCAGCAGGTGCGTGACAATATCGCCCGGGATTACGACCAGCCCTATGAGATAGAAGGGGTCAAGCGCGATGGTAGCCGCTGCCTGCTGGAGGTGCGTGGTCGGACCTTCCGCTCTGGTGACAAGCTCTTCCGGGCATCGGCCCTGCGGGATATCACCGAACTCCGTGAGCGTGAAGAACAGTTCCGTATGTTGTCGGCAGCGGTGGAGCACAGCCCGGCCTCAATCGTGATCACCGATGCCAGGGGCAGCATCGAGTACGTCAACCCGGCCTTTTGCCGGCTGACCGGCTACAGCGCCGAGGAGGCCCTGGGCCAGAACCCGCGCATCCTCAAGGCCGGCGATCAGCCGCGGGAGCTCTACAAAGACCTGTGGGATACCTTGCTGCGGGGCGACGAGTGGCGCGGCGAGTTTCACAACAAACGCAAGGACGGCAGCCTGTTCTGGGAGACGGCCTCAATCTCGGCCATCAGGAACGCCAAGGGTGCCATCAAACATTTTGTGGCGATCAAGGACGACATCACTGAACGGAAAGAGATGCGGGACCAGCTGCAACAGATGGCCCAGTTCGACATGCTGACCGGCCTGCCCAACCGTCGCATGGTGCTGGACCGATTGGCCCAGATGGTGTCGTTGGCCAAGCGGGGCAACCAGCGTTTTGCGCTGCTGTTTGTGGATCTGGATGGTTTTAAGCGGATCAACGACAGCTACGGCCACGAGGCGGGTGATCGGGTCTTGAAGACGGTGGCCGCCCGCCTTTCAGCCTGTATCCGCAGTTCGGATATCGCCGGGCGGATGGGGGGCGACGAGTTTACGGTGATCCTCTCCACCCTGACCAACTACGAAGATGCCGGCCAGGTGGCGGAAAAAATCCTGCAGACCCTGCGTCGGCCGATTACCCTGCCCAGCGGCGTGCAGGATCAGATCGGTTCCAGTATCGGTATCAGCGTCTTTCCCGAGGATGCCCAGGACGGCGACGGCCTACTGGCAACCGCTGACGACGCCATGTATGCGGTCAAGCACACCGGTAAAAACGGCTACCGCTTCTACCACGCCTGCGTTGGGAAAAACGCCCCTCAGGGAGGGGCGTCATGCGCAAGCGATTGATCAGCCCTGCAGTTTCTTCAACAGCCAGGCCATGTTGATCCCCAGATCGCGCATGGTCTTGACCCCTTCCTCATCGCTGTCCACATCGCCGATGTTGCGTCCCACCCCCACATTCCAGTAGCTGGAACCGACAATGATCATCTGGCCGATGGTGAAGAAGTGGTTGATGGTGTCAAAGACATGGATCGCGCCGGCCCGGCGCACCGCCACCACCCCGGCTCCCACTTTGCGCTTGTACATGTCGCCGTTGGCCCGGCCCACCATGCCGGAGCGGTCGATCAAGGCCTTGGCCTCGGGGCTGATGGCAGCGAAGTAGGTGGGCGAGCCGATGATGATCCCGTCGGCCCCATCCATCTTTTCGATACATTCGTTGGCCACGTCGTCGGTCACCGCACAGCGACGATCCTTGCTGGCAAAGCACTTGTAGCAGGCGATGCAGCCGTGGATCGGTCGGCCGGCCAACTGCACCAGCTCGGTTGCAATCCCTTCCTTGTTCAGCTCTTCACAGGCATAGTTGATCAGTTTGGCGGTATTGCCGTCCTTGCGGGCGCTGCCGTTGAATGCGATGACCTTCATGGTTGCCTCCTTACAGTTTGTTTGCCACCCGTTTCAGCAGTAGCGAGTTAATGACCACCGAGACCGATGAAAAGGCCATGGCCAGGCCGGCGTACTCGGCCTTGAGGGTGATGCCCAAGCCGCTGAACAGTCCGGCCGCGATCGGGATGCCGATCACGTTGTAGAACAGGGCCCAGAAGAGGTTCTGTTTCACCTTGGCTAGGGTGGCCCGGCCCACGGTGATGGCACGCACCGCGTCCTGCAGGTCATCGCGGATCAGCACAATGTCGCCGGTCTCCTTGGCCACGTCGGTGCCGCCGCCGATGGCGATCCCCACATCAGCCGCGGCCAGGGCCGGGGCGTCGTTGATGCCGTCCCCCACCATGCCGACCGTAAGCCCCTGTGCCTGATACTCCTTGACAACCTCCTGCTTGCGGCCCGGCAGTACCTGGGCCTCAAAGCTGTCTACCCCCACCTGCCTGGCTACGGTTGCGGCCACTGCCTGATGGTCGCCGGTGATCATCACGGTGCGGATACCTAGTTGTTTCAGTGCAGCCACGGCTTGCGTCGAGCTGTCTTTCAGGGTGTCGCTGAAGGCGGCCACGCCGATCAGGCTCTTGTCGGCTGCCACGTAGATCAACGATTTGCCTTCGTCGGCCAGCCGGGCTGCCGCGTCATCCACGACATCGGTAGCAACCCCTTGGGCCTGCATCAAGCGTTGGTTGCCGGCCGCCAGCCTGAGGCCGTTATAGCTGCAGGTGACGCCGTGGCCTTCCTGTTCGTTGAAGTCGGTCACCGCGGCGGCGGTGATCCCCTGTGCCTCGGCGCCGGCAACGGCGGCCTGTGCCAGGGGGTGGTTGGAGGAGCGTTCGGCAGTGGCCAGATATTCCAATAGTCGTTGATCGTCCACGCCTGGTGCGGTGGCCAGATCGGTCAGGGCCAGTTGGCCGCTGGTGAGGGTGCCGGTCTTGTCCAGCAGCAGCACCTGCAGCTTGGCGATGGTTTCCAGGGCCGAGCCCTTTTTGACCAGGATACCCCGCGCCAGGGCAACGCCGCTGCCCACCATGATGGCGGTGGGGGTGGCCAGGCCCATGGCGCAGGGGCAGGCGATGACTACCACCGCCACACCGAACTTGAAGGCGATGATGAAGGGGGCGGAAAGCAGCAGGTACCAGACCGCAAAGGTGGCCAGGGCCAGCAGTACCACGATCGGTACGAACCAGGCTGAGACCGCGTCGGCAAAGCGCTGGATCGGCGCCTTGTCACCCTGGGCGTCTCGCACCATCCGCACGATCTGGGAGAGCAGGGTCTCCTCGCCGATGCGGGTGGCCCGTACCACCAGGCGGCCGTTCTTGTTGATGGTGGCGCCGGTAACGGCGTCGCCAACCTTCTTGCTGACCGGCAGCGACTCGCCGGTGACCATGGCCTCGTCCACGCTGGAGCTGCCTTCCTGCACCTCGCCGTCCACCGGGATGGTCTCGCCGGGGCGCACCGCCACCAGGTCACCTACCCGCACCATCGAGGCCGGCACTTCCTTCTCGCCGTCCGGGGTCACCAGGCGGGCCTTGTCGGCTTGTAGATGCAGTAGTTTTTTGAGGGCCTCGCCGGCCTTGCCACGGGCGCGGGCCTCCAGGTACTTGCCCAGCCGGATGAAGGTGATCAGCCAGGCCGAGGTTTCAAAGAAGACATCCCGAAATTCTCCGAACAGGCCGAAGAAGGCCAGCATCGAGTAACCCCAGGCCGCCGTGGTGCCCAGGGCCACCAGCAGGTCCATGTTGCTGCTCTTGCTCTTTAAGGCTGACCAGGCGCCGCGATAGAAGGCCAGGCCGGCGCTGAACTGGACGATGGTGGCAAGGCACAGGTTCAGCCAGCCGATGCCGCGGTGGTGGTGCAGGGTCATGGTGGCCATGATCGGCAGCGAGAGGGCCAGGGCAAACAGGAACCAGTTGCGTTGATGGAGCAGCTCCTGGTCGGCAGCCTCTTCCGCTGCGGAAAGCTCTAGCGGGGTATAGCCGGCCTCATGCACCAGGGCGAAGATCTGTCCCTTGTCGATCTGCTGCGGATCGAAACGTACGAATCCAGTGCCGGCAGCCAGGTTGACCACGGCGGTGGTGATGGCCCCATGCTCCAGTAACGCCTTTTCCAGCCGGGCTACACAGGAGGCACAGTGCAGGCCGCTGACCCCGAAGGTCAGTTCCCCCGGCGGCTCGGGGCGGATCACACCGTAGCCCAGGGATTGAACCTTTGCGGCGATGGTCTCGGCTGTGATGGTCTGCTCGTCGAAGCTGACGGTTAGCTGGGCAATTGCAAAATTGACGACACTGGTTGCAACACCGGGCAGGGCGGCGACCTCTCGTTCGATGCGGGCGGCGCAGTTGGCGCAGGACATGCCGGTGATCTGGAGTGAGCGTGAGGTCATGGGTTCAGTCCTCGCTAGGTTGGTCGACAATAGGTTTTGCAGGGGAGGCAGGGCGCCTCCCGGTCAGTTGATGGCCCGCAGACTGGTGGTGGTGGAAAACAGGTTGTGCTCTTCAAGCCAGCTTTTTACCCGATCGCTCAGAAAGTGGTCCTTCAATTCGTTGAGACGTTCTTCTTCTTCAGGAAAAAAGGAGAGGATGGTGGTGGAAGTGACGTAGGGAGGGCGGCCGGTGAGGCAGTGGGCCAGCAGACGGCGCAATTCGTCGTTGTCATGGCTGAGGTTGAAGCCGGACAGCAGTTGACGTTCAGCGGCATGGTCGAAACGGGGGATTTCCAGAAAACGGTCTTGCAGTTGATCGATCTCCTGCCAGACCCGCTCCTGCTGGTCGGCCCGCAGAAAGAAGATGTCGCCGGTGCTCCGGTCGAGAAAATAGACCCGCTCGGCCTCCATATTGGTAAAGGCCTCCAGCAGTTCATCCCATAGTATGGCAACCTGATGCTGCATCTTGACTCCACTTTCATTGTTGACACGGCCTGGACAGGGCGGCACAATCGCTGCCCATGCGGACCATATTTTTGGCTGATGCCCACCTGCGGGCCCCTGAAGATGATAACTACCGGCTGCTGATCCGTTTTTTGGAGGAGCTGCAGGGTACAACGGACACGCTCTGTATCCTGGGTGATCTGTTTGACTTCCGGATCGGTCTGCCCCAGCTGTCCTTTGACGACCATGAGCCGGTCATCGCTGCCTTGTCACGCCTGCGTCAGGCCGGTACCCGCCTGATCTACCTGGAGGGTAACCATGACTTCCGGCTGGGGTCCGCTTTGGCCGAGCGGATCGGCGCCGAACTGCATACAGGGCCGGTTGTTGTCGAACTGCAGGGAAAACAGGTGCTGCTCTGCCACGGCGATCTGGTGAACCGGGCTGACTGGCGCTACCGCCTGCTGTATCACATGGTGCGTAATCCCGTCCTGCTCTGGAGCGGTCGTCTGTTGCCTGCCAGCGTCATCCAGTCTATCCGTCAACGGCTCCAGCGCTCCAGCGGTGGACGCTACGCAGACAATACTGCCCGCTGGGATTACCGCCGGATTATCACGGACTATGCGGCCCACATCCGGTCGCAGGGCTTGGATGCGGTGGTGCTGGGACACTTCCATCTGCCGCTTTTGGAGCGGGATGGCGATTTTACCCTGCTGGCTGTGGGGGACTGGATCGGCCAGTTTTCCTATGGTGAATTGCAGGACGGTCTGTTTACCCTGACTAACTACCAACCCTGAAAAAGGCGTCCAGGGCCTGCTCTCCCACCTGTGATGCCTTGATTCTCCAGCGATTCCCGTTGATAACCAGTGCCACCAGTGCTATCTGAGGGTCGTCCGCCGGTGCGTAGGCGGCAAACCAGCTGTAATGCCCTTTGGGGTTGTCGCCATTGATGCTGCCGGTCTTGGCGGCCACACTGACCGACGCCAGCAGCTGTCGGGCCTGGGGGCTGCGGAAGGCCCGGCGCGAGGTGCCGGTGGTGACGGTGCTGGTCAGCATACGGGTCAGGCTGTCGGCCACCTGCGGCGAGGTGACACGCAGCAACTCGGTGGTGGGTGCTAGGCGCAGTTCCTGTTGCTCGCGCTCAGCCCGGTCTACCAGGCGGGGAGTCATCATGACGCCCTTGTTGGCGATGCCGGCTGTGATCAGGGCGGCATGCAACGGCGATATCTGCAGATTATGCTCCAGCCCCGATCCCAAGAGTCGCAGATCAGTGGTGGTGGCGGCCAGCGGAGCCTGGCTGGCGTGTACCGGTAGGCCGGGCAGCAGTTGACGGTTGAAGCCGAACTGCTCGCAGGCCGCCTGCAGCCGTTCAGCGCCCACCAGGTCGCTGGCGATCCGTCCATACACCGGATTGCAGGATTTGCCCATGGCGTCCGAGACATCCATCTGATTGTTGCGTCCCCTGGGGCGCGGGTCCCAGCTGGAGGGGGTTTCTGAGATGGCGCTGCCACGGAATGCAAGCACGGTGTCAGGGTTGATCACGCCGTTTTCAAGGGCAGCGGCGGCGGTTACCATCTTGAACAGCGATGCCATCGGATAGAGCTGATAGGGGGCCTGCTGGGTCCAGTCCGGTGCCAGCGAGGAGTGGCCGGCCAGGGCCAGCACCCTGCCGGTGGACGGTTCCAGGGCGATCAGCAGGCCGTAGGGCACCTGATATGAGCGCAAAAAACGTTCAACCCGTTGCTGCAGTGCGGGCATGATGCTGTAGTGCAGCAGCGTGCCGTCGTTGGCCGTGGCGATCAGTCCGTTATCGGTCTGTTGGGCTGCCGGCAAAAGGGCGTTGGCAGTACCGAACAGCTCGGTGCCGAGGCTGATCGGAGCCGGGGCAGGCGGTTGGCCGCGCCAGCTGCTGTAGGCATCGGCAACTTGTCTGACCAGCAGCAGCGCCAGCGGGATCAGGATCAGCGCAAGCAGCGAAACCAGCACCAGGCCGCGTCGGTTTTTAGTACGTGTCGGTGTGCAGAGATGTTTGAGGTCGCGCATGAGCTCCCTGGCAGATCGTAATTTGGCTACTATAGGCTAACCTGCCGTTGCCTGTCAATCGGCCTCGGGCCAGAAACGGCGCTTCAATTCCTCCAACAGCGGCTGCAGCGTAGGGCGTTGCACCGCGCTGATGCTGATGGCCTTGTAGCGCATCTGCGCCTGTTTGACCCGCAGATAGGCGACGGTATCCTTTTTCTTGAGCGGTTCCAGCTGGTCGGTCTTGTTGAAGACCACCACCTCCGGGATGGTGTCCAGTTCCAGCTCTTCGAGGATGGCGCGCACCTGTCGGATCTGATCCTCAAAGCGTGGGTTGGAGGCATCCACCAGGTGCAGCAGCAGGTCGGCATCCCGCAGCTCCTCCAGGGTTGCCTTGAAGGCGCCCATCAGTGATTTGGGCAGCGAGCGGATGAAGCCGACCGTGTCGGTGATGATCACCTCGCGGTCGCGGGGCAGGCGCAGGCGGCGGCTAGAGGTGTCCAGGGTGGCAAACAGCAGGTTTTCGGTAAACACCTCGCTCTTGGTGAGGGCGTTC
This sequence comes from Trichlorobacter sp., assembly GCF_034008105.1. Taxonomy (NCBI): domain Bacteria; kingdom Pseudomonadati; phylum Thermodesulfobacteriota; class Desulfuromonadia; order Geobacterales; family Geobacteraceae; genus Trichlorobacter; species Trichlorobacter sp. Next base: position 21,559 of record NZ_JAVEPN010000020.1, read on the forward strand.
AGCAAGGTTGATTTACCGGCATTGGTGTAGCCAACGATTGAGATGATCGGCACGCCGGCCTTGACGCGACGGCTGCGACGTTGCTCCCGGCCGCGGGAAAGTTCTTCCAGCTCACGTTCCAGGGCGGTGATCCGGTCGCGAATCCTGCGCCGGTCGGTCTCCAGCTTGGTTTCGCCCGGTCCCCGTCCGCCGATGCCGCCCATCAGCCGTGACATCTGGGTGCCGCGCCCGGTCAGGCGAGGTAACAGGTATTTGAGCTGCGCCAGCTCCACCTGCACCTTGCCGTCCAGCGAGGTGGCGCGGCGGGCAAAGATATCCAGGATCAGCTGGCTGCGGTCTAAGACCTTCAGTTCGGTCATGGCCGAGATGGCCCGCACCTGGGCCGGGGTCAGTTCCTGATCGAAGATCAGTAGGCTGGCCCCCCGTTGCAGGGCGCGGATCACCACCTCCTGCAGCTTGCCTTCACCCATCAGGGTGCGGGGATTCAGCTTGCGCGGCAGTTGAATGAAGTTGTCCAGCACCATGACGCCGGCGGTGCGGGCCAGTTCCTGCAGTTCGGCCAGCGAATCCTCTACCTCCCGCCGCTCGCCAGCGGCCCGTACCGAGATCAGGATGGCCTGCTCCTGTCCTTCCCTTGCCTGTGTCTGGAGCTTGACGGCTCGCTCCAGTTCCTTTTCCAGGCTTGCGATCTCGTCGCTGCCGTACCCGACCAAGCGGTCAAACGGTTGCGGGGCAAGCTGGGTGATGCCTGAGGGGGAGCTGGAGAGATGGGCCAGTTGGACGCTAACGCGCTGACTGCCAGCAGGGGCTGTCAGCGCAGCGACCAGGTCCAGGCGCAACAGTTTCAGGTCGGTCAGGTCGTCTTCGGTGAGTGGTTCGTTTTTGAGGTGGGTGTGGATCAGGCGTAGGCCACGCAGCCGTTTGCGGCCCAAGGGGTAGTCTTTCAGTTCAGGTATCAGCAGCCCTTTTTCATCACCGACGATCACGTAGGCGACGCTGCCCTGGCGGTTGATCAGGATGCCCAGTTGGCGGCGCAGTTCCTGGGAAAGTTCCATCAGGCGCTGGGCCAGTTCGCTGGAACAGCATTCATCAGGCTGAGCCCGGCGGCGGTAGAGCCGCTCCAGGGGTTGGAGCTGGCTCTGTCGCAGGCCGGCAAGATTACCGAAGATATCGTGAATGGCGGGACTCCGCTTAGATGCCGGTCACGTTGTAGCCGGCATCCACATAGTGTACCTCGCCGGTTACGCCGCTGGCCAGGTCGCTGCACAGGTAGAGCGCCGATTTGGCCACATCCTCCTGGGTGATGTTGCGGTGTAGTGGCGCCCGTTCTTCGACGGTGTTGAGAATCTGTTTGAAATCGCCGACCCCTGAGGCGGCCAGGGTCTTGATCGGGCCGGCCGAGATGCCGTTGACCCTGACGCCGTCGGTGCCCATACCGGCCGACAGATAGCGGATTGATGCCTCGAGGGCAGCCTTGGCCACCCCCATCACGTTGTAGTTGGGGAACACCTTGACGGCGCCATAGTAACTCATGGCCAGGGCACAGGCGTTGCGCCCGACCATCAGCGGCTGGGCCTCTTTCAGCAGGGCGATCAGGGAGTAGGCGCTGACATCGAGGGCTGTGGCAAAGCCCTGTCGGGTGGTGGAGAGGATGCTGCCCTTCAGCTCTTCCCGGTCGGCAAAGGCCACCGAGTGAATCAGGATGTCAAGTCCGCCCCAGCGCTCTTTGATATCGGCCATGACAGCGACGATCTCATCATCGCTGGTAACATTGCAGGGGGCCACCGTAGCGTTCAGTGACTCGGCCAGCGGGCGCACCCGTTTTTCCACGGCCTCGCCAGCGTAGGTCAGCATCAGTTCAGCCCCTTCGGCGTGAAACAACCGGGCTATGGCCCAGGCGATGCTTTTCTCGTTGGCAACCCCCAGAATCAGGGCTTTTTTATCGGTCAACAGTCCCATCAATACCTCCCTGTGTAGCTGCATTCGTCATAGCAGTAGTGTGTAGTGTTGTTTGTTGTGTCGGCTGCAGCGTGAGTTGCCGCTCAAGCTGCGTCAAACGGGTCTCAACCCGCTCTATCTGCAGAGAAAGCCGCTCCAGACGTCGCCATAGGCCGATGATCAGGATCGGGAGACTGAGCCAGACGGCGCCGAGCAGCAGCGATAGCAGCACCAGCATGATTATGAATCCGCCCAGCAGTTCCATGGCTTCTCCCTCTGCCCGCAGCTAAACAGAACAGCCTATAGCACAGCTGTGGATAAATGGCAATCAGGCGCGCTGTCTGAGGATACGGCAACGGCTGGTCAATGCAAAATACGATGAAAATGGCGGGCTGCTGTGGTACAACTCCGGCCTATGGAGACCTTGTTACCGATTCACTCGCCGCTCTTTTTAGCCGGATCCGAACTTGACGAACTGCCGGCCTGGGATATGATCTTCGGCAATCAGCATCCGCTGGTGCTTGAAATAGGCTGTGGCATTGGCGATTTTGCCGTCACCATGGCCGCTCGTCATCCTGACTGGAACTACCTTGCCATCGATTTTTACAACAAGGGCTGCCTGAAAACCTGCCGCCGTGCCGAGCGGTTCGGCCTGCAGAATATCAGGGTGGTGCGGGACGAGGCCCGTTCGTTTATCAGTCGCTGCATCGCCAAAGGGTCATTGCGGGCGGTGTTTATCAACTGTCCTGACCCGTGGCCAAAACGTCGGCAGCGCAAGCGGCGTCTGGTGAATGAGGCCTTTGTGGCAACCCTGGCCGACTACCTGATGCCGGGGGGCGATCTGTACTTCACCACCGATTTTGCCGACTACGGTATTGATGTGGCCCGGATGATGCCTCGGCAGCGCCAGTTTGAAAACGTTTTGGCGCCCGACCTGTGGCGTCATGACCTGGATCAGTATCCGCGCACCAAGTACATGCTGAAATTCATGGCCGAGGGCAGCGCTATCCATTTTGTGCATTACCGTCGTACCAACGATGGCTAGGAGGGACAATGGACCACAAGGGGACGGACCAGGGTATCAATATCTTCAGGCCGCAGTCAGGGTTACTGCGTGGCGAGGTACAGGTCATTGTCATGATTATGGCCGCCTGGCTGGTGGCGGTGGTGGGCTCCCAGGTCGCAATCTGGTACATGGAGACCACCCTGATCGAGTACTGGCTGTCGGAGATAATCTTCTTTAACCTGCCGATCCATTTCTGGCTTTCGGGCCAGTTCCTGCCGCTCTGGTTCATCCTGCTGGGGGTTGCCTTCAACCTCTGGATGGACCGCCATGAATCCCGCAAATTCGAAGGCACTATCCGTTATCGAGCCACCGGGCGCAGCAAAAAGGAGCAGCAACCATGAGCTCGTCGCCAGTCCAGCTGATACCGTTGATGATTGTTGCCGCCATGTTTGCCCTGTTTGTACTGGGGGGAATGGGCAGCAAGATGCGCCAGGCCTCTGACTACGGTTTTGCCGGCAACTACAGTGGTCGTCTGGGGAGCGGCGCCGCCATTGCCAGCAACTGGATGAGCGCCGCCAGTATCCTGGGCCTGGCCGGCCTGTTTTATCTCAAAGGTTACTACGCCATGGCCTTTGTGATCGGCTGGACCGGCGGCTATATCCTGCTGCTGGTGCTGCTGGCCACCCAGATTCGGCGTTTTGGCAAGTTTACCGCCCCCGATTTCGTCGGTTTCCGCTATGAGTCAGGTACGGCGCGTACCCTGGCTGCCCTGATCTCAATCATGATATCGATCATCTACTGCATCGCCCAGGTGCGCGGTGTGGCGCTGCTGGTCTCCTGGTTGTTCGGCATCGGCTACCAGGCCGCCGTGGTGACCGGCGGCGCGCTGGTGGTCACCTTCGTGGTGATCTCCGGTACCCTGGGTGTGGTGCGCAATCAGCGGCTGCAGTATTTTGTGCTGATCGTGGCCTTTGTGTTGCCGTTGATGTTTCTTACCAAAAAACTCGGTTATTTCTGGGTGCTGCCCCAGTTCGGCTACGGACAGGCGATCATCGATCTGCAGACCCAGTTTGGATTCTACTGGTCGGAGCCGTTTGCCACTGTTTCGCTCTACCACTGGCTGGCTCTCTGTTTTACGCTGATGTTTGGCACCGCCGGATTACCCCACGTATTATCGCGTTTTTATATGGCTCCCAGTATCCGTGACGCCCGCTGGGGGGTAGTCTGGGGGCTGTTCTTCATCTCGCTGATCTACTGGTCGGCACCGGCCTACGGGGTGCTGGCCCGTCTCTACGATGCCAAGGCAGGGCTGGCATACAAGACGCCCGACCCAGCGACCGCCGATCTGGTTACGCTGACGGCGGCCCTGCAGGGCGGCATCCCGGTCTGGGTGGTGGGGTTGCTGGTGGCCGGCGGTCTGGCGGCGGCCTTTTATGCCATCTCAGGACTGCTGCAGAACGGTGCGGCTGCCTTTGCCTATGATATTTACCCCCGCCTGATGTGCCCCTCGGCCACCGACAGTGACAAGCTGACCATGGCCAAAGGCTTCTTTCTGGTGTTGGCCGCGGCTGTGCTGGCGTTATCGCTGAAACCAGTCGGGATGATTGCTGAAACGGCTGCGGTGGCCTTTGCCCTGGCTGGCAACACCATCTTCCCCGCATTCCTGATGGGTATCTGGTGGAGCCGCACCAATGCAGCCGGTGTGGTGGCAGGCATGCTGGTGGGGGTGGCGATCAGCTTTTCAGCCCCTCTGCTGGGCGGCGTACTGCCAGTGGTTACGACCCTGTTCCCCTTGACGTCATCGGCCTTTTTGGGGGCGCCACTGGTGGTGGTGGTAATGATTGTCGTCTCGCTGCTGACTCGTCCGCCATCCGATGAGATAGTCGGCTTTCTGGCTCGCAATGTACACGACGTGAAGGATCGCTGATGGCACTGCTGCTTGCCAAGGGAGACCGGCTGGAGGATTGGCGCGGTCTTGACGAATTTGTTGCCGGCTATCGACAGGCCGCCATCCGGACGGTTGCGGCCAGGCAGCCGGAAGCGATGGGCGACCTGTTGGCGGTCATCGGGGACGAGCTGGGGATGGTTGCCGCTCAAAACCGGCAGTTCATCGAACAGTGTGACCAGCTTTCAGCACGCCTGACGTCAATCGACGATCAGGAAGCGCTGCTCACGCTTGTGGCCGGTTTCTATGAGACTGCCTATGGCCACTTCCGTCGCTTTCAGTCGCCACCGGCTTTTTTTGAGGCAGCCAATGCTTTTCTGGCTGCATTGATCGGCATGCAGGTCCGCACCTTGCGCCAGCAGGATGGTGTTGAGCTGCCACCCTTGGCCCTGTTGGCGTTGGGACCGGCAGGGCGGTTTGAATATACCCGCTTTTGCCGCGTTCAGTTGGCCTTGGTCTGGGACGGCGCAGGCACGCCAGCCGAAGACCAGCTGATGGCTGAATTTGCCGAGGAGTTGATGGCCTGGTTGCGTGCCTGCGGCATCGCCCTGGAAGAGGCCATTTCACCGCTGCAGCCTGACTGGCGCGGCAGTTTGGAACAGTGGCGTGAGCGTCTGGAGTGTGGCGTTGCTGGCAATGACAAGGGTGAACTGATTGAACTGGTGCGCCTGGTCGATCAGGCGGTCCTGGTTGATGAGCAGTGCCTGGCCAGTCGTTTCAGGGCGTTGTGCAGTGAACAGCTACGCCAGCGACCGGCCGTTGCCAATCTGGTGGAGCGTTGCACGGTTCTTTCCAACGGACTGGGGATGATGGGCGGTTTTCGTTTGAACCGTGGTGGTCCCTATCGTGGCCGTTTTGCCCTGCTGCAGCACGCCTTGTTGCCGCTGGGAGCCTGCGTGGGGGGATTGTGTCTGCACCATGATCTGGTTGAAGACGGTACCCCGCGCCGTTTGCGTGAGTTGGTGCGTAACGGTCGGCTTGATGTGGATCTGGCAGAACGTGCACTGCAGGCCTGGCATCTCTTCAGTCGTCACCGCTTAACCCTTGAATTGACCGCCTCACCCGGCCAGGATTGCCGTGATATCCTCAATCTCGATCTGGCGCTGCTGAGCCATGACGAGCAGGAACAGCTACGGACCAGCCTTGAAACCGTGGCCGATCTGCAGCGCCATCTCCACGTCAGTTTTGGACAGCAGGCATGAAGGCAGGGGTGAAACTCTCGCTCTCCAGCGGGTCGCTGTTCACCCTGCCGCTGGAACGCGCCTTTGAACTGGCTGAACAGGCCGGTTTTGACGGGGTGGAGTTGATCATCAATCAGGACTTCCAGTGGGTGAACCCGGTCAAGCTGGTGCGCAAGCTGCAGCAGATCTGTCCGATCAACTCGATCCACGCCCCTTTCATGCCGCTTGACGGTTGGGGCGGCCCGGTCGAATCTCTGTTCAATTCGATCGATCTGGCGGCCAAGACCGGTGTGCCGCTGGTCAATTTTCACCCGCCTTCATGGCTGGGGCTTGAGATTGGCTTCTGGCGCTGGCTGTACAAGATACGTGATTTTCAGAAACAGATCGGGCTTGACGGACAGGTGATGGTTACGCTGGAAAACATGCCCTGGGTCGGCGGCCGCCTCAAGGTCAACCCCAACATCCTCTCAGCCACGCGGGACCTGGTGACTTTCATCCACGATCACAACCTGTACCTGACCTTTGACACCACTCACATGGGCTCGGGCAAGGCCAACTTCATCAACGATTTTTACCTCTGTTACGAATCGGGACGGATGCGTAACGTCCACTTCTCGGACTACGGCTTCAACCGCGAGCATCTGCTGCCTGGTCACGGCCGCCTGCCGTTGACCCGTTTCTTGAATCACCTCAAACACACCGACTACCAGGGCTGCATGACCCTGGAGGTGAGCCCCCATGAACTGCCCAAGGACGAAGAGGTGATCCTGGCCGCCTTGCGGGAAATCCAAACCTATATGCGCGTCGAGACCGGTATGCTGCCGGCATCGGCCATGGAACAGTTCGAGCCGATCCATCCGCTGGAGATCGAGGACGAGACCCTGGCCGAGCCTTCGGACCGCTACAGTCATCAACCCTACCGGAGCATGCATGACTGATTCCATCTTCTGGACCACCTTCGCCCTGATCTTTGTGGCTGAGCTGGGGGACAAGACCCAGCTGACCGCCATGGCGCTGGCGTTGCGCTACCCCTGGAAGCGGATTTTTGTGGGGATTGCCCTGGCCTTTGTGGTGCTCAATCTGGCAGCGGTGGCGGTGGGCAAGGTGCTGTTCCTGATGTTGCCCCGCTTCTGGGTGTCCCTGGTGGCGGCGCTCTTGTTTCTGTACTTCGGGGTAGCGACCCTGCGTAATGCCTGCGCTGACGAGGATGACGATGCACCGCCCCCCACGGCGGCCAGTGCCATGCGTACGGCCTTTCTGATGATCTTTATGGCGGAGTTGGGGGACAAGACCCAACTGGTGACCGCCAGTCAGGCCGCAGTACATTCCGCAAGCCGGATCGGGATGGTGGCGGTGTTTGCCGCGTCAACCCTGGCGCTGTGGCTGGTTTCGTTGCTGGGAATCTTTGCCGGCAAGCAGCTGGTACGCTACATTCCGGTCTGCTGGATTCACCGTGCCGCCGGCGGCATGTTCCTGCTGTTTGGTGGGGTGATGCTCTGGCAGCTATTCTTCTGACGGACTGCCGCCGACGATCTTCTTGAAGCGGGCCAGCAGGTCTGGGTTGAAGATGGAGCGGCCCTCCCGTTCCATTAGGGTCAGGGCCTCCTGGTTGCTGATGGCCGAGCGGTAGGGACGGTTGGAGGTCAGCGCGCTGTACACGTCGCAAATAGCGGTGATCTGTGCGGTGCGCGGGATGGCGTCTCCCACCAGGCTGAAGGGGTAGCCGTCGCCGTTGTAGCGTTCATGGTGGAAACGGACCGCCGCCAGCGAGATCTCACTGAATCCGCCCAGATCGCGCAGACACTCATAGCCCCGCTGGGCGTGGCGCTTGATCATGGTGTATTCGAAGTTGCTCAAGGCATCCGGCTTGTCCAAGATGGTGTTGGGGATGAAGATCATTCCCACGTCGTGCAATATCCCGCCAATGCCCACATCCTCCAGTTCATACAACGGCAGACTGTAGATTTCGGCATGGGCCAGCATCGAGAGCGAGGCCACCTGGACGCTGTGCACAAAAGTGTAATAGTCGTGCTCGACCACCGCATGCAATGAATCAAAGGCGTTCGGGTGCTGGGTGATGAAGTTCATCAGCTGTCGCACCAGGTGGCGACACCGTTCAACATCGGTCAGTTTGTCCGGGGTGGTGAACAGGTCCATCACATAGTTCATGGCAACCTGGGAGAGAATCTGGCCCTTGACCTGGGGTTGCAGGCTCTCGCTGTCCATAATCTCTGTGATGGTCTCTTCCAGAAAGCTGGCCACCGGCGCCATTTCTTCCGTACGGATGTAGAGGGTCTCGGCCCGGTTCTGTTCGAGGCGCTGCAGATCTTGGTGGGTAAGGGGACGTTCCGCCGGCTTGTAGAGCACAAAGTTGGGGCCGCTTTTGACATACAACGCCACGCTGGGGAAGCTGGCCGGGTTGATGCAAGCGGTGATGATCGGACGATATTGGAGCTGTTGAGACATTGAGGTGGCTTCTCCTCTTTTGGGTGGTGGTGCCAGGAACCTGACGGCTTTTGCTGCATGCGGCCGCTAACGTGTTAACACCGTTGTATCATAGGATAAGAGGTGGTTATGTTCAAGTGGCTTGGGGCTAACAGACCGTATTTGTTTTGAATTTCGCTGCTAAGGTTTGTGGGTAAGGAGGCGGAAAGTGCCATTACGGGATCGTTTTACTCTGGCCGGTATGGTTGAGCAGCAGCTCTCGCTGCAGGAACGCGCAACGTTACTGGAAAAAAGCCGTCTGGGCAGTGGTCTGGGTTGGCAGGAGTTGCAGTCGTTAGCTGCCTACTTTGATGCCTGGCGCGCCGATGCCGGTACTTATGTCTGTCGCCAGGGCGAACAGAGTGATTTTATGTGTATGCTCTTCCAGGGACGGGTCAGAATTGTCAAGGAGGATCTGCAGCACACCAGCAAGGAGATCGCCTCGGTGGGGCCGGGGCAGGTGGTGGGCGAGATGGCCTTGATCGACGGCGAACCTCGTTCGGCATCGGTCATTGTCACTACGCCGGTTTTGCTGCTCGTGTTAGATGAGGACCATTGTACGCAGATGGCGGACCAGATGCCGCGTCTGTGGGCTAAACTGCTGTTGCAGCTGGCAAGGACCATGAGTAAACGGCTGCGGCAGACGAGCGGGGTGCTGGCTGAGTATCTGAGCAGTTAGCCGGTGTAGCTGGCATAGAACTGTTTGACCTTCACCAGGTAGTCACGGGTCTCACGGGGCAGTCGATCGGGACGGCGATCCACATTGCCGGGGCCCCAGTTGTAGGCGGCCAGAGCTGCATCCAGATCACCGTTGTAGCGATCCAGCAGTCCTTTCAGAAACCTGGTGCCACCCATCACATTTTGTTCAGGATCAAAGGAGTTGCTGACCCCCAGGCCGCGGGCAGTAGCCGGCATCAGCTGCATCAGGCCCTGGGCGCCAGCGTGGGAGACCGCGCGGGGGTTGAAGTTGCTTTCGGCCTTGATGACCGCACGGATCAACTCGGCATCTACACCGTACTGACGCGATGCCTTCTGGATGATCGGCTCAAAAGTGGTGCCGGCAGTGGTGTCGCGCAGCAGTGAGAGCCGGCTGAGTGGTGCTGGTCCAGGCTCCTCGGCCTCCTGAGTTGGTTGTGCCGTAGTGGCAGGCATCGTCACTGATGGTGGGGCTGGAGTTCCTTGCTGTGTCTGGTTGGCCAGATAGGCCTGGATCGTTGGCAGTGTCTGCTGCGAGGTGGCGGGTAACGGCAGGGATAGGCCGCCGGATGGGGACGGCTGATCATCCAGCAGTTCCAACGAGCTGCGCAGGGTGGTCAGGCGCAGGGTCTCCGCTGCCCGCTGGATTGATTCGGGAGAACTGTCGGTCGGCACTTCACCCCGTTCCAGTGCCTGGTCAAGCCGGTTGGCAAAGGCGGCCGAGGTGGTCCGCTTGCCGTCTGCCGCTGATTGAGGCTCACGCAGCATACTTTGCAGCAGTGACAGGGTCTGAGCGGGATTTAGCGACATGGAACGCTCCCTTTAGGCATCGAACTGCAGGTTCTTTTTCTTCAGCTTTTCGATCAGGGTGGTGCGTTTCAGGTTCAGCAGGCTGGCGGCCTCCTTCTTGTTGCCGCCGGTGCGTTGCAAGGCCTGCAGGATCAGCCGGTTTTCAAAGGCATCCACTGCGCTATTCAAGCAAATGCCGTTGGCCGGCAACTCCTCAGCTTGGGCTGTTGCCGGTGCAGGGGCCGCCGACGTGCTGCGGGGCAAGGGTCTACTGCCGGGCTGGTAACGTTCCGGCAGATCATCGGGGGTGATGAAACCGTTCTCCTTGAGGGTCACCATCCGCTCCACCAGATTTTCCAACTCCCGCACGTTGCCGGGCCAGTCGTAGTTACGTAGTATCTCTAAGGCCTCCCGCGAAAACCCCTTGACCAGTCGACGTTTGTCGTGGTTGAAGCGCCCCAGGAAATGATTGATCAAGAGCGGTATATCTTCGCGCCGTTCACGCAGCGGCGGAATGGTGATTGGAATCACCGACAGACGGTAATAGAGATCTTCGCGAAAATCCTTGTTGGCCACCAACTGTTCCAGGTTACTGTTGGTGGCGGCAATGATCCGGGCGTCCACCTTCTGCGAACGGGCCGAGCCCACCGGCTCGAACTCCTTGGTTTGCAGTACACGTAGCAGCTTCACCTGGAGGTTGGCCTTCATGTCGCCAATTTCATCCAGAAAGAGGGTCCCTTTGTCGGCCATGTCGAAACGACCGGGCCGGTTGGCGTAGGCCCCGGTGAAGGCGCCCTTGACGTGGCCGAACAGCTCGCTTTCCAGTAGCTCGTCCGGAATGGCGGCGCAATTGACCGGTACGAAGTTTTTGCTGCTGCGACTGGAGAGCTGATGTATGGCCCGTGCTGCAAGTTCCTTGCCGGTTCCTGATTCTCCCTGGATCAGCACGGTCGCATTTGATTCGGCGACTTTTTCCAACATCTCAAACAAGGTCAGCATCGTGCGGCTGCGGCCAATGATGGTGGAGCAGAGGAAGTGTGGAAACTCCTCCGAGGTGGATGGTTCGCCGCTACTGGCTTGCAGGGCCTGGTATTCACGGGCCCGCATCACCACACTTTCCAGTTCGTCAAGGTTGAGCGGCTTGGGGATAAAGAGCAGCCGCTCGTTGTGCGGCAGGTTGCGTGCTGTGTCCGGCTGGTCGTACGCAAGGATCACCAGGTCAGGGCTGGCCTCCCAGGCCTTGGTCAGGATGTCGGGGCTGCGTGCCAGCAGGGTTTGCAGATCAGCGATCACCACCCGGTGCGGTTTGCTGCCAATAGTGTCAAAAATATCGTCACGCTCACCCAGTACGGTGGTGCTGTAGCCCTGATATGTCAGAAAAGCTGACACCAAATCTCTGGTCTTGCGATCATTTTCGACAATCAGCAGTTCGCTGTGCATGGCTGATAACCTGCTTTCTTGCGCAATCTTTGGTGGTAATGTGACGGCTGGCAACGCTTGGAGCATACCAGTAACTGGTCCGTAATGTCAATAATCTGACTTGGCTGGATGGGGCAGTAGGCGCAGGCGGCTGTAATCCGGCAGTAGCTGAGCGAAAAAATGGGTTTCCCTGTGCTTGCAGACTGCCGGGTAGCATGGTAGATTACAGACCAGCAACTACCAGCCGGGTCGGGGGTGTGCGCCGGACTCCGCGGCCTTGATGCGCAATAAAACTGACGCGAGGAGCCTTACATGTCAAATGCCTTGGCACCGATGAAGCTTGATGATGTCCGTAGTGGAGAGCAGGGCGAGCTGATCCAGCTGGTAAGCTTCAATCTTGCCCAGGAGGAGTATGGCGTCGATGTTCTCAAGGTGCGTGAGATTATCCGTATGCCAACCATCACCCGTGTGCCCAACACGCCCCATTATGTGGAGGGCGTGATTAACCTGCGGGGCAAGGTAATCCCGATCATTAACATGCGTAAGCGTTTTTGCCTGGCCGACGCCGAGTATGACAAGCAGACCCGTATCATGGTCATGGATGTGGGTGGAGAGTTGATGGGGTTTATCGTTGATGCTGTCTCCGAGGTGATCCGCATCTCCAGCAGCGAGATTCAACCGTCACCGGCCGTGGTGAGCAGTGGCATCGACCAGGAGTGCATTGCCGGCGTGATTAACCAGGCCGAGCGGCTGTTGGTGCTGTTGGAGCTTGAGAAGATATTCACCCAGGATGAACGTCAGCTGTTCAGTAACCTCTGATGGTTACTGGTCTTGTTCCGTTATTTACTTCATCTCACGCGTAGAGGTGTACGATGCCGATTGATTGCGAAGACCAGGAACTGCTTGAAGGTTTTTTGACTGAAACCACCGAGCTGCTGGAAAAACTGGATGACGACCTGGTCGCTCTTGAAAAGACCCCGAGCGATACTGACCTGCTGAATCAGATCTTCCGTTCGATCCATACCGTAAAAGGTGCCTCAAGCTTTCTTGGCTTTGACCTGCTGGTGCGGGTGACCCACAAGACCGAGGATGTGCTGAATCGTCTGCGCAAGGGTGAACTGCTGGTGACCCCCGAGATCATGGATGTGGTGCTTGAAGCCACCGACCTGGTCAAGACCTTGGTGGCCGACATCAAGGGCGGTGATATCGTTGACCGTGAGATCGACGAGACCGTCAACAAGCTGATCCCGCTCTTGACTGAGCAGGTCCAGCAGCCGCCTGCTGATCCGGTCGTCGAGCCGATTGCCGCAGAGGTCAATATTGAGCCACCACCCGCAGCTGCACCTTCGGCGCCTTCCGAGCCATCTGCTGCGGCCGGACAGCCGACTGCGCAACCAGAGCCTCCCAGCCCGACCGCGCCTCTGCCTCCTGCTGTTTCGGCAGCACCTGCTGCCAAAAAAACAGCTCCGCCCAAGCCCGCTGATAACAAGGGGGGCGATGATCTGTCCGACAGTTCCACCGTGCGGGTGGATGTCAAGCGGCTGGACGATCTGATGAACCAGGTGGGCGAACTGGTGCTGGAGCGTAACCGGATGATCCAGCTCAACCAGGATCTGCAGGGGGGCAGCTCTGATCAGATTCTGTTTGGCGAAGAGTTCGGCAAGCTGACCAAACGGATGAACTTCGTAACCTCAGAACTGCAGATGCAGGTCCTCAAGATGCGGATGATCCCGGTGGAAAAGGTCTTCAAGAAGTTCCCCCGCATCGTCCGCTCCCTGTCCCGCGACCTGGGTAAAGAGGTGGATCTGCAGATCTTCGGTGAAGAGACCGAACTGGACCGTTCAGTAGTGGACGAGATCGGCGATCCGCTGATCCACCTGATTCGCAATGCCATGGACCACGGTCTGGAAACGCCGGAAGAACGGCTGGCCGCCGGCAAGCCCCGTACCGGGACCCTGGTGCTGGCCGCCGTACACGAAGGTAACTCGATCATCATCAGCATCAAGGACGACGGTCGCGGCATTGACACCGAACGGGTCGGCCGCAAGGCGATCGAGAAGGGGCTGATCACCGAAGAGCAGCTGGCAGCCATGAGCCAGCGCGAGATGTTCGACCTGATCTTCCTGCCCGGTTTCTCCACCAAGGATAAGGCCTCTGACCTTTCCGGCCGCGGGGTCGGCATGGACGTGGTCAAGACCAACATCAAAAAGCTGAACGGTCTGATTGAGATCAAGAGCGAGAAGGGGCTCGGTTCCGAGTTCATCCTGCGCCTGCCACTAACCCTGGCCATCATCCAGTCCCTGCTGGTTGAGGTGGAGGGTGAGGTCTACTCGATTCCGCTCTCATCCGTTCTGGAAACCCTGCGGGTTGACCAGCGCCAGTTCCACGTGGTGGGCGGCCAGGAGGTGCTCAAGCTGCGCGAGTCGGTGTTGCCCTTGATCCGCCTGGAACAGGTCTTCAAGGTACAGCCCGCTGCTGAACGGGATGATTTCTGCTACGTGGTGGTGATCGGCGCTGCCGACAAGCGGGTTGGTCTGGTGGTGACCCGCCTGGTGGGGCAGCAGGAAGTGGCAATCAAGTCCTTGGGCAATTATCTGGCCAACATCCCTGGTATTGCCGGTTCAACCATTCTGGGTGATGGTCGGGTAACCCTGATTGTTGACCCGGTCGGCATGATTGACAGCGGTGACAACGCCGCTGCCGGCCGCTGAACGAATCTCTGAAAAGGATGTAACCGTGGCTATATCTGATAAAGATTTCGAGCTGTTGCGAGATTTCATCTATAACCTGTGCGGCATGTACTTCCACAGCACCAAGAAGTATTTTTTGGAAAGCCGGCTGACCAAGCGGATGGAGGCCACCGGCACCAAGACCGCCATGGATTATTACGCCCTGCTGAAATCGCCGCGGGGTGGTGAGGAGCTACGCTTCCTGCTGGATGAGGTCACCACCAACGAGACCTATTTTTTCCGTTGTGTCCCCCAGCTGAACGCCATCGAGACCAAGTTTCTGCCGGAGATCGTCGAGGCCAAAGGCAAGATGGGCTTCCGCAAGCTGCGTATCTGGAGCGCCGCCTCTTCCTCCGGCGAAGAGGCCTACACGCTCTCGATGATGCTGCTGGAGAAACGGGCCACCCTGCTTAAGGACTGGATCATCGAGATCGTGGGCACCGACATCAACGAGACCGTGGTCGCCCAGGCCAAGGAGGGGATTTACAACGCCTATTCGGTGCGTAACGTGCCTGATCTGTATAAGAAGAAGTACTTCAAGGAAGAAAACGGCAAGTTCATACTCTCGCCAGAGGTCAAGAAGTTCGTCACCTTCAACAAGCTGAACCTGTACGATGATACCAAGATGGTGTTCATGAAGAGTTTTGACTTTATCTTCTGCGCCAACGTGCTGATCTATTTTGACCTGGCGGCCAAGTCCAAGGTTGTCCAGCACTTCTATAATAACCTGCAGCCCTACGGCTATTTTTTCGTGGGGCAGTCCGATTCGCTGCATGGGGTAAACGACAAGTTCAAGACGATCCATTTCCCGGGCGGCTTCGGCTACAAAAAATAATGAGGGCGGCAAGCTATGGATAGACAGGTGATGTTGGAAACAGCCCGCAGCATGGTGGCCACCATAGATGACCTGCCGACCATTCCGGCGGTGGCGACCCAGGTGCTGCAGCTGCTGAACAACCCGGATGTGAATGTTGATGAAGTGGCTGATCTGATGCTGGCCGACCAGGTGATGACCGCCCGGGTGATGAAGATGGTCAACTCGCCGGTCTACCGGCCCAGCCAGGAGATTACCTCGCTCAAGCGTGCCTTGGTCTACCTCGGGCTGCGTCACATCAAGGAGGTGGCGCTCACCTCCTCCTTTATCAATGCCTTCGAAGACAAGGGCGGCGTGCTGGAGGTGGCTCCCTGCTGGGAACACGCCTTCGGGGTTGGCATGGTGGCCAAGGTGATCGCCGAAAAAATCCACTACCCGGATCTGGAAAAGGCCTACATCGGCGGCATCATCCACGATATCGGCGAGGTGGTCTTGAGTTATTACCGGGCTGAGCAGTTCGCAAAAGTGCTGGAGATGACCAGACAGCGGCCGATTAAGTTGATTGACGCCGAGGCGGAGACCTTCGGTACTACCCATGCCGAAATCGGTTTCTGTATTGCAGAGCGCTGGAATTTTCCCGAGGCCTACCGGGAGGCGATCCTGTTTCACCATGATCCCCGCGCGGCGACTTCCGATCCGGTACTCTGTGCCATCATCAACCTGGCCGACCTGTTCTGCACTGTGCGCGACTTGAACTATGGTGGTCGCTCCTGGGTGGTGTTCAATCTGGCAGAAGAAGAGGCTCTTCGTCGAAATGAGTGGGTAGCCGTGGTATAGTCGGTCATCTCATTTTGGAGGTGCCCGTCACATGCAACCCGAACAGCTCTTTGGTATGGCCCTTGGCATCGTCTCTCCCTGGGAAGTAA
>NZ_JAVEPN010000007.1:0-131659 GCF_034008105.1 Trichlorobacter sp.
CCAAAAGCCGCCAAGAAATATCAAAGTTATCTCCCGCTTATGCCGATTGCCCTTGAACAGCTTGATCTGCGCGGTTACGACCTCGTCATCAGCAGTGAATCTGGCCCGGCAAAGGGTGTGATCGTCTCGCCTGGTACACCGCATATCTGTTACTGTCATACTCCCATGCGCTATGCCTGGGACATGTACCACGATTATCTGGAGAATGCTGGTCGTATAACTCGCCTGCTCATGCCGCCGCTGATTCACTATCTTCGGTTGTGGGACCTTGCTTCCGCTGCACGTGTAGATCATTTTGTTGCCAACTCCGCCTTCGTCGCTAAACGGATTGAAAAGCATTACCGTCGCAATGCCGTGGTTATTAATCCGCCGGTATCTGCTGTTGACTTTTCGATTTCAGAACAAACTGAAGATTTTTACCTGATGGTGGGGCAGTTGGTGCGCTACAAAAGAACTGACCTTGCTGTCGAGGCCTTTAACCTGTCAGGCAAACGTTTGATCATAATCGGTGATGGCGAGCAGTACGAAGATCTCAAACGTATGGCTGCTCCCAATGTGACCGTAATGGGTCGCCAACCATTTTCTGTGATTCGCGAACACTACAGCAAGTGCAAGGCCCTCATTTTCCCCGGCGTTGAGGACTTTGGTATCGTGCCTTTGGAGGCTATGGCTTCTGGCCGCCCGGTGATCGCCTACCGTAAGGGTGGTGCTCTTGAGACCGTTGTCGAAGGTGTAACCGGTCTCTTTTTTGATCAACAAACTCCAGAAGCCCTGAATGATGCAGTTGCGGCATTTGAGTCAATGCATGAAATATTTGATGCTCATGCTATTCGTAACCATGCCCTGAGCTTTGATAAAGAAGCCTTCAAAAGAAAATTCATGGATTATGTGGATTCTGTCCTGAAAGGTAAGCAAGCGTGAATAGATTCACCATCTTTGGCGGCTCCGGTTTCATCGGCAGCCATCTTGTCCGAGAACTACAGCAGCGCGGTATTACCGACATAACCATTGCGGACATAGAGGCACCAAATCGTGGCACCATGTTTAAGGGCACCCGATATGTGCACTGCGATGTGCGCGAGCCGATACCGGCTAACCTTATTTCCAGCCCGGCAACGGTGGTCAATCTAGCAGCGGTGCATCGCACGCCGGGGCATCCCGATCACGAGTATTTCGACACCAACGTCAAGGGGGCTCAAAACATTACCCGCTTCTGCGAGGAAACCGGCTCAACTACCCTTTGGTTCACCAGTTCCATAGCCGTGTACGGCCCCACCGAAGAACCCAAGAGTGAGTCATCAATCCTGGAGCCGAACTCGGCCTACGGCAAATCTAAATTTGAAGCCGAAGAGATTCAGCGTGCTTGGCAGGCAAAGGCTGCTGACCGCAAGCTGGTAATCACGCGGCCGGCCGTCATCTTTGGCCGGGGTGAAAATGGCAACTTCACCAAGCTGGCCAAGGCCCTCAAGAAAGGGCTGTTCGCTTATCCCGGCCGAAACGACACCATCAAGGGATGCGGCTACGTTGAGGACCTGGTGGCTAGTCTGTTTTTCATGAACGACCAACCAGAGGCATCGCTGCTGTACAACTTCTGTTACCCGCACCAGTACACCATCAAGGATATCTGCGAGACCTTCGGCAAGGTGGCCGGCTACCGCAAACCACTGGGCACGATCCCTCTGCCTTTGATGGTAAACGCCGCCAGGCCGTTTCAACTGCTGAATGCCCTGGGCCTTAAAAACGGCATCCATCCGGCGCGGATGTACAAACTGGTTAAATCTACCAACATCATTCCAGTCGAGCTGGTCAAACGCGGCTATCCCTACCGCACCGACCTGGAAGAGGGCCTGCGGCGCTGGCTAGCCGATGAACCGGCGGGGGAGTTTGTGTAGCTGCTGCTGGACATCTGCTCCAGTTATGCTAGATTGCCATCCATGCTGAAACAACAGGCCCGACTCCTCACCGGTATTGCGATCACCCTTGACCTGCTGCTTGTCTTTGGCAGTTTTCTTACGGCCTTTTACTTGCGCCACCCCTATCTGACAAACCGTGAGCTGAACGATTATTTCTGGTTTCTGCTACTGGCCCTGCCGCTCTGGTTTGGCGCACTCTATGCCAGCGGTATATATGGATCGCTGCGCACCCGCACTATCTGGTCTTTTTTGACCGCTCTGCTCAAGGCCTACGTAATTGCAGGCTGCATAGCTGCTGCCGCCATCTTCATCTTCGATCCGCACACCTTCAGCCGTTTGCTGTTCTTTTGGTTCATAGTGATCTCCTTTGTCGCGATTGCAACCGGCAAGCTATTCATCCGCCTGTTTTTGTCGCTTATACGACAGCGGGGGCTGAATACCCGCGACATCCTGCTGGTGGGCGACGGTCTTAAGGCCCAACAGATGCGAGAGTTGATCGAACTGCACGCATGTTGGGGAATGCGGCTCGTGGATACGATCACCTGTGCTGGCCCCGCCTGCAACATTATTGACTACTGCAAAAAGCATACGGTGGATGAGGTCGTGTTCTGTTTGCCAGCCACGGAGATGGCCCGTATTGAACAGTATGTGACCGAGCTGGACCAGTTGGGGGTCACTTCGCGGATGGTGCTCGATCTGGTGGATTTCCCGGCGCACCGCCAGGAAGTTTCCTTATTTCACGACACCCTGCCGATGCTCAGCTTTTACGCAAAGGCGTTCAGCGCCCCACAGCTGCTGGCCAAACGTTTTTTGGATATTGCTGGAGCGCTGGTGGGCCTGCTGTTTTTTGGGCTGATGTACCCTTTTGTAGCACTGGCCATTAAGCTTGAATCACCCGGCCCGATCTTTTTCGGCCAGCTGCGGCTCGGCGAACAGGGCCGGCCGTTCCGCTGCTGGAAGCTGCGCTCAATGATTGTGGATGCGGAGCAGCACAAGCAGGATCTGATGGCCCACAATGAGATGAACGGTCAGATGTTCAAGATCAAGGATGATCCGCGGGTGACCAGGGTAGGCCGTTTTATCCGCAAGACCAGCATCGATGAATTCCCGCAGTTCTGGAATGTGCTCAAAGGGGAGATGAGCCTGGTGGGAACCCGCCCGCCCACGCCGGACGAAGTTGCCAACTACGAGGACTGGCACCGCAAACGAATCTGCATCAAGCCCGGGATCACCGGACTGTGGCAGGTGAGTGGCCGCAATCAGATCCAGGATTTTGACGAGGTGGCCCGGCTGGATATCCGTTACGTGGAAAACTGGAGTATCTGGCTGGATATCAAGATACTGTTCCAGACCCTGTGGGTGGTAACCCTGGGTAGAGGGGCGAGTTAGAGCTAGGCGAACTGCCGAGAGACACACAGATGGTTCTGGTTAACACCTGTTGTTTACACGATACAAACTTTAAAAATGGAAGGGTCCATGACAACTGAACATCAACTAACCCCTATCGCTGACGATGAGATCAACCTGCTGGACCTCCTGTTGGTGCTGGCCCGACGTTGGCGCATGATCGCCACCACTACCCTGTTTGCTGCACTTGCTAGTGCTGCGGTGGCCGTGCTGCTGCCCAACCGCTATCAGGCTACTGCCAAGGTGATAGCCCTGCAACGCCAGGCTATTCAGCCGATCGGCGCCGCCTTCACGGGTGAGAAGGCAACCGTTGGTGTTCAGAAGCTACCATTAATGCCGGTTAAGCAGCCGGTCTTGGAGGACATACTCAATTCGGACCGTTTGATGCTGATAGTAAGCAACCAGTTTCACTTCCCGTCACTCAAGGCATTTAAAAAGCAGTACGAAGTGAAGGGCGCCAAAAGCGGCACGATTGAGGTGAGTGCTGAGGATGCTGACCCCAAGCGTGCCGCTGCCATCGCCAATGCGGCTGTGGCTGAATTGGGTCGCACAGCTTATTCACTTAATCTTGTTGTGTCGCCCGAGATTAACGCCGAGCATGATCTTGGAAAGATTGGCAGCACGGTGACAACCGCGATCAAGCTGCTGGAGCCCGCAACGCCGCCCTTGGAGAAGGCCAAACCCAAGCGGACGCTGATTGTGGTGCTGGTCAGCGCAGCAACACTGTTTGCCTCTATAATGCTTGCGTTCATGCTGGAGGCGCTGGGCAACCTGCAGCAGGATGACCGTAAACGTTGGGATGATATTAAGCGGGCTTTTAAGGGGCGCTAATGATTTAAAGGATGACAAGGCACGACTTGGTCTCTGGCCATTACGCATAGACAACATGAATGCGCGTAAAAATACCCCATTTCGGGTATCGAAGAACTGATCTGCACCACACCAAAGAAACCAACTGATGGCCATGCGGCAAGTAACCGCATCATAGCTGCATGTTGCAGGCGCTGACGCTGTTTGGCACATTCCCTGCTCTTAAGGCTGTTACAAATTTCCTTAGGAGGATGTACCCATGAAAAAGATCATTGCTTCCCTGATCGCCACTGTTGCTTTCGCTTCTTTCGCTTTCGCCGCCGGCCACGAGGCACCTAAGGCTGCTGCTCCTGCCGCTGCTCCTGCTGCCGCTGCTGCTCCGGCTGCTGAGAAGGCCCCTGCCAAGAAGAAGGTAGTTAAGAAGAAGGCGGTCAAGAAAGAGGCTGCCAAGCCTGCTGAAGCTGCTGCTCCGGCTGCTCCCGCTGCCAAGTAAGTTTGCTGTACAGCGCGCAAAAAGGCCGCATCCTTCGGGATGCGGCCTTTTTTTGTAGAAACGTCGTTGCTGCCTGTGTCAGTGCTGCGGAGCCGGCTCGGTGACCATCGGTTGCGACTCTTTGGCACCCCACCCCTGCCAGACAAACTCCGGCTCGATCATCTCATCGTAATAACCGGGCGCCGGCACCATGAAGAAGACCGTCTCTGCCAGACCGATGATGGCCCGGTAGCCGGTCATCAGGACGCCACCGACCGGCCCGACCAGCACCCCGGGAAAGCCCAGGTCACGGGTCATTAGCACGGTCTGCTTGGGTATCTCGATCGGCGCGGTGACAATGTTGGTGATGCCGCGTCCAAATTTGACCGCCATCTTGCTGGCGATGTTTTCGGGTTGTTGCTCGTTGTTGGCGTGTACCTGCGTGGTGACCAGCAGTACCAGCGCCAGGGCACAGAACAGTCGTTTCATGGCAACTCCTTTGCATTCGCATGGTTTTCGAACGGCTTTAGCTGCTGATCTGAGTGTGTACCACAGCTTGCACGGCTGCGCAAGCGCACGCAGTGCAGAAAAAAACGGCGCTGCCTGTGTGGCAGCGCCGTTCGTTCGTTTGTGCACAGCAGTCGACAGCCGTCTTAGTTGCCATGCTTGGCCAGGTAGGAGGCCACCCCTTCGGCGGTGGGCTTCATCGCCTCGTCACCCTGCTGCCAGTTGGCCGGACAAACCTCGCCGTGGGTGTCGGTGAACTGCAGGGCATCCAGCATCCGCAGGGCCTCATCAACGCTGCGCCCCAACGGCAGGTCGTTGATCACGCAGTGACGCACGACGCCCTTGGGATCGATCAGGAAAAGGCCACGCAGGGCCACCTTGTCGCCCAAGAGGATGCCGTAGTCGCGGGAGATCTGTTTGGTCAGGTCTTCCACCATCGGGAACTGTACGTTGCCGATACCGCCGTCCTCAAGCTTGGTATTTTTCCAGGCCAGGTGGGTAAACTTGGAGTCGATCGATACGGTGAGCACCTCGCAGTTACGCTTTTTGAACTCGTCCAGCTTCTTGTTGAAGGCCAGGATCTCGGACGGACAGACAAAGGTGAAGTCCAGCGGATAGAACAGCAGGTAGACGTACTTGCCCTGGTAGCTGGAGAGGGACAGCGGGGCAAAGCTGTTGTCGGGCATGACGGCTTCGGCGGTGAAATCAGGGGCAGGCTTGGTAATCAGGGTGCAAAGGCTCATGGGTATGTTCTCCTTGATTGTGTGAGTTGAGTGCAACGTATGGCAAATTCATACCAGCCCCATCTAACCCTGTCAAGAAGATAAAAGGAGTCTTTTGGTCTTTTTATAGATAGGGCGAGAAGAGGCGCGCCACCCCGTCCCGCAGGCGGATCAGTAGTGGGCGGCCATCCACCTCGGCCAGGGTGACCTGACGGGAGCTGGCCAGGGCCTGATCGAAGTAGCGACCTATGGCGGCGCTAAAGGGCAGGTCAAAGACGCTCAGGTTGAGTTCAAAATTGAGCCGCAGGCTACGGGTGTCCAGATTGGCTGAACCGATCAGGGTCCAGCAGTCATCAACCTGGAACAGTTTGGTGTGATTGAAGGGGGGCTGCTGCTCGTAGATGGTGATGCCGTTTTTGATCAGTTCCCAGTAGGAGGCGCGGCTGGCCCAAGCCACGAAGGGCAGGTTGTTGTGGCCGGGCAGCACCAGCGTGATCTCCACTCCCCGCAGGGCGGCGGTGGTCAGGGCGACGATCATCGGCCGGTCGGGGATGAAGTAGGGGGTCATGATCCGCACCCGCTGTCGGGCAACGGAGAGCGCCCCCATTACGATCCACTCCAGCTTACGAAAGGCTCGATCAGGCCCGTCGCCAATGGCCCGTACCACGGCGCTGCCGCAGGGAGCAAGCGGTGGGAAAAGCCGCGGGTCAGTGGGCAGTTCGCCACTGACGAACTGCCAGTCTTCCAGAAAGATCCGCTGCAGATCGGCCACCACCGGCCCCTGCACGCGGAAATGCAGGTCGCGGGTCGCCTCCTGCGGATCACTCTGCTGGATGCAGTGGCGGCTGCGGATGTTCATGCCGCCGGTGAAGGCGGTGCTGCCGTCGATGATCAGCAACTTGCGGTGGTTGCGCAGATTGATAAACGGTCCCTGTGAGAGCGGCAGGTACAGGCGCAGATCGACGCCGCTGCCGGCCAGCGCCTGCCGCGCAGTCGGCGTGCTGTAACGTTCGCCCAGCGCATCCACCAGCACCCTGACCGCCACCCCTCGCCGGGCAGCAGCAGCCAACGCATCGACAAAACCCCGCCCCACGCCGTCGCCATCAAAGATGTAACTGCTGAGATTGATGGTCTCGCGGGCGGCGTGGATGGCTGCCAACATAACCGGGTAGGCCCCTTCGCCGTTTTCCAACGGTTCGATCCGGTTACCGTCCAGCAGACGGTTGCGCGCCACCCGGTCACCCAGGGCCACCAGATCCCTCAGGTGGACGAACGGAGCGGGCAGCGCCACCGTTGACGGCCCACGGGGGACCGGGTGGTCGTCATGGTGTAGCTGACGGCGGCGACGTTGCCAGCGCCGGGCACGACGGGTGATCCGGTTGATCCCCAGCAGCCAGTAGGCCAATGCTCCCAGCAGCGGCACGGTCAGGCTCAAGGTTACCCAGACCAGGGCCGAACGAGGGTCACGCTTGTGCAGCAGTGCATGGCCGGCCGCCCATAGCCCGCAGACCAGGGCAGCAGCAGCCACCAGCAGCAGAATCAGCTCATCAACGATGGTCTGATCAAGCCAGATCGACAATGATCTCGTCCCCCTCAATGCGCACTGGCCAGCTCTTGAGCACGAATTCGGGGAAGTCCTTGCAGACGCCGCTGCCCAGATCAAAACGATAGCCGTGCCGCGGACAGGACAGATGGCCGTCCTTGATAATGGCACCGGCCAGCGGGGCCCCCTGATGGGGGCACTCGTTCTCAACCGCGTAGATAGTGCCCTTGAAGTTCACGAGCAGGACCTCCTGTCCCTCAACGGTGACCAGTTTTTTCCCCAGACTGGGAACCTCATTCAGCTTTGCAACAACCGGCATGGCGCTACCTCCTTGTGGATGATCGACTCAAACGTTGCCCAAGCTTACCACATCTACGGCCATGGTCAAAAAGCTGTGGCTTGTGCTGTCGCAACAGGCGGACACCTCTCCAGCCTGCCTTTTTTTTAGGCATAAGCCCAACAACAGCACCCCACTACAAATCTCAACATACTGAAATGTAACATTTTTCAAAACTGGCACGGTCGATGCTCATCAGTAGGCCAGACAGGCACTGCCACAGACGCGCTGTCCTCCTTGGTGCCGAGGGCGTCAGGCCCCCGGATTTTTTGAACACCACACAACACACGTTGCAGCATAGCAGGCACCATACCCAAAAAAGGGAGGCCACCACCATGAAACTGGTAGCAGCGATTATCAAGCCGTTCAAACTGGACGAGGTAAAGGATGCCCTGCACGAGATCGGCATCGAGGGGATCACCGTCAGCGAGGTGAAAGGGTTCGGTCGTCAAAAGGGCCATACCGAACTGTACCGGGGGGCCGAGTATGTGGTGGATTTCATCCCCAAGGTGAAGCTGGAGATCGCCGTGGCGGACGAACTGCTGCCCAAGATGCTGGAGACGATTCAGAACGCCGCCAAGACCGGCCGGATCGGCGACGGCAAGATCTTTGTGCTGCCCCTGGAAGAGGCGATCAGGATCCGCACCGGCGAGACCGGCGGCGAAGCGATCTAACCCAGACAACTACCTATCACTGAACCACGATACAGGAGGTCCGTCATGAAACTGAAGCACACACTTACCGCAGCACTGTTTGCCCTGGTCACCGGCCTGGTGGCTGTACCGGCCATGGCCGAGGAACCCAAGGACGCTCCGGTCGCTGCCGTTGCCGCTGAGGCAGCAACCACACCAGCCGACGCTCCGGCAGCAGCAGAGGCGGCTGTTCCAGCTGCCCCGGAAAACCCGGCCCCGGTCTTTAACGGCGCCGACACCGCCTGGATGTTGATCTCGTCGGCCCTGGTGCTGCTGATGATTCCAGGCCTGGCACTGTTCTACGGCGGCATGGTCCGTTCCAAGAACGTACTGTCCACCATGATGCACTCCTTTGTCGCCATGGGGATCGTGGGGGTACAGTGGGTGGTGGTCGGCTACACGCTGGCCTTTGGCGATGATGTCGGCGGCGGCCTGCTGGGTAAACTGAACAAGTTCATGCTGAACGGTATCACCCCGGACAGCCTGTTCCAGTTCGTGGCCTCTTCGGCCAACGCCATCCCGGAATATGTCTTTGTGATGTTCCAGGGTATGTTCGCCATGATCACCATAGCCCTGATCTCCGGCGCCCTGGCCGAACGGATCAAGTTCAGCGCCTACTGCCTGTTCGCCCTGCTCTGGACCACCCTGGTCTACGATCCGATCGCCCACTGGGTCTGGGGACCCGGCGGCTGGTTGCTGGGGATGGGGGCCCTTGACTTCGCCGGCGGCACCGTGGTGCACCTTTCCTCCGGTATCTCGGCCCTGGCAGTGCTGCTGTTCCTGGGTAAACGGCACGGCTTCCCCACTGAGCGGATGGCCCCCCACAGCCTGCCGCTGACCCTGCTGGGTGTTGGTCTGCTCTGGTTCGGCTGGTTCGGCTTCAACGCCGGTAGCGCGGTATCTGCCAACGGTACTGCTGCCCTGGCCTTTACGACCACCACCGTGGCTCCGGCCGCCGCTGGTCTGGCCTGGATGATTGCCGAGTGGATGCATTCCGGCAAGCCGTCAGCCCTGGGCTTCGGCTCCGGCGTGGTAGCCGGCCTGGTGGGGATCACCCCGGCCGCCGGTCTGGTAACCCCGGGCGCAGCGATCATCATCGGCGTCGGCGCCGGCCTGATCTGCTACGCTGCCATCCTGATCAAGGCCAAACTGAAGTACGATGACTCGCTGGATGCCTTCGGCGTACACGGGGTAGGCGGCACCTTCGGCGCCATCGCCACCGGCGTGCTGGCCACCGTCGGCGCCAAAGGCCTGATTGCCGGCGAACCGAAGCAGGTAATGGTGCAGATCATCGGTATCGTTGCCGCCGGTGCCTATGCCTTCATCGTCACCGTAGTGATCGCCTACCTGCTGGATAAGACCATCGGTCTGCGGGTGGAGAAGGAAGACGAGATCATGGGCCTGGATCAGACCCAGCATTCGGAGAGCGGCTACAACATGTAGCCCGGACAGGGAATTACACAACCGCCCTTGGCAACAAGGGCGGTTTTTTTATGCCCGATCCCGCATACTAACCACGCGGCGCTTGACGTTATAACGTCATGACGTTATGCTGGTGTATGGAGGAATCAGCCATGAATACTGCCTTGAAACGGGCCACGGTCTATTTTGATCCGTCGATGCACCAGGCACTGCGCCACAAGGCGCTGGAGACATCGCGCTCGGTTTCTGATTTGGTGAATGAAGCGGTACGACAGTCGCTCGCAGAGGATGCTGAGGATCTGGCGGCCTTTGCGGAGCGGGTGCATGAACCGTTGGTCAGCTACGAAAGCATGCTGCAAGAGCTGAAGGCCAATGGCCGCCTATAGTATCTTCTTCCGTGACTCGGTCAGGAGAGATCTGGCAGCCATACCAAAACATGACCTTAGACGGATCATGGAACGGATCGCCTCCCTTGCTGAGCAACCACGACCAGCCGGTTCTGAAAAACTGACCGGCCAGGAGCGCTACCGTATCCGTCAGGGCAATTACCGGATCATCTATTCAGTCCAGGACCACGAACTGACGGTCTGGGTGGTGAAGGCAGGTCATCGCAGAGAGGTGTATCGCCACTCATGAACTGCAGGTATGCGGTAGTGACAGGATCGCACCGCTTTTTGCCGTGACAAAACAGGCTGATGCATGGCAGAGTCCAGACATCAGCAACAGAAGGGAAGCAACCATGGCAAAAGAACTGTATATCGGCCACCTGCCCTACGAGGCCACCAACGACGACCTGCGGCGACTGTTCAGCGTGGCCGGCACGGTCACCTCGGTACATATCATCACCGACCCGATCAGCGGCAAATCCAAGGGCTGCGGCTACGTGCGCATGTCCAGCGAAGAGGAGCTGCAGGAGGCGATCGACTGCCTGGACGGCGCCCTGATGGAGGGACTGCAGATCACGGTCAGCATCGCCCGGCCCCAGAAGCCGCAACCGGCCGGCGGCAGACCAGGTCCGGCCCGCCGCAAAGGTCCAGCGCCCAAGACCGGTGGCTCCCGCAGCAACGAGGGCGCAGCGCAGCGCAAACCAGCGCCTAAAACAGCACAACCGGCCCCACCCGCCACAAAGGCCAGACCAAGCACCAGCCGGGGCCGACGTCCGCCAACCGGCAAGGGCTAACGATGGACTGTCGCACCAGCTGCGCCGCCTGCTGCATCGCCCCATCCATCTCCTCTCCTCTGCCTGGCCTGCCGCAGGGCAAGTCGGCCGGTGTGCCCTGCCCGCAGCTTGATCACCACCTGCGCTGCCTGCTGTTCGGACAGCCCGAGCGACCCGCCGTCTGCGCCAGCCTACAGCCCAACCCAGAGATGTGCGGCACAAGTGCGGCAGAGGCCCTGGCCTGGCTGACTGCACTGGAACAGCAGACCGCTCCGACCTGATGCTCTGACCTGACCAAGGAGGAAACCCGATGGAAACGTTTCTGACAACCGTTCGTGAGACCATTAACCCGGCCACCCAACCGGTGGGGGTCAACCTGGTGCGCGACAGCGCACTGCTGGAGGGGAAGAAGGTCCGGCTGCGCGGCCAGCGCGTAAGTGTCTGCCAGCAGATCGCCTACAGCCGGATGTACGGCTGGTCAACCTGGGCCGACCAGGCCAGCTCCCACTGTGTGCTTGGCGCCGCCTGCGCGGGCATCATCGCCCCGCCGGAGCGGGTACTGAACGGCTCGGTCAATACCGGCATCTACCAGCAGGACCAGGCAGCCGCACAGGCCATGCAGCAACAGATGCCCCGTCTGGCCCCCGGCGTCGCGGGACTGTTGACCTACCCGCTGGCACGGCCGGTGGACGGCTTTACGCCCGATCTGGTCGTGCTGTACGTCAACTCGGCCCAGGCCATGCGGCTGGTGCAGGCCTTCTTGTACCAGCAGGGCGGTGAGTTTGTGATGCGCAGTTCCGGTGACGCCGGGGTCTGCTCAAGGGCCGTGGCCCAGGTGGCCCTGACCAATGAGCCGGCGGTGGAGATCCCCTGTCTGGGAGACCGACGCTTTGCCATGACCCAGGACCACGAGTTGTGCGTCGGCATCCCGGCCAGTTGGCTGGAGCGGACTGCTGTTGGGCTGGCCGCCACCCACAAGGCCGGTATCCGCTACCCGGTGCCGTTCCAGATTCCGGCCAGCTGTGACCTGCCGCCTGACTACATCACCCGCGGGGATGACGCGTGAATCTGTCACCTGAAACCATGCTGTTGACGGCCTTCAGCCTCAACATCGCCTTGATCCTGCTGGACGCCAGTCTGGGCTACCACCTGGCGCCGCACCTGCTGCGCCTGACACCGCAAAGCGAAGACAGCGACCCTGCTGCGGTGGTGCGCAGCATCCGCCGCATGCTGACCGGCGTGGTGACCCTCTACATGTTCTTCAACTGTCTGGCCTACTTCCGTCAGGACAACGCCCTGATGGCGATCGTCAGTGTGCTGATTCTGCTGGATCTGGGTGGCCAGCTCTATGTGCGTTACCGCGTCCGGCACCGGGGAGGGGATACGCCATGAGCGGGCCAGTACTGGAATGCCGTTTCGGGGTACGTTACCACGAGGTGGATCAGCAGGGGGCGGTGCGACTGCCGGTGGTGATGACCTGGCTGCAGGATGCCGGCATTGAGCATGCCACCCAACTGGGAGTGGCGGTACGGGATCTGAGAAAACTGGGGCTAACCTGGGTGCTGTCGCGGCTGACCCTGGAGCTGGAACACTACCCCCGTGGCGCCGAAGAGGTCACGGTACGGACCTGGCCGGTGACCCGCGAGGGACGCTTTTCGATCCGCGACTATCAGCTGTTGAATGCCGCTGGCCAGCAGATCGGCCAGGCCACCACCTCCTGGGCGGTGCTTGACCTGAAGAGCCGCCGCCCGGTCAAGATCGACGACCACCTGCCGCCTTACCCGCTGCGACCGCTGCGGGCGCTGGCCGATCCGTTCAGCACGTTGCCGATGCTGGAACAGTGCAGCTCAGCCCTTGAGCTGCCGGTGCTGCGGGCCGATCTCGATCCGAACCGTCACGTCAACAATACGGTCTATGCCGGCTGGGCCCTGGAGGCGGTGCCGGCCGCGATCGCCGACAGCTGCCAGGTCACCCGCCTGGAGATCGGCTTTCGGGCCGAGGCGCTCTACGGCGACAGGATCCGCTCCTGCTGCGCCCCCCTGCCGGACGATCCCCAGACCCTGCTGCACCGGATCGAGCATGCCGACGACGGCCGAGAGCTGTGCCGGTTGCGCACCAGTTGGCGACAGGCCAGATAACCAACCGCTGACCAAGCATCGGCGGGCCGCTTTTTGGTTGACAGAACCTGCCGTTACTTATAGTCTTTTCGTCTTGTTTTACTCCCTATCATCCCGTTGCGAACGACCAATACGAGGAGACCGCAGACCATGGCCGAGAAGTTCATCTTTACCTCAGAATCCGTATCCGAAGGGCATCCCGACAAGGTTGCCGACCAGATCTCAGACAGCATCCTCGATGCGATCCTGGCCCAGGACCCCAAGGCCCGCGTAGCCTGCGAGACGATGGTGACCACCGGTATGGCCGTGATTGCCGGCGAGATCACCACCAGTGCCGTGATCAACTATGCCGAGATCGTCCGTAACACCATCAAGGAGATCGGCTACTGCGGTTCAGAGATGGGCTTTGACTATGAGACCTGCGCCGTGCTGGTCTCCCTGGACCGCCAGTCACCCGACATCTCCCAGGGCGTTACCGAGGGCGAAGGCCTGTTCAAGGAGCAAGGGGCCGGCGATCAGGGCCTGATGTTCGGCTACGCCTGCAACGAGACCCCGGAGCTGATGCCGATGCCGATCCAGCTCTCCCAGCAACTGCTCAAGCGCCTGGCTGATGTCCGCAAATCAGGGCTGCTGAACTTCCTGCGTCCCGACTCCAAATCGCAGGTATCGGTGGAATACGACAACGGCAAACCGGTGCGGGTCAACACGGTGGTCATCTCCACCCAGCACACCCCGGACGTGACCCAGGAGACCATCCGCGAGGGCGTGATGGACGAGGTGATCAAGAAGGTGATCCCGGCCCACCTGATGGACAGCGAGACCCGCTTCTTCATCAACCCCACCGGCCGCTTTGTGGTGGGTGGCCCGATGGGCGACTGCGGCCTGACCGGCCGCAAGATCATCGTCGACACCTACGGCGGCATGGGTCGCCACGGCGGCGGCGCCTTCTCCGGCAAGGACCCCTCCAAGGTGGACCGTTCCGCCGCTTACATGGGCCGTTATGTGGCCAAAAACCTGGTGGCGGCCGGCCTGTGCGAGCGCTGCGAGGTGCAGGTGGCCTACGCCATCGGCGTGGCCGAGCCGGTCTCGATCATGGTCAACGCCTTCGGCACCGGCGTAGTCTCCGAACACCGCCTGGCTGAACTGGTACGCGAAACCTTTGACATGCGCCCCCGCGCCATCATCGAGCAGCTGGACCTGCTGCGCCCGATCTACAAGAAGACCGCTGCCTACGGCCACTTTGGCCGCGAGCTGCCGGAGTTCACCTGGGAGCGGACCGACAAGGCAGCAGAGCTGAAACAAAAGGCCGGTCTCTAGTTCCGCTTCCATTTTAAGGCGCTAGCTTCGTCGGCTCGTCTGCGGCTCCTCGACGTACTACCGTGTACGCCTGCGTCGCCGCATTCCTCACCGTCTCGCTATCATCCTTAAACTGAAACCGGACAGCTACCATACCGGCAAAAGCAAGGGGCAATCTTGAGAGAGGTGGCCCCTTTTGCGTGAAGATTGACAAAGCTGTTGTGTATACAGTAAGCTAGCGCACTTTTTTGATGGAGGGGTTGAACATGGCGAAGACATACAAGATTGCGGTCCTGCCGGGTGACGGTATCGGACCTGAGGTGATGGCTGAGGCCACCAGGGTGCTGGACGTGATCGGCAAAAAGTACGACGTTACCTTTGAGGGCACCTTTGCCAATGTGGGCGGCGCCGGTATCGACAACGAGGGCAAGGCGCTGCCCCAGACCACCATCGACATCTGCAAAAACAGCGATGCAATCCTGTTCGGCTCCGTCGGGGGCCCCAAATGGGAGACCCTGCCGCCGGACGAACAGCCGGAGCGGGGGGCGCTGTTGCCACTGCGCAAGATCTTCGGTCTCTACGCCAACCTGCGGCCGGCCATCATCTTCCCGTCGCTGACCGGCGCCTCATCGCTGAAGGAAGAGGTAATTGCCGGCGGCTTCAACGTGCTGGTGGTACGGGAGCTGACCGGCGGCATCTACTTCTCCCAGCCCAAAGGGATTGAGGGCGAAGGCCGCAACCGGATCGGCATCGACACCATGAAGTACAGCGTGCCCGAGATCGAGCGGATCACCCATGTGGCCTTCCAGGCCGCCCAGAAGCGGGGCAAGAAGGTCTGCTCCATCGACAAGGCCAACGTGCTTTCCTCCTCGGTACTCTGGCGCGAGATAGTGATCGATATTGCCAAGCAGTACCCCGATGTGGAGCTGACCCACATGTACGTCGACAACGCCGCCATGCAGCTGGTCAAGTGGCCCAAGCAGTTCGACGTGATCCTGTGCGAGAACATGTTCGGCGACATCCTCTCCGACGAGGCGGCCATGCTGACCGGCTCCCTGGGGATGCTACCCTCGGCCTCCCTGGCCGAAGGCACCTTCGGCATGTACGAGCCCTCCGGCGGTTCGGCACCGGACATCGCCGGCCAGGGCATCGCCAACCCGATCGCCCAGATCCTGTCGGCCGGCATGATGCTCAAGTTCTCCTGCGGCATGGTTGATGCGGCCGATGCCATCGACAACGCCGTGGCCAAGGTGCTGGACCAGGGTTACCGCACCCGCGACATCTTCCAGAACAAACCGGGCGAGAAGCTGGTCAATACCAAGGAGATGGGTGACGCGATCATCGCGGCACTTGGCTAATTACAAGAACCCTCACAAAGGAGTGATCACCATGAAAGTAGGTATCGTCGGTTGGCGCGGCATGGTCGGCTCGGTGCTGATGCAACGGATGCAGGAAGAGAACGACTTTGCCCTCGGTTTTGAGCCGGTCTTTTTCTCCACCTCCCAGGCGGGACAGCCTGCCCCGATGAACGCCGGCACCCTGAAGAACGCCGACGACATCGCTGAGCTGAAAAAACTGGACGTGATCATCACCTGCCAGGGGGGGGACTACACCAAGGCAGTGCATCCCGAGCTGCGCAAGCAGGGCTGGACCGGCTACTGGATCGACGCCGCCTCCACCCTGCGGATGGAAGACAACGCCGTAATCATCCTCGATCCGGTCAACCGCAACGTGATCGACAAGGCGCTCGCAAACGGCCAGAAGGATTTTATCGGCGGCAACTGCACCGTCAGTCTGATGCTGATGGCCTTAGGGGGCCTGTTCCGCGCCAATTTGGTGGAATGGATCTCCTCCATGACCTACCAGGCGGCCTCCGGCGCCGGCGCCCCCAACATGCGGGAACTCCTGGCCCAGATGGGAACCCTACAGGGAGTGGTGGCCGAAGAGCTGAAAAACCCCGGTTCCGCCATCCTGGAGATCGACAAGAAAGTGACCGAGACCCTGCGGGACGGCTCCATGCCCACCAAAGAGTTCGGCTTCCCGTTGGCCGGCAACGTGCTGCCCTGGATCGACCGCGAGGTGGATGACGGCCAGAGCCGTGAAGAGCTGAAAGGGTTTCAGGAGACCAACAAGATCCTGGGCACCAGCAGCCCGATCCCGGTGGATGGCATCTGTGTACGGGTTGGCGCCATGCGCTGCCACAGCCAGGCCATCACCATCAAGCTGAACAAGGACCTGCCGCTGGCCGAGATTGAGCAGCTGATTGCCAATGACAACCAGTGGGTCAAGCTGATCCCCAACACCAAGGCCGAGACCCTGGCCGGCCTGACCCCGGCGGCCGTTTCCGGCACCCTGACCGTGCCGATTGGCAGGCTGCGCAAGATGAAGATGGGCCCCCAGTACCTGCAGGCCTTCACCTGCGGCGATCAGCTGCTGTGGGGGGCGGCGGAGCCGTTGCGGCGGATGCTGCGCATCCTGTTGGAGAAGTAGCCTCACCTAGATTGCAACCTCAACTGACGAGGAGTTCAGGGAGCGAGGATTTTTTCGCAAGGTCAAGGAAGGCGAGCATTCACGCGGAGGCGTACAGATCAGTACGCCGCACAAGGGAATGGGAAGCCTGACACCGAGATTGCGGAAAAAGACCGCTCCCTTTTTCATGCGCACGATAAAATTAACCATTCAATACGACGGCACCAATTATTGCGGCTGGCAGGAGCAGGCCAACGGTCCTTCAATTCAGGAGACCGTCGAGTTGGCGCTGGCAAAGATTCTGGGACAGCGGGTGCGGGTGCAGGCCGCCGGCCGCACCGATGCCGGGGTGCATGCCCTGGCTATGCCCGCCACCTTCCGGACTGAATCCAGCATCCCGCTGCGGGCCTTTGTGGCAGGGGTCAACGGCTTTCTGCCGGGCGATATCGCCATCCAGTCCGCCGAAGAGGTGCCCAACGACTTCCGGGTGATCGGCGGCAGCCACAACAAGACCTACCGGTACACCATCTACAATGCCCGCCAACGCTCGCCGCTCAACCGCCGTACCAGTTGGCACGTACGCGACCTGCTGGATCTCGATGCCATGCGTTCCGCCGCTAACCACTTTATCGGCAGCCACGATTTTGCCGCCTTCCGTGGCCAGAACTGCACCGCCGTCACCAGCCAACGTCGTATCGACGCCATCGAGATCAACCAGCACGGCCCGCTGATCACGATTGACGTGACAGGCGGCGGCTTCCTCAAGCACATGGTCAGAATCATGGCCGGCACCTTGGTGGATATCGGCCGGGGCCGCTTCAGCCCAGGCCTGATCGTCGAACTGCTGCAAACACCTAATCGCTGCCTGGGCGGGGTTACCGCACCGCCGCAGGGACTCTGCCTGCTGCGGGTTAACTATCCGCCAACCCCCTTTATTCCTTAAAAATGCTGAAAACCATATAATTTAACTTGACACAACCGACCAGATAAGTAGAATCCGGTTTTACTGACGCAAAGTCGTTATTCCACTCAATAACAGCCCGATATACTTAGATTATTTGCTTATTTCAGCTTTTTTAACACCCCTTTACTGCCGACAGCACGTTTTGCTGTAAACGCAAAAAACAAACAGGAGGTAACACGATGTCCGAGTACGGAACCCTGCAAGACCGCGTTCAGTGCAAGTCCTTGCTGAACAAGGTAATGACCCCCGAGCAGACCATTGATTTTTTCAAAGACGGCATGAACCTGGGCTGGTCCGGCTTTACCCCGGCCGGTTATCCTAAAGTGGTGCCGATTGCGCTGGCTGAGCATGTCGAGAAAAACAACCTGCAGGGCAAACTGAAGTTCAACCTGTTCATCGGCGCCTCGGTTGGTGCAGAGACCGAAAACCGCTGGGCACAACTGGATATGATCGATCGCCGCTGGCCCTACCAGACCGGCAAGGACATCGCTGCCGGCATCAACGCCGGTCGCATCCGGATGGGCGACAAGCACCTCTCGCTGTTCGCTCAGGATCTGGGCTACGGCTTCTACACCAAAGACACCCCCACCGGCAAGCTGGATCTGGCTATCATCGAGGTATCTGAAGTGCTGGAAGACGGCAGCCTGGTTCCCACCTCTTCCTGCGGCGTGATTCCCGAAATCCTGATGATCTGCGACCGCGTAATCCTGGAGGTAAACACCGGACAGCCTTCCTTCAAGGGCATCCATGACCTGCTGACCCCCCTGACCCCGCCGAACCGTCAGGTATTCAACATCACCAAGGCTGATTCACGCATCGGCTCCATCTCGATCCCCTGCGATCCCAGCAAGGTGATTGCCGTGGTCGAGTCCAAACTGCGTGACCAGGGTCGCGCCTTTGCCGAGCAGGATGATACCTCCGAGGCGATTGCCAACCATATCATCGACTTCTTCACCCACGAAGTGAAGGCCGGTCGTCTGCCCAAGAACCTGCTGCCGATCCAATCCGGCGTGGGCTCCATCGCCAACGCCGTCATCGGCGGCCTGGCAAAGGGTCCTTTCAAGAACCTGACCGTCTTCACCGAGGTGCTGCAAGACACCATGCTGGACTTGTTTGACT
The DNA here is from genome assembly GCF_034008105.1 of Trichlorobacter sp. NCBI lineage: Bacteria > Pseudomonadati > Thermodesulfobacteriota > Desulfuromonadia > Geobacterales > Geobacteraceae > Trichlorobacter > Trichlorobacter sp. The sequence goes on from NZ_JAVEPN010000007.1 coordinate 18,950, forward strand.
CCGGCAAACTGGACGCGGCTTCTTCCTGCTCCCTGTCCCTGTCGGCTGATCCAGGCTTCCCCCGCTTCTTTGCCAACATGGACAAGTATTTCGACAAGATCACCCTGCGTCCGTTGTCCATCTCCAACGCACCGGAGCCGATCCGTCGTCTGGGATGTATCGCCATGAACACCCCGGTCGAGATCGACATCTACGCACACGCCAACTCCACCCTGGTTGGCGGTACCCGCATGATCAACGGCCTGGGCGGTTCCGGCGACTTCCTGCGCAACGGCTTCCTGAAGATGATGCATACCCCTTCCAGCCGCCCAAGCAAGACTGACCCGACCGGCATCTCCTGCGTGGTGCCGCACTGCTCGCACATCGACCACACCGAGCACGACCTGGACTGCGTTATCACCGAGCAGGGCCTGGCCGACCTGCGTGGTGTAGCTCCGAAAGAGCGTGCCCGTCGCATCATCGAGAAGTGCGCCCACCCGGACTACAAGGCCCAACTGACCGAGTACCTGAACATTGCCGAGGCAGACTGTCTCAAGCGCAAGGTTGGTCACGAGCCGCAACTGTGGGATCGCGCCTTCAAGATGCACCTCAACCTTGAGAAGAACGGCACCATGAAGCTGAAAAACTGGGATGTGAAGATCGATCTCTGCGAATAGCGTGTCGCTCTGAACAGACACTACACAAGGCCCTGCCGGCATACCGGCAGGGCCTTGTGCGTTGAGGCACAGGGTTCTGATCACACTTTCCCCCTTGCGCTCGCCGCCAAAAGTGCTTAAGATACCGATTTCGTGGCACCAGCCCTCCTATCGGAGCAGATCAGCAGGGGAGACTCCTACATGGCAGACAAGGTTAGTGGCTTTCAGGGCGAGATTGCCGGCCTCTCACTCGCCGACGTTATCCAGCTCAAGGGACACAACAAATACTGCGGTTGCATCACGGTTGAGTACAAAGACCAGCGTGGCGCCATCTATTTTGTGGATGGCGAGATCATCCACGCCGAGCAGGGTAAGCACAGCGGCGAAGAGGCGATCTATGCCATCCTGAAATGGCCCGGCGGCAATTTCTCCCTGGCCCCCGAGATGACCACCAACGTCTGCACCATCCACTGCAGCCTCAACTTCCTGCTGCTGGAGGCCCACCGCCGGATGGACGAGGAGGCCCATGAAGAGGCCGAATCGTTCAAGGATGTGATCGAACAGAGCGAACGCCGCCAGCAGCCCCGAGAGCCGGACCCCGCTACCTCGCAACAACGCACCATGAGCGCAGCAGCGGCCCGCGTGATGAGTGTCAACGCCGTCACCTATGCCACACTGCTGGACAAACAAGGCCACCCGGTGCAGGACGACAGCCAGGAGGCTGAATCGCTGTCGGCCAAGGGGCTGTTTATGGCGCAATCCAGCATCAAACTGGGCGAGCTGATGGGCCTGGGTGAGTTGCGTGCCGCCGTGACCCAGACCGATAACTTCGATCTGCTGCTCTACGATTCACGCCAGCATTACCTGTGCATCGCCATCAAACCCAATAGCAAACTGGACGGGGTCGAGGCCGAGATCAAGGCCGCCCTGGCACCGGGCAAGTAGGAGACCGCGCATGCAGGAAATCCTCCACCAGATATCGGCCATCGATGGCGTGATCGGCTCCAGCCTGTTTAACGACCAGGGCAAGGTACTGGCCCATGCCTGCCCACCGCTACTGGACGTAGCGCAGCTTGGCACAGCCGCCACGACAATCCTCGACTGTATTCACGGCCTGCAGATTTCGCAGAGTGTCCATGGGCTCGATCTGCGCTACACCGAAGGTCGCATCATCGTACGGACCTTGCCGGGTGCCTTTCTGTGTGTGCCCTGCGCCAAGAATGTCAACATGTCGATGGTCAACATCACCCTGAACTTGGCCATGAAAAAGCTGGAGCAGGCCCTGGCGAAGCAGCCTGCTGCCTCACCGGCGCTGGGTTCGCCGGTCTCGTCGGATGAAGGGATGCAGCTGCGGGTGGCGCACCTGCCCAAGAGCGATGCCAGCAGCAGCTTCGACCAGCTGGGTATGATCGCGGTCAGCCAGTCCACAGCCAAACAGATCAGCGACTTTTTCGGCAAACCGGTCAAGAAGGTCAAGGTCACCACCCCCGGTGGCGGTGGCGGCAGCTTCCCGCTGATGGTGATCAACGACGTGGAGCTGCAGTATGAAGGGGCCCTGGTGGTGGGACCGGGCATTGAGAAGAAGCTCAAGGTCAACGAAGGGGAAATGGTGATGATCACCCAGGCCTGACCTGAACCACACACAGACCAGCCATCTGCAGGGCGGGACGTCAGTCTCCGCCCTGTTTTGTTTGGTGAGCCCGGGGATGGGCCTGGTCATAAACCGCCATCAGGCGGTCAAGACTCAGGTGGGTATACTTCTGGGTGGTCGAAAGGGAGGCATGGCCAAGCAGTTCCTGGATCGAGCGCAGATCGGCGCCCTGCTCCAGCAGGTGAGTGGCAAAACTGTGTCGCAGGGTGTGGGGGCTCACGGCGCGAAAGCTGTCGATACCGCCGGCCTGCTGCGCTACGATCCGGGCCACGCTGCGCCGGTTAATCCGCTGACCACGGCTGTTCAGAAAGAGCGGCTCGGTTTCGTCAGGCAGCCCACGCAACTGCAGATAGAGCGTCACCGCCACGACCGCCTTGCTGCCCACCGGCACAATCCGCTCTTTCCCCCCCTTTCCCAGCACCCGCACCATGCCGCTGGCCAGGTCCAGGTTGCCCACCGTAAGACCGCTCAGTTCGGAGACCCGCAGACCGCTTGAGTACAGCAGCTCCAGCACCGCTCGGTCACGGGCCTCGGTCAGCTCGTCGCGCGGCCGTAACGCCCCCCCCTCCAGCAGGGCAACGGTCTGATCGATGTTGAGGTGAAACGGCAGCCGCTGTTCGCGCTTGGGGGTGGCAATCAGTTCAGCCGGGTTGAGCGGTAGCTGACCGCCACGCACCAGCCAGGCGAACAGGGCGCGGATAGCGGCCAGCTTGCGACCGATACTGCTTTTGCGATAGGAGTGGGACTGCGGCGGCGGACTTGCCGAGAGCTGGGCCAGGTAGAGCCGCAACAGCAGATGGTCCACTGCTGCTGCATCGGCGGCCTCGCCGCGCTGGTCGCGAACAAAGGCAGTAAACTGGCTCAGATCGTTGCGGTAGGCGGCAACGGTATTGGACGAGGCATTGCGCTGGGTGGCCAGGTAGTCCAAAAAGGCGGCAACCTGGCCACTCAATGTCGTGGCAGTTGCTACTGGAACGACGGCGGCGGACTGATCAGTTTCCATCCGGGCACCTGGTCATCGGTCGGCTCTTCACGATAGACCCACTTCTGGCGGTCGCTAGCCGTCTTCAGCCGGTTGTCGGGCATCACGAAATAATCGAACTCCATAATGGCATCTGCGGTGCCCTGCTCGGGACGACAGTGCTGACCCAGTATCCGGAAGTCAACCATGGTCACCCCCCGGCGGCGGACCTGGTCGGCAGCCTGGACATAGGCCTCACGCTGCTCTTTGTCCACCATGGTCAGCGCGGCTTTTTCAAGCTCCAGCCAGCGCACCGCCTTGCTGTAATCCTTGATGGTCCGTTCGCAGTCCTCACCACGGCCATACTTGCTATAGGCTGAACAGCCACAGAACAAAAGCGGCAGCATCACCAGCAGGGCAAACAGTCGGATCGGCATGGGGCTCACTCCTTGGCAGCGGAAACCACCCTGCGGCAGTTGTACCGGCTCTGGTTTTAGGGTATAAGAAGCGTCACACACAATCGAAACGAGATCCCATGCTGCACACACTGATCAACTGGCTGGTGGAAACCATCGGTGCCTTGGGCTACCCCGGCATCCTGCTGCTGATGGCAATGGAAAGCTCGATCATCCCGGTACCCAGTGAGTTGGTCATGCCGCCAGCCGGCTACCTGGCCTTTCAGGGCCGGATGAACCCCTGGCTGGCGATCCTGGCCGGCACCGTGGGCAGCCTGGCTGGTGCCTACGCTAATTACTTCGCTTCACACTACCTGGGACGGCCGCTGATCCTCAAGTACGGTCGCTATGTGCTGATCCCGCCGGACAAGTTCGAGCGGGTGGAGTCATTCTTCCTGCGCCACGGCGAGATATCGACCTTTATCGGGCGGCTCTTGCCGGTGGTGCGTCACCTGATCTCGATCCCGGCCGGCGTGGCCGGCATGAACCACCTGCGCTTCACAACCTACACCCTGCTGGGGGCCGCCATCTGGTGCAGCATCCTGACCTGGATCGGCTACGCCCTGGGTGAACACCAGGAACTGGTGATGGAGTGGTCCCACAAGGCCCTGTTCTGGGTGCTTGTCACCTGCTGCGCCCTGGTGGCAGGCTACATCTGGTGGCACCGTCGCCAATCATTAAAGCGTAAGAAGTCTTGAAAGGCAAAAGGAAAATACCATGGAGATGACCCGCACCGGGCGCGTTCACTACCTGGCCCCCGGCTTCGGCGCCGCCAGCGGCACGATACAGGGTTTTACCACCCGCCATGAAGGGGTTTCGCGCCCACCCTACAACTCGCTGAACCTGGGCACCAACACCGATGACGCCCCCCACAACGTGGAGGGCAACCGCAGCATCCTGCTGCGGGCCTTCGGCCTGACCCTAGAGAAACTGGTCACCGTACGCCAGACCCACGGCAGCGACATCCTGGTGATCGACGAACCCAATGACGACTACTCGCACTACCTCTCCCTGGAGTGCGATGCCATCATCACCAACCAGCCGGGGGTAATGATCGGCGTCACCGTGGCCGACTGCGTGCCGATCCTGCTCTGCGATCCGGTCAAGCGGGTAGTGGCGGCGGTGCATGCCGGCTGGCAGGGGACCGCGAACCGCATCACGGCACAGACCATCAGCGGCATGCAGCAACTGTTCGGCTGCAACCCGCAGCAGATGCAGGCCGCCATCGGCCCCTGCATCGCCCCCTGTTGCTATGAGGTGGACCAGCCGGTTAAGGACAGCTTTGACAAAAACGGCACCCCCTGGGAGCCGGTTGCTGAGGCCACCAGCCCCGGCCACTGGCGGCTGGATATGGCCCTGGCCAACCGGCTGCAGCTGGAAGAGGCCGGACTGCCGATCGCTGCCATCCAGACCGCCGGCGCCTGCGTCTGCTGTCACAAGGAGCTCTACTTCTCCTATCGCAGGGATGGGGGCGAGACGGGACGGCAGATGGGCTTCATCATGCTTTCGTAGACCGGTCGCGCCTTCGCGCTGCCTTGGACTCAACGCGAAAACACGACGGACCACCATTAGTTGCATAACATTGAGGTGACACGATGCTGGCAAAGGTGCTGAGCGCAACGGTGGTGGGGATCGAGGCGATCCTGGTGGACGTGGAAGTGGACATCGCCGCCGGGCTGCCCCAGTTTGCCACGGTGGGTCTGCCGGACGGCGCGGTCAAGGAGAGCAAGGACCGGGTCAAGGCCGCCCTCAAGAACGCCGGCTACGAGTTCCCGGCCCGACGGATCACCGCCAACCTGGCCCCGGCCGACATCAAGAAGGAGGGCGCCGCCTTTGACCTGCCGATCTCGATCGGCATCCTGGCCGCCACCGGCGTAATCAGCGGCGAACGTCTCAACCAGTACCTGCTGGTGGGAGAACTCTCCTTGGATGGCTCACTCAAGCCGGTGCGCGGCAGTCTGCCGGTGGCAGTGGCTGCCAAGCAGGCCGGCCTGACCGGCGTGGTGCTGCCGCCGGAAAACGCCCCGGAGGCCGCCGTGGTTGCAGGCATTGAGGTGGTGCCGGCCGCCACCCTGGCCGAGGTGGTGCAGTTCCTGCGGGGAGAACAACAGCTGACGCCGCACCAGCTCGATCTGGCGCAATTGTTCCAACGGATCGACGACCATAGCGATGACTTTGGCGAGGTGCGCGGCCAGGAACACGCCAAGCGGGCCATCGAGGTGGCGGCGGCCGGTGGACACAACCTGCTGATGATCGGTCCGCCCGGCTCCGGCAAGACCATGCTGGCCCGCCGTATCCCCTCGATCCTGCCAGGCATGGGCTTTGACGAGGCGATCGAGACCACCGCCATCTTCAGCGTCAGCGGCCTGCTGGACAACGGCACCGCCCTGGTGACCCAGCGCCCATTCAGGGCCCCCCATCATACTATTTCGGACGTTGGCCTGATCGGTGGCGGCACATCTCCCAAGCCTGGTGAGGTCTCGCTGGCCCACAACGGCGTCCTGTTTCTGGATGAACTGCCGGAGTTCAAGAAACACGCCCTGGAGGTGCTGCGCCAGCCGCTGGAAGATGGCCGGGTCACCATCTCGCGGGCCCTGCAATCGCTGACCTATCCGGCCCGGGTGATGCTGGTGGCGGCCATGAACCCCTGCCCCTGCGGCTATCTGGGTGATCCTGCCCATAGTTGCTCCTGCACACCGCTGGCCATCAAACGGTACCGCTCCCGTATTTCGGGGCCACTGCTAGACCGGATCGACCTGCATGTCGAGGTGCCGGCCGTGGCCTATCGCGATCTCTCCGACCGCCGTGACGGTGAAGACTCCAGCACCATCTCCGGTCGCGTCGTGCAGGCACGCAGTATCCAGCAGCAACGCTTCAGCGGCAGCAAGGTACATTGCAACGCCCAGATGAACACACGCCTGATCCGCAAGCACTGCGAGCTGGACCCGGCTGGCCACCGCATGCTGGAGCTGGCCGGCGAGCGGCTGGGCTTTTCAGCCCGCAGCTACTCGCGCATCCTCAAGGTGGCCCGCACCGTGGCCGACCTGGCCGGTTCAGAGCAGATCCGTGAGTCCCACCTGGCCGAGGCGATCCAGTACCGTTCACTGGACAGAAAGGTGCCCAATGCCTGAACTGATTGTCATCGATACCGACTACATCAAGCTGGACAGCCTGCTCAAGCTGGCCAACCTGGTGATGAGCGGCGGTGAGGCAAAACTGTTGATCCATGAAGGGCAGATCCAGGTCAACGGCCAGGTGGAGACCCGCCGTGGGCGCAAGCTGTATCCTGGCGATCTGGTGCAGGCGGCCGACCGGCCGCCGGTGCGGATCACCGGGCAAAAGCAGGACCATTAAGGAAAGAGGAGGTAGACCATGCTGCAAGAGTTCAAGAGTTTCATCATGAAGGGCAACGTGCTGGATCTGGCAGTCGGTGTGATCATCGGCGCCGCCTTCGGCAAGATCGTCAACTCGGCGGTCAATGACCTGATCATGCCGGTGGTGGGCCTGTTCATGGGCAAGGTGGACTTCAGCAACCTGTTCGTCACCCTCTCCGGCGGCAGCTTCCCCACACTGGCAGCGGCCAAGGAGGCCGGCGTGCCGACGCTTAACTACGGCATCTTCCTCAACACCGCCATCGATTTTGTGATCATGGCGCTGGTGATCTTCATGATCATCAAGGCCGCCAACAAGGTCCGCAAGGCGGAAGAAGCAGCCCCGGCCCCTCCGGCTCGCGAATGTCCCTTCTGCAAGTCCGCCGTGCATGACGAGGCCACCCGCTGCCCGCACTGCACCTCGGAACTGCGTTAACAGACTCGCCGAGGAACCGTAGATGGATCGCACCCTGTTCAAGACACTGCTGGCCTTTGCCGGTGCCGTACTGTTCCTGTATCTGCTGTACGCGATCCTGTCGCCGTTTCTGGCCCTGATGATCTGGGCCGGCGCCATCGGCAGCGTCACCTACCCGCTCTACCTGCGTCTGCTTGCTCGTTGTCAAAAACGTGAGATCATCTGCGCCGGCCTGATGACCACTGCCGTCACCCTGGCCCTAGTGCTGCCGATGATCGGCATGATGATCGCCCTCTCCCATGAAGTGGCCATCGCTTACCACTACCTGGAACGGCTGACCGCCGGCAGCGACGGCATGACCGTGGACCGGCTGCTGCAGCATCCGCTGCTGACTCCGCTGCTGGAGCGATTGCAACCGTTTATCGACCCCTTCAACCTTGATCTGGAGGGCATGCTGCTGCCAGCGCTCAAGCAAGGGCTGTCGGTACTGCTCAACTACTCCACCGGGGTGGTCAAAAACCTGCTGGGTTTTGTACTCAAGATGGTGCTGCTGGTGATTACCCTGTTCTTTCTCTACAAGGATGGCGCCTATTTCATGCAGCGCTGCTGGCAGTTGCTGGAATTCAACCAACAGCTGCAGGCCCGCATCGTGGACACCGTGGGGCGGGTGCTGCGGGCGGTAATGTACGGCGTGATCCTGACCTGCATGGTGCAGGGCACCCTGGGTGGTCTGGCCTTCTGGGCCACCGGCCTGCCCTCGCCGCTGCTGTTCGGCACCCTGATGGCGCTCTGCGCACCGATCCCCTTTGTGGGAACCGCCCTGATCTGGTTGCCGGGGGCAATCTACCTGCTGACCCAGGGCCAGACAGCTGCCGGCATCTCCTTGATCATCTGGGGCGCCCTGGTGGTCAGCAGTATCGACAACGTGCTGCGGCCCCTGTTCATCAGCACCAATGCCAAACTACCGATCCTGCTGATCGTGTTCGGCGTCTTGGGAGGCTTCCTGGCCTTTGGCCTGTCCGGTGTGGTTGCCGGTCCGCTGGTGCTGGCGGTGGTGCTGGTCTTTCTGGATGCCTACCGCGCCGACAGTATATTGCCGCCGGCACAAGGCGCCGATAGCGATGCCTGAGCAGTCCCGGCTGTGCTCTTCGCTTGACGTGTGACGCTGGTGAATACTCCGCATCTGCGACTCGACGGTTGGGGTGCGCCCCACGGCACCAGCTGGCTTTTTGACAGCCACCGGACCACGCTGGCAGCCTTCAATCCTGCGCAGGTGCCGATGGTACTCCGGCAGGCCGAGGCGGCCGCAGCAGCCGGCTGCTACGCCGTCGGCTTTGTGGCCTATGAGGCAGCAGCGGCCCTCAATCCGCACCTCCCGGCGCTACCGCCACTGCCTGGTCTGCCACTGGCCTGGTTTGCCATCTATGGTGCTCGGCATGCCTGTCCGCCAGCACAGCACCCCTCCCCCAACCGGCCATTGCCACTCCAGCCAAGGCTTACCGCTGAGCAGTATAGTCATGCAATCTCGGCCTTGCATGACGCCATCGCTGCCGGTGAGAGCTATCAGGTCAATTACACCTTTCCGCTGACAGGTCGCTGCCACGGCAACCCGCTTTCCCTTTACCAAGCCATGCTCGACAACCAGCGACCACCCTTCGGTGCACTGCTGGACACTGGTAACCACCTGATCCTCTCCGCCTCACCAGAACTTTTTTTCCAACGCCAAGGCCAGCGGATCGTAACCCGCCCCATGAAAGGGACCGCGCTGCGGGGGCGCTTTCCCGCCGAAGATGCCGCCCAGGCCGCCGCGTTAGCCGCATCTCCCAAAGAGCAGGCTGAAAATCTGATGATCGTCGATCTTTTGCGCAACGATCTGGGGCAGATCGCCCAGACCGGCTCGGTGCAGGTAGAACAGCTCTTCGCGCTGGAGCACTATCCGACGGTGCACCAACTGACCTCCACCGTCAGCGCCAGCCTGCTGCCCAGGACCGATCTGGAGGCGATCTTCAGGGCGCTGTTCCCCTGTGGCTCCGTGACCGGAGCACCGAAGCGGCGCAGCATGGAGCTGATCGCCCGTCATGAGGCACGGCCCCGGGGGGTCTACTGCGGGGCCATCGGCCTGCTGGAGCCCGGCGGTGATGCGATCTTCTCGGTGGCGATCCGTACCCTGCTGCTGGACCGGCAGACCAGCAGTTGCAGCATGGGGGTTGGCAGCGGCATCACCTGGGATGCCAAGACAGATGCCGAATACGCCGAATGTCATGCCAAGGCTGCCTTCTTGAACATGCAGCCACCACCACGGCTGTTGGAATCGTTGCGCCTCGAAAACGGCCACTACCCGCTGCTAGAGCGACACCTGACCCGTTTGGCCTGGTCGGCTGGCCGGCTAGGTCACCACTATAACGCCGAGTTGATTGAACAGCGGCTGCTAGAACATGCCGCCAACCGCCCCGGAATCCACAAGGTACGCCTGCTGCTGGCGGCCGATGGAGAACTGGAGATTACATCCGCGCCGATCGAGCCGGACAGCGCCCCGTTGCGGCTGGCCCTCTCCAGCCGTACCATCGACCCCGACGACCAGTCCCTCTACCTGAAGACCGAGACGCGGCAACGCTATGATGCGGCTCGACAGGAGCAACCCGCAGCCGACGAGGTACTGCTGGTCAACCGGCAGGGCCAGCTGACCGAAGGCAGCTATCACAACCTGGTGCTGCGTCTGGACGGACGCCTGATGACACCACCGCTTACCTGCGGCCTGCTGCCGGGGGTAATGCGGGAGGAGTTGCTGGCCCAGGGGACCATCCATGAGCAGATGCTCTATCCAGCCGATCTGGGGCAGGCCGAGGAGATCTGGCTGATCAACGCGGTGCGTGGTTGGCGTTGCGCCCAGCTGCTGCATGACGTCAGCTAACTGTCCCTACGCTCCGCCCCATCCTTTTGCTTCTCCTTTACACCTGGTTTGCTGTATACATGCTGAACGGATTGTATCATTTTGTCCGTAGAGCCCTTGGCAAAGGACCACCAATATGCCCTGTATCTACATCTGCGACGACGAAGCCGGCATCCTGCGCTATCTGGCCAAGCTGCTGAAAGGGCATGGCTACGAGGTTGAGACCTTTACCACCGGCCATGACCTGCTGCAGCGCCTTGAGACCGCCGCGCCCGCATCGGCCTCGCTGCTGCTGCAGGATGTGCGTATGCCGGACATCGACGGCATCCAGATCCTGAAGCGGGTCAGAAAGCTGCGCCCCGAGCTGCCGGTGGTGGTGATGACCGCCCACGGCACCGTGGACGACGCGGTACACGCCATTAAGCTGGGGGCCTACGATTACGTGATGAAGCCGTTCCCCAAGGAAAAGATCCTGGGGGTGCTGACCAGGGCCCTGGAACACCACCGCCTGGCCGACGAAAACCGGCGGCTGCGCGTGGAACTGCAACGTGGCGGCAGTGATGAGATCATCTTCGCCTCGCCCCGCTTCCGTCAGGTCTACGACCTGACCCTGCAGGTGGCGGCCAGCGACGCCAACATTCTGATCCTGGGGGAATCGGGCACCGGCAAGGAGTTGATTGCCCGCACCATCCACAGCAACAGTCCCCGCCGGGCCAAACCGTTCGTATCGCTTAACTGCGCGGCGCTGACCGACAGCCTGCTGGAAAGCCAGCTGTTCGGCCATCTGCGCGGTGCCTTCACCGGCGCCATCATGAACCAGAAGGGACTGCTGGAGGAGGCTGACGGCGGCACCCTGTTTCTGGACGAGATCGGCGATGTCAGCGCCGCGGTGCAGGCCAAACTGCTGCGCGTGATCCAGGAGCGGGACTTCATCCCCCTGGGCAGCACCAAGCCCAAAAAGGTTGATGTGCGCTTTGTGGCGGCCACCAACAAGGACCTGCAGCAGGAGGTCAGTGGCGGCCGATTCAGGGAGGATCTCTACTACCGGCTGAACGTGATCTCGCTGACCGTGCCGCCGCTGCGGGAGCGACCCGAGGATATAGAACCGCTGGCACGACACTTCCTGCGACGCTTCGCCGCCCGGATGAAAAAGGAACTGCTCGATCTGGAGCCGTCGGCCCTTGAGCTGTTGCGCGGCTATCACTGGCCCGGCAACGTGCGCGAACTGGAAAACGTGATCGAGCGGGCCGTTATCCTGGCCCGCAGCCCGTACCTTTCGGCCGACCTGCTGCCGGTGGGCGGACGCAAGACGGAACCGGTGGCGCTGGAAACTGCGCCGCTGATCCCGCTGGACGAGGTGGAACGCCAGCATATCCTGGCAGTGCTCAAGCAGACCGGCTTTCACAAGAGTAACACCGCCGAGATCCTGGGCATCTCCCGCAAAACCCTTGATCGCAAACTGACCGAGTATGGGATGAAGAGCGCCCCGTGAAGAACGCTGCCGCCATCCGTCGCCGCCTGCTGCTGACGACGCTGCTGCCCCTGGTGGCAGCCCTGCTGGTCAGCTGGCTGGTGGGCGTCCGGCTGATCGCCGACCGGATCGAAGGCCAGGCCCGCACCAAGGTACGCAGCGACCTGAGCGCCGCTCAGGAGATCTACGATGGCGAACTGGCCAACCTGGCCCATCGCGCCCGACAACTGGCCCTGATCCCCGAACTGGGCCGGGCTGTGCAACGGCTATCCCGAACCGATCTGGAACGGATCCTGACCATGGCTGCGTCAGGCTTCCCCTCCAGTTTCGTCAGCGTGGTTGACCAGGCCGGCCTGGTCCGCTACCGGCTCAACAACCCTACCTACACGGGCGATAGCCTGCAGCACTTCGCGCCGGTACAAGTGGCCCTGCGGGGCACCAGCGCCCAGGGCACTCTGCTGCTGACTTCCCAGCAGGCCCAGCGTGAACATCCCGCACTTGCCGCTTCGATGGCCATCCCGCTGCAAGCGTCCCCCCATGTCGAAGCAGACAGCCGCAGCAGCGAGCAACGCGGTCTGTTCATGGTGGCCGCCGCACCGCTGCACGACGCAAACGGCAGGCTGCTGGGTGCTGTCTGCATCGGCCAGTTGCTGAACAACAACCAGGCGCTGGTAGAGAGGATCACCCGCATCACCTCGCCGGGCCAAGCTACAGAAGACGGCCTGCAGCAAAACGCCACCCTGTTCCTGCACGATGTCCGTATCGCCACCACCGTCACTGACGAGAACGGCCAACGGGCCATCGGCACCCGCATGTCGGCCGCTGTGGCCAGCCAGGTGCTGGAAAAGGGTGAACTCTGGCACGATCGGGCCTTTGTGCTCAACCAGCGCTACTTTGCCGCCTACCAGCCGCTGCGGGACCCTGACGGCGCAATAGTCGGCGCGCTGTACGTCGGTGTGCCGGAGCAACCGTTCATCACCCTGCGACGCACCCTCAACCTGACCTTTGCCGGGCTGCTGCTGGCCATGACCACGCTGGGGCTGCTGCTGACCAGCCGCCTGGCCCGCCAGTTGGCCCAGCGGGAGGCAGAGATCCAGGCCTTCAATCGCACCCTGGAGGACAAGGTTCAGCAGCGCACCATCGAGCTTGAAGAAAAAAACCACCAACTGCTGCGGGCCGAAAAGGAACTGGCCCGTAGCGAGCGGCTGGCCGAACTGGGCATGCTCTCGGCCGGGGTGGCCCATGAGATCAACAACCCCCTGGCGATCATCAGGGGTAATGCCGAACTGTTGCAGATGGAGTTACCCCAGCAGCAGGACAGTCAGGAGGAGGTACGGGAGATCCTGACCCAGGTGGGACGTATCAACCGGATTGTGGGCAGCCTGCTGACCCTGGCCCGCCAGGAACGGCGCCAGATCAGCCGCTTTCCACTCAACCCGCTGCTGGACGAGATCCTGGACCAGATCGACCACCAGATCCCGCTGGAGGGCTACAGCATCGAACGGAGCTACCGCGAGCAGAACCTGCAGCTGCTGGCCGACCGCGAACAGCTGCGCCAGGTCTTTACCAATCTGATCCTGAACGGCCTGCAGGCCATGGAGGGCGGGGGCCGCCTGACCATCTCGGCCGGCACCAGCCAGGGGATGCAGGTCATCACCGTCACCGACAGCGGGCACGGCATCACGCCGGAACAGCAGCAGCGGCTGTTCACCCCCTTTTACAGCACCAAGCAACACGGCACCGGCCTCGGTCTGGCGGTCTCCTGGGGCATTGTGCGCAACCACGGCGGCAGCATCGAGGTGCATAGCGTCCCCGGCCAGGGCAGCGGCTTCGCGGTCAGGCTGCCGCTTGTCGACTGAAGCGCCGGTTGCAATACTGCCCCGCTGCGCTATGCTGTATAAAAATGCGGCAGATTCTTGTTTGTGCGAGCCAGCTCGTGCGGAGGTATCTCATGTGTTTCCGACGCAGCCTGTCCTACCTGGCACTACTTGTTCTGGTAGCTGCCTGCAGCCCCGACGACCAGCAGCCGGTCAAGGTCAACCTGTCCCCCAGCGCCCCGACCGCTGCAGCGCCGGCGGAAACGCCGGTCAAACCGTTACGGATCGGCATGGGCGGCATCATCACCCCCAAGGAAGGCTACCGTTACTATCAGCAGCTGCAGGGCTACCTGGCACAGCAGCTCGGCCAGCCGGTGCAGTTGGTTGATCGCGCCAATTACGAGGAACTCAACCGGTTGTTACAATCCGGCGGCATCGACGCCGCCTTTGTCTGCGCCGGTCCCTACGTGGAGGGCAAGCAGCAGTTTGACATGCAGCTGATCGCCATGCCGCTGGTCAACGGCAAGTCGGTTTACCACGCCTACATCATCGTGCATAAGGACAGTCCGATCCAAAACCTGAGTCAGCTGGAAGGCAAGTCCTTCGCCTTCACCGACCCCAAATCCAACAGCGGCAAACTGGTGCCCACCTACATGCTGGCCCAGCTCAAAACAACCCCGGAGCGGTTCTTCAGCCGCCGCATCTTCACCTACGGCCACGACAACTCCATCAAGGCGGTGGCAGAGCGCCATGTGGACGGCGCCTCGGTGGACAGCCTGATCTGGGACTATACTGCCCGCAAATACCCCCACCTGACGGCCAACACCCGCGTGATTGCCACGTCTGAGCCCTACGGTATCCCGCCGGTGGTGGTTCGTCCCGGCATTGATCCAGCCCTCAAACAGCGTCTGCAGCAGGCCCTGCTCACCGTCCACCAGAACCCCGAGGGCAAGGCGATCTTAGATGGCATGCTGATCGACCGCTTTGTGCCGGGCGACGACCGCAACTATGACTCGATCCGCACCATGAACCGCTGGCTCGCCGGGCAAGCTGACCGATGATACGTACACGTCTGCGCACCAAGTTTATTGCCGGTTTCAGCGGCTTGATGCTCGTGTTCTGCCTGCTGTTGTTGCTGCTGGTTACGGCTCAGCTGCAACGCGCCATGAATCACGAACTGCGCAAGCGGGGTATCTCCATCGCCCGCCACTTGGCCGAGGCCGCAGTCACACCGATCCTGACCGAAAACTGGGTTGCCCTGCAGCAGACCCTGATCGATTACACCAAGAACGAAACCGACATCCGCTACATCTATCTGGCAAACGACCAGCACGAGGTGCTGGCCCACAGCTTCGGCACCACTTTTCCCGACGACCTGCTGAAGACCGATGCCCCCCTGCCCGGCAACCAGACCGTGGTGGTTACCACGGTTGACGCTGGTGAAGAGTTGATCAAGGATGTGGCAGTAACGGTGCAGGGAGACTTGGGTAGGGTGCATGTGGGCATGTCGCTGCAGGTGATCAACGATAGCCTGCGTCAACTCGTGTGGCAGCTGTTACCGTTTGCCGCTGTATTACTGGCGCTGGGCGCCCTGGCCGCCTTTGCCGTCGCCTCCTCTATCACTCGACCATTGGCAGAACTGGCCGATGCAGCCAACCGGCTTGGACAGGGACGGCGCGATGTGCAGGTGACGCTCAAATCACGGGATGAGATTGGCGAGCTGGCGTCAGCTTTCAATCGTATGACGCAAGAATTATCCCAGCAGCAGCACCAGTTGGAGGCCCTCAATCAATCCCTTGAACAGCGGATCGAAGTCGCCTTGCAGGAGCTGCGCCTGCGCGATCAGGCCCTGATCGCCCAGAACCGTCTGGCGGCCATGGGGGAGATGATCAACAACATCGCCCACCAATGGCGTCAGCCACTCAACAACATCAGCCTGATCGTGCAAAACATGAAGTACCTGAATGGTAGCGGTGCACTGACCCAGCAAGAACTGGCCCAGGATGTGGACAGCACCATGGAACTGATCCAGTTCATGTCCCGCACCATCGACGACTTCCGCAACTTTTTCCGTCAGGACAAGCAAAAACAACCGTTCAGCATCAACCAGACCGTGGCCAAGACCGTGGCCCTGCTGGCGCCATCACTCACCAGCCACAACATTACCGTGCAGGTCCAGCAGCAGGAAGAGGTGCAAGCCGAAGGCTACGCGAACGAGTACACCCAGGTGCTGCTCAACGTCATCGCCAACGCCAAGGAGGCCCTGATTACACGTGAGGTGCCCGATGCCGCCATCGAGCTCGTCATCACAGCAGAGGCCGGCCGTTCCGTGGTAACCATCAGCGACAACGCCGGCGGTATCCCCGACGACGTACTGCCGAAGATCTTCGACCCCTACTTCACCACCAAGCACCAGGCCCACGGCACCGGCATCGGCCTCTACATGTCCAAGGTGATCATCGAGCAGAACATGGGCGGCAGCCTGACCGCCCGCAACACCGCAACCGGGGCCGCATTCAGACTTGAACTCTGAGCACAACTCCGGCAGGCTGATCAGGGCAGCGGGAAGGTGCCGGCGGCCTGGGTTAGCAGGTAGTAATCATCCACCTCCTGGATGACGTAATCGACAAACACCCGGTTGGCCCGTGAAAGGGTGGCGTGCTTCTTCCAGACGATGGACAGGTCCAGCAGCAGGGGCTGATCGCAGGAGATCACCGCCATCTCGCTCTCGCTGGCCACCACCATCTTGGGGAAAAAGGCCAGTCCCAGTTCTTCCCGCACCAGACTGCGGGCCAGGGAAAACAGGTTCGATTCCGCCACCACGCTGGGGGTGAGCCCCTCCTGGGCCGCCCGCTCGTCGATCAGTTCCCGCAGGTGATATCCCTCACTGAAGTGAATCAGCGGCTCCGCCAGCAGCACCCGCAGCGGGGCCGTTTTTCTGCCGGCCAGCGGGTGGCTGCGGTGGACGCAGGCCACCAGCTCGTCCCGCACCAGCAGGTGCGCATCCAGCCCCTCCGGCACCACGCCGGCAATCACCCCCATATCCAGACTGCCTGAGGCGATCTTGCGCTGGATGTTGCGGGCGCTGTCACCGTTGATCGACAGCTGTAACGCAGGATAGCGCCGTTTGAACGACGCGAGGATCTGCGGAAAAAAGTGACTGCTGAGCATCGGCGACAGGCCCATCCGCACCTCGCCCCGCAAAAGCCCCCGCAGATCGTCAAGCTCCTGCCGTGCCGCATCCATCTGCTGTTCCATCAACCGCGCATGGCGCGCCAGCGCGGCTCCCTCGGCGGTCAGCGTGATGGTGCGGTCCCGCCGGTTGAACAGCTGCACCTCCAACTCGTCCTCCAGCTTGCGGATGGCGATACTGAGGGCCGGCTGGGCGATATGCAGCCGCTGCGCGGCCCGCGTGAAACTCCCGGCCCGGGCCACCTCCAGCATAAAGCGCAACTGTCGCAGGTCCATGGTTCCCTCCCTACAGATCGGTTCAACTATAAATAAAATATATCAGGACAATAAAAACAATATATTTCTTATATTTTGCGCCCTTGCCTATACTCAGTTCACCACGTTAGCGAGGTGCCATCGATGGCCATCTATCTTGACTGCAACGCCACCACGCCGCTGGAACCGGCGGTACTGACCCTGGTGAACCGCTTCATGGAACGGGAGTACGGCAATGCCGCCAGCCCGATCCACGACTTTGGTGCATTTGCCCGCATGGCGACCGAGCATGCCCGCGGCCAGATCGCCTCACTGGTGGCGGCCCGACGGGACGAGGTCATCTTCACCAGCGGCGCCACCGAGGCCAACAACCTGGCCCTGCTGGGGCTGATGCAGCACGGCCAGGCCACGGGCCGCCGCCACCTGATCACGACGGCCATCGAACACAAGGCGGTGCTGGAACCACTGTCCGAGATGGAGCGGTTGGGTTTTACGCTGGAACGGTTGCCGGTGGACGCAAGCGGGCGGCTGGAGCCCCGGCGACTGGCCGCCGCCCTGCGGCCCGACACCCTGCTGGTCTCCACCATGCAGATCAATAACGAGACCGGCGTCAGCCAGCCCCTGGCGGAACTCGCACTCCTCCTGGCGGGTCACGCGGCCTTCTGGCACGTGGACGGGGCCCAGGGGTTCGGCAAAGAGATCGAGCCGCTTACAAACCAACGGATCGACCTGCTGAGTATCAGTGGCCACAAGATCTACGGCCCCAAAGGGATCGGCGCCCTGATCGCCCGCAAACGTGATGGGGCCTTTCCGCCCCTCACGCCGCTGATGTTCGGCGGCGGCCAGGAACAGGGCCTGCGACCCGGCACACTGCCGGTGCCGCTGATCGCCGGGCTGGGGGAGGCGGCTAAGCTGGCCCAGCGCGACCATGCTACCCGGGCCGACCGCTGCCGCGCCTTCCGGCAGCGGTTGCTGAAGGCACTGGAACCGCTGGCACCGGTGCTGAACGGTGATCAACAGTGGGTGCTGCCCCACACCGTCAATCTCTCTCTGCCGGGCATACCGTCCGACCGCGCCATCACGGCGCTGAAAGGCTTGGTCGCGGTCTCCAGCACCTCGGCCTGCACCTCCCACACCCGCACCCCCAGCCACGTGCTGACCGCCATGGGGCTGGACGAGCAGCGGATCGAAACCTCGATCCGCCTGTCCTGGTGCCACCTGACGCCAGAGCCGGACTGGGAGGCGATACTGACGACACTACACGGTCTGCGTGACCAGTAAAGGAGCTGTCATGGATATCTTTGACGAGCTGCACCAAGTGGTACAGGAACAGTACGAACAGGGAGAGCTGCCCAGATGGCTGGCCGATCCGGTGCTGGAGGTGGTGGCCAACCGGCAGCGCTACCAGGGCAAGGAGTACCTGATCGAGCTGTTGACCGCCCAGCTGCGGGAGTACGATGTGTATGCCGAGGCCGGCTGCTGCAAATGGGCCTACGACCATGAGGATATCAAACGGACCTTGGGCTGGCTGGAGCAGTAGGAGGAGGAGCGATGGACGTCTTTGAACAACTCAAGCTGGCAACAGAGCAGGCCCAGGCCGAAAACGAGCTGCCCGATTTTCTGGCCCTGCAGTTACTACGGATCACGCAGCAGCCCGACCAGTACCGCCAGCAGGCCGCTCAGGTCGGCCGGCTGGCAACGATGGTGGAACAGTACGACACCTACGCCCAGACCGGTTACATGGGAATGGGGGTCAACAACGCGGTACTGGAAGGGGCGATCCGGCGTATTGAGGCAAAGGCCGAAGACGAGCCAATGTAAAGAGTGAAAGCGGAATCACCACTTAAAATAACGGGCCGTCTCCTCCTTGATCACCTTGGACAGCAGCAACAGGCCGATGGTGTTGGGGATGATCATCATGCCATTCATCAGGTCCGAGAAGTTCCAGACAAATTCCAGCTGCATCATGGCCCCCACCAGCACCATGCAGACAAAGACCACCCGGTAGGGCTTGATGGCGCCTGACCCCAGCAGGTACTCGATCGCCTTTTCACCGTAGTAGTTCCAGCCGATCAGAGTGGAGCCGGCGAACAACGCCGTGGCCAGGGCCACCAACAGCACGCCGGGCTGCCCTAAAACGGCACCGAAGCTGGCGCTGGTCAGCTGGCCGGCCGGCACGCCCTCCAGCCAGCCGGTGCCGGTCAGGATCACCAGGGCGGTCATGCTGCAGACCACCAGGGTGTCGATAAAGGTCTGGGTCATACTGACCAGGGCCTGTTTGACCGGATCAGTGGTGCGGGCGGCAGCTGCGGCGATGGGGGCCGAGCCCATGCCGGATTCGTTGGAAAACACCCCACGGGCGACACCGAAACGCATGGCCGCAGCAATGGTGGCGCCGGCAAAGCCACCGCCGGCAGCAGCCGGGCTGAAGGCATGCTGGAAGATCAGCCCCAGGGCATGGGGAATCTTGTCCAGCTGCAACGCCAGCACCAGCAGACCACCGATCAGGTAGCAGACGATCATGAATGGCACCAGCAACGAGGTGGCCTTGGCGATGGATTTGATCCCGCCCAGGATCACCAGCCCGGTCAGCAGCATCAACACCAGCCCGGTGACCCAAGTTTCAACGTTAAAGGTAGATTTAAAGATCGTTGCCACGGCATTGGCCTGGGTCATGTTGCCGATGCCGAAGGTGGCCAGGGCGGTAAACAGGGCGAACAGCCAGCCCAACACCGGCAGGTTGGCCCCCCTGCTCAGGTAGTACATCGGGCCGCCCCGCATGCCGTGGGGTCCCTTCTCGCGGTATTTGACCGCCAGCACCGCCTCGCCGTACTTGGTGGCCATCCCCACCAGACCGGTCATCCACATCCAGAACACCGCCCCCGGCCCGCCCAGGGTGATGGCGGTGGCCACGCCGACGATGTTGCCGATGCCGACGGTGGCCGCCAGGGCGGTCATCAGGGCGGCAAAATGGCTGATATCGCCATCACCGGCATGTTCCTTGTGCCAGATCAGCCGCAGGGCGTGGGGCAGGGCGCGGAACTGCATGCCACGCAGGATAATCGTCAGGTAGAGGCCGGTGCCCACCAGCAGCAACAGCACTGGCGGGCCCCATACCCAGCCGGACAGGGTTGAGACCATCTTTTCGATCAGCTGCATGACTACCTCCGTGGAAGTGTTTCGTTGCTCAACTGACACAACCGGCCAGGACACTGCGTTGCCGCTAACGAGTCACCGGGTTGCGCTCCTCACAGGGCACCCTGGTTTGGCACAGGCCACACCCGGTGATCGGAACCTGATAGCGCTCGGCCAACAGCCCGGTCAGCGTCGTGTAGACATAGACACCGCAGCTGGGCTTGTCGTGCCCCTGCCGTGAGATGGCCGCCACCGGGCAACGGCCGATGCAGGCGCCGCAGCTGCCGTTGTGGTAATGGAGACAGTAGTCATAGACACCGGGCCGCTCACCAACCGTGGGGACAAGCGGCAGATCGGTCACCACACTACCCAGGCGGTGGGCGATACCGCGCGGGGTGATCAGGGCGTCGTTCAGACTGAAGGTGCCCAGACCCGCGGCATAGGCGGCGTGACGCTCGGACCAGGTGGAGGCAATCCCCACCGGCGTATCGGCCAGCTCCTGCCAGTTCGGGTCCAGCTGCGGAGCCAGGGCGCGATAGCCCCGCTGCTGCAGCCAGGCCACCAGATGGCGACGCAGATCGGCGTTGAACCGGTCGCCAAAGCTGCGGGTCTGGGACCAGGCCCGTGAGGGAACTTCCGTCTGGCTGCGGTTGCTCTCGCGGGTGGCACGGGTGATCGGCAGCACCCAGCTGATCACCGTGGCTGCCCCCGGCAAGAGCTGCTCAGGTGTACGGTGAAACGGGCCGATGACCTGCTGATACTGGAGCCAGATCGGGTCGTCGGCAGACACCAGACCGACTAGCGGTTGATCGAAGTAGGGTTGCTCACGGTCAGGAAAGCGGTTGGCCGGCTCTTCCCGTACAAAACGGACGATCTCACTGCGCAGCAGCTCTTCCATAGCGCCTCCTTCGAGTGCCGTCTGAAGCCGATCACCTTTACGCTTGCAGATTGTAGCAGATTCAGGCAGGAACATCTTCCATGAGCAACAAGCCCTCATTTGCCACTCTGCGCTGGCGCCTGTTCGGCACCCTGGCGCTGATGTACATCCTGGTTTACTTCTACCGGGTCTCCCTGGCGGTGGTCTCCGGCGACGTCAGCCGCGATCTGGACCTGACCCCTGAGCAGTTGGGCACCCTGGCCGGGGTGCTGTTCTACGTCTACGCCGTGGCCCAGATCCCGCTGGGACCGCTGATCGACCGGATCGGCCCGCGGCTGGTGATCTCCGGCTGCGGACTGTTGACTACCCTGGGTGGGTTGCTGTTTGCCAAGGCCAACGGCCTGGCCGGCGCCATGGCGGGCCGGGTGCTGATCGGCATCGGCACTGCCGCCGTGCTGATGGCCACCTTCACCATCTTCAGCCACTGGTACAGCAGGCAGGAGTTCGGCCGCATCTCGGGGCTGATGGTGGCGGCCGGCAATCTGGGCAACCTGGCCGGCACCGCACCATTAGCCCTGGCAGTGGGCTGGCTGGGCTGGCGCGATGCGTTCCTGATCATCGCCCTGCTGCAGGGGCTGGTAACCCTGCTGATCTTCCTCAAGGTACAGGATCGTCCGCCGCAACCGCTGGAGCCCGAAAGCGGCGAGCAGCTCGAAAAGCCAGGCATACTGGCCGCTTGGGGCGTACTCGGCCGGGACCGTTCCTTCTGGCTGCTGGCAGCCATCGCCTTCTGCTGGTACGGCAACTACCTGGCGGTGCAGGGGCTGTGGGGCGGCCCGTTCCTGATGGAGGTACTGGGGCTTTCCCGCGACAGCGCCGGCCGGATGCTGATGTGGACCTCGATCGGTTTCATCATCGGCTCGATGGTCACTGACCGGATCGCACAAAACCTGTTCCGTTCCTACAGCCGCACCCTGCTGGCCGGCCAGTTCGGCCTGGCCCTGCTGATGACCGGCTTTCTGGGCTGGCTGCCGCTGCTGCCCACCTGGTGCCTGGGGTTCTACTTCCTGGCCATCGGCCTGACCGTCTCCAGCGGGGTGATGATCTACCCGATCATCAGGGCCAGTATACCGGTGGCCATGGTCGGCACCGGACTGACCTCGCTCAACTTCTTCGTGCTGATGGGGGCCGCCGTTGCCCAGCAGGGGATGGGGCTGGTGATCGCCCGCTACGGCGGCTATTGTCTCGAAGGGTTTCGTGCCGCCTTCAGCCTGCCGGTGGCCGGACTGCTGCTGACCTGCCTGCTGTTCTGCTTTGCCCGCCCCTGCCCGACCGGCAAGCCATAAATCAGACGCCCTCCAGCCGACTACGCAGCTCTGGCGGTGGCGGACAGCTGATCACGGTCGGCTGCCCGCTGCGGGGATGGCAAAAACGCAACTCGGCGCTGTGCAAAAGATAGCCGGGATCACCCGGCAGGGCCGCACTGTCCGGGCTGGGCCGACCGCCGCACAGGTAGAGCGGATCGCCCAACAGCGGGTGTCCCACCGAGGCCAAATGAATGCGGATCTGGTGAGGGCGGCCGGTGTCGATGGCCACGTCGCACAGACTGCAGCCATCACGCCGTTCCAGCAGCGTCACCTCGGAACGGGCCGGCTTGCCGTCCGGCGCTGCGGCATACACTGAACCGAGCAACGGATGCGGCACCGGCCCAATCGGCGTCTCGATGAGCTGTTGATCCCAGACCGGGTTACCACTGATCAGGGTTCGATAGCGCTTGCCCACCTGCCGCGCCGACCACTGGCGCAGCAGCTCCCGTCGGGCATCGTGATTCGTGGCGCACAGTACCAGCCCCGAGGTCCAACGCCCCAGCCGATGCAGCGGTACCGCAGCGGGATACTGCTGCTGCACCAGGTACAGCAGGGTTGAGTGGTAGAAGTTGGCGCCGGGCAGCGTGGGCAGGCCCGCCGGCTTGGCCACCGCCAGCAGATCGTCGTCCTCGCAAACCAGATCAAACCGACGCGGCGCAGGAGGCTCATCCCAGGCGGGCCGCCGCCAGACCAGCTCCATACCGGCCCGCAGCCTGACATCACCGCTGGCGGTTACGCCATCCAGCAGCACCAGCCCGGCGCCGATATTGGCAGTCCATTGTTCCTCTGATGAGTGGGGATAGTGGCGGCTGAGATAGGCCAAGAGTGATTGGCCATCAGCCCGGGGACCGAGCTGCTCACGATAGACGCAGCCCTGGTTGCGATGGCCGGACAGCTCGGGAAAAGGAGTCGGTCCGGCAGACAATCGGATCAGACCTTCAGTTCGCGGATGATCTCGCCCTGGCGCTGGGCGATGAACATGCCGACCAGGTTTTCGCTGCCCCGGTCCAGCTCGAACAGGAAGATGCAACGACAGGGGCTGCCTTCCGATTCGTAGCGCAGCAGCCGCGACAGGACCCGTAACGTGACCGGAGCAGGACGATTGGCAAGCGCAAGCGACATGTTGAGGTAAAAGTAGGTAAAGTTGCCCAAGAGCGCCTTGTCCGGCACCTCCAAGGCGCAGCCCCCCAGAGAGAGGTCCTTCAGCTTGGCCCGGAAACGGTCCGGCCCGGCCTCCACATCAACAAACAGCAGCCCGCCGATCTTGACCCGGATCGAGTTGCGCCGTTCCGGCAGCACTTCGACATAGGAGAAACCGGACAGCGCCACCTCGCCGCTCTCAGGGTTGTAACGAGCCTCGGCGTAGATATCGTGGGGCAGTTCGGGACACTTGAGGATGGTGTGACGGCTGAGCTCGATGGCCCGCGATTGGGTCTCGTTGGTGCGGCAACAGAGGGAGTCTTCGAACAGATAGAGGATCTCGGCGCTGGCTGCCACCGGCACCTCTTTGTAGTAGTTGTGCAGCTGGATGCGGGGCGGCTTGGGCCGTTGCGACAGCTCCACCAGCAGCGTCAGGATCGCGCCCGAATCCTCCGTGGTCAACAGATGCAGCTGATTTTCGTACTGCTGACGGTCCATCCCACCTCCCTGATCAACAATTGCTTGTAGCATTGCTGCCGCCTGCTCTGCAAGGGGCAGCCTTGTCTTTGCCGCAAAATCATGGCAGAGTAGCCTGAAAAATTTCAGAGGTCCACCATGGCGCTCCGTCTTTACAATACCCTCACCGGCCAGAAAGAGCCGTTTATCCCCCAGGTGCCGGGCAAGGCCGGCATGTACGTCTGCGGCGTGACGGTCTACGACTACTGCCACATCGGACACGCCCGGGCCGGGATCGTCTTCGACGTGATCTACCGCTACCTGCAGTACGCCGGCTATGATGTCACCTTTGTCCGCAACTACACCGACATCGATGACAAGATCATCAACCGCGCCAACCAGGAGGGGACCGACTACCGTACCATCGCCGACCGCTACATCGCTGCCTTTGACGAGGATATGGGACGGCTGGGGCTCAAAAAACCGACCCTGGAGCCCAAGGCCACCGACCATATCGACGACATCATCGCCATAATAGAAAAGCTGATCGCGAACGGCCACGCCTACGAGGCCGCAGGCGACGTCTACTTCGCAGTGGAGACCTTCGATCACTACCTGAAACTCTCCAAGCGCAACCTGGAGGACATGCAGGCCGGCGCCCGGGTGGAGGTGGACGAGCGCAAGAAGAACCCGATGGACTTCGCCCTCTGGAAGGGGTCCAAGCCGGGGGAACCCTGGTGGCAATCCCCCTGGGGCAAGGGTCGCCCTGGCTGGCATATCGAATGCTCGGCCATGAGCATGCGTTTCCTGGGCCCCTCCTTCGATATCCACGGCGGCGGCAAGGACCTGGTCTTCCCCCACCACGAGAACGAGATCGCCCAGTCGGAATGCGCCAACGGCTGCCAGTTCGTCAAATACTGGCTGCACAACGGTTTCGTCAACATCAACAGCGAGAAGATGAGTAAGTCGCTGGGCAACTTCTTCACCATCCGCGAGGTACTGGAGCTGTTCGACGCCGAGGTGCTGCGCTTCTTTATCCTGCAGGCCCACTACCGCTCGCCCCTGGACTACTCCGACCAGAACCTCAAAGAGGCCCAGGCCGGGCTGACCCGCATCTACGAGGCCCTGGCAGCCCTGGATGAAGTCCTGGCTGGGCCAATCGGCAGTGACCCGGCAGCGCCCTCGCTGGCCGAGCTGCAGGAAAAAGCACAGCAGCTGCTGCCCCGCTTCACCGAGGCAATGGACGACGACTTCAACACCGCCCAGGCACTGGGCGTGATCTTCGACCTGGTGCGAACCCTGAACCGCTACCTGGCCGAGGCCGGTCAGCCGGACGAGACAGGCCGTCAGACCCTGACCACTATCCGCAACGCCTTTGCCGAGATGGGACAGGTGCTGGGGCTCTTCTGCTCCAATCCCGCCCAGTGGCTGGCGGCCCGCGAGGCCGACAAGGCCGGTCAGCTGACCATCACCCCGGACGAGATCGAGGCGCTGATCGCCGAGCGGGCCCAGGCCCGCAAGGACAAGAACTTCAAGCGCAGTGACGAGATCCGCGACCAGCTGCTGGCCAACAACATCCAACTGCTGGACACCCCCCAGGGTACCAGCTGGAAGGTGAAGTAGCGCTCCCTGCCGCTCCACTGCCCGCTTCAGCCCTTGACCCGGTACGTTCCCGTGGTATGCTTGGTTCTGGAGCCTTTCGCATGGACAACGACACCACACACTGGGAATGCTGCTGGGACCGCGACCTGACCTCGCTGGACGACTGCCCCAATCTGGGCGCAGGCGACGAGGATCTGCTGCTCTCCCGCCAGCGACGGTTTCTTGAAAAATGTTGCGACTGCGACAAGTTCAAGCGCGACCTCTCCCGCTTCAGGGATTCAGGCCACCCGCTGGCCCCCATCTTTTCCGTCCTGCACAACGATTACCGCCGTCAACGAGCCCAGATTCAGGCCTTAAGCAGCTTCCTCGACACCAAGAGCCTGGAGGTGCGCTTTCTGCATGAACTGGGTTCGGTATTGCAGAGTTCGGTGGATCTGGAGGAGGTGCTCTCGGTGGCCCTGACCGCCATCACCTCCGGCAAAGGGTTCGGCATGAACCGGGCCTTCCTGCTCTTGGCCGACAAGGAGCGTCACTTCCTGCGCGGCCACCTGGCCATCGGCCCTCGCTCCGCCGAGGAGGCCGGCCAGACCTGGCACGAAATCACCTCCAGCGACCTTGATCTGCAGAGTCTCTCCCGCTCCTTCCGCCAGAACAAGCTCAATGCCGAACGGGACAAGTTTCACGACATCCTCAACCGGCTGGTGATCTCCATGGACAACATCCACCATGTGGTCATCCGCTCCCTGGAGGAGAAGAAACCGCTGTTGGTACATGACGCCTTCAACAATCCGGAGGTGGACCCCGAACTGGCCCAACTGCTGGGGGTGGACACCTTCCTGGTGCTGCCGATGCTGGCCCGCAACCGACGGGTAGGGGTAATCCTGGCCGATAACTTCATCACCCGCCAGCCGATCACCGACGATGACCTGCGCTCCATCGAGACCTTCACCTTCCCGGTGGCCTTCGCCATTGAACGGGCCTCGTTGTACGAGCGGCTGCAGGAAGAGGTGACCAAGCTGCAGGATGCCAACCACCGGCTGCAGGAGCAGCAGGAACTGCTGGTCAAGATGGAAAAGATGGCCCTGGTGGGCCGGATCACCTCCAGCATCGCCCACTCGATCCGCAACCCGCTGATGGTGATCGGCGGTTTTGCCCGCTCGGTACTCAAGGCCACCCCGGACAACGACCCCAAGCGCACCTTCATCGATTCGATCGTGGCCGAGGCCAGCCAGATGGAAGAGGTGCTGGACGAGATCCTGACCTACTCCGACGCCCTCTACCCGATTCGCGATTTCTGGGATGTGAACCAGCTGGTGGAGACCGTGATCCGGGACATCCAGGAAAAGGCCCTGACCCAGAACTACAGCTGCCATTTCCACCCGGCCGACGGCCTGCCACAGGCTTACGTGGACTATAAGCAACTCTCCTACTGCCTGCGCAACATCCTGCTGGGCACCATCGATGGCCTGGAGAACGGCGCCCTGCAGATCAGCACCTGCCAGGAAGGCGACCGGATCGTGATCCAGATCGATGACCTGAACCGCCGCC
Source organism: Trichlorobacter sp. (assembly GCF_034008105.1). Taxonomy (NCBI): domain Bacteria; kingdom Pseudomonadati; phylum Thermodesulfobacteriota; class Desulfuromonadia; order Geobacterales; family Geobacteraceae; genus Trichlorobacter; species Trichlorobacter sp. Next base: position 46,188 of record NZ_JAVEPN010000007.1, read on the forward strand.
TGAACCAGGACGAGCTGGAGGCGCTGTTGACCCCCTTTGCCGAGACCCGCGAGATGGGCTCAGGCCTCAACCTGGCCCTGTGCCGCAACATGCTTGAAAAACTGGATATCCCCTTCCTGGTGGTGGCACCACCGGAGGCCGGGGTGCGCTACAGCATCAAACTACCCACCCGCAAGGAGGAGCAGCCATGAACCGGATCCTGGTGGTCGACGACGAGGCCAATATCCGCCTGCTCTACGCAGAGGAACTGAAAGACGAAGGCTACGAGGTGGCCACCGCCGCCAGCAGTGCTGAGGCAGTTGAAAAGCTGGAGAACGGCGCCTTCGACCTGGCGGTGCTGGACATCAAACTCAAGAACGAGAGCGGCATCGAGCTGTTGCAGCGGATCGTCAAGGAGCGCCACGACATGCCGGTGATCCTCTGCTCGGCCTTCTCCTGCTACAAGGACGATTTCTCAGCCTGGCTGGCCGATAGCTACGTGGTCAAATCCGGCGACCTGACCGAGCTAAAGGAAGAGATCAAGCGGGTGCTGGCCAAGAAGGCCCAGCGCAAGGCCGCGGGATTGTAATGCAGGGTCCGGGGTCACGGGGCATGGGGCAACGAGCCACACCCTGCCAAGCACCCTGACCCATGACCCATGCCCCCTGACCCTATACAATGGAGGAATGAGATTATGAAAGCAGTCATTATGGCCGGCGGCTTCGGCACCCGCATCCAACCCCTCACCAGCAGCATCCCGAAACCGATGATCCCGCTGTTCAATCGGCCGATCATGCTGCATATCGTCGAGCTGCTGAAAAAGCACGACATCACCGACCTGGTGATGCTGCTCTATCACCAGCCGGCGGTGATCAAGAACTTCTTCCGCGACGGTTCCGACTTCGGGGTCAAGATCACCTATGTCACCCCGTTGGAGGACATGGGTACTGCCGGTGCGGTCAAGGCTGCCGAAAAATACCTGGACGAGCGGTTCATGGTGATCTCCGGCGACCTGCTGACCGACTTCAACCTGAAAAAGGTGCTGGATTTCCATGCCGACAACAAGGCCATGGCCACCATCACACTCACCTCGGTCAAGGACCCGCTGCAGTTCGGGGTGGTGATCACCGACAAGGAGAAGCGGATCACCCAGTTTCTGGAAAAGCCGGGCTGGGGCGAGGTGATCTCCGACACGATCAACACCGGCATCTACGTTCTGGAGCCGGAGATATTCAACTACATCCCCGAAGGGGAAAATTTCGACTTTTCCCAGGACCTGTTTCCGTTGATGCTCAAGAACAAGGACCCGCTGTACGGCTTCAGCGCCAAGGGCTACTGGCGGGATATCGGCAACACCGATTCCTACCGCGAGGCCTACCACGACATCTTCAAGGGCAAGGTTAATCTGAAGATCGACGAGGAGAAGCAGGACTACGTGGGCAAGGACCTGCGGATCGGCACCGACGTGACGCTGGAGGACGCGGCCGGACTGTCCGGCACGGTGGTGATCGGCGACAACTCCCAAATTCGCGGCGATGTGCAGATCAAGGATTCGGTCATCGGACGCAACTGCACCATTGAGGCCGGGGTCAAGCTCAACCGCTGTGTGTTGTGGGATAACGCCTATGTCAAGAAAGGGGCACGCATCACCGACAGCGTGGTCTGCGCCAACGTGCGGGTGGGACAATCCGCCATCCTGAATGAAGGGGTGATCGTGGCTGACGACACCTCCATCGGCGACGAGGTGCAGATCAAGGCCGATGTCAAGATCTGGCCACGCAAGATGATCGAGGCCGGCTCCATCGTCACCGCCAACCTGATCTGGGGCGAGAAGTGGAAGAAATCGCTGTTCGAGGGGGCCATCATCAGCGGTCTGTCCAACGTGGAGCTGACACCTGAGTTTGTGGCCAAGCTGGGCTGCGCCTACGGCACCATGCTGCCCAAGGGCAGCTTCGTGCTGGGTGGACGGGATGCCAACCGCTCCTCCCGCATGCTCAAGCGCTGCTTTGTGGGCGGCCTGCTGTCGGCCGGGGTCTATGTGCGGGATATGACCATGACCTCGCTGCCGATCATCCGCTACAAGCTGAAGACCTTTGGCGAGGTGGGCGGTTTCCACTTCCGCCAGGCCCAGGATGACCCGGCCTCGATGGAGATCGTCTTCCTGGACGGTGACGGCCTGGACTTCTCCACCAACATGTCCAAAAACGCCGAGCGGATCTTCTTCAAGGAAAACTTCCGGCGGGCCCACCATACCGAACCGGGGGCGATCATCGATCTGCCCCAGGCGGTGGATTTCTATCGCGAAGGCTACCTACGGGCCCTGAACCGCGACGTGATCCGCAAGGCTGCCTGGACCGTGGTGGTGGACTTCAACTTCTCGCCGGCCTGTCAGGTACTGCCGATGCTCCTGAACGAGCTGGGCTGCAATGTGGTGGCCCTGAACGCCTATGTTGATGAGGGGCGCGGCGGTGTGGTTCCCAAACCAAAGGCCGAGGCATTGGCCCAGCTGGCCACGGTGGTCGGTTCGCTCAAGGCCCAGGCCGGCTTCTGGCTGGAACCCAACGCCGAGGCGATCACCCTGGTGGATGAAACCGGCGCCCTGCATGAGGGGGTGGAGCTGCTGGCCCTGGTGACGTCCCTTAAGCTGCGCAATGAAAAGCGGGGCACCATCGCCGTGCCGGTGCAGGCCCCCTCCACCATCGAGCAGATGGCCCTCAAGCGCAAGTGCACCGTGACCCGCACCAAGAGCAACGACCGGGCCATGTTGGAGGCGGCCAGCTCCTCCGAGGTGATCATGGCCGGCACCACCGACGGCCGCTTCGCCTTCCCGGTTTTCCAGGCCGCCTTTGACGGCATGTTCGCCATCGGCAAACTGATCGAGCTGTCAGCCACGCTGGGGGTACCGTTCTCCAAGGCGCTGGCCGACGCGCCGCAGCGGGCCTTCCTGCAGACCAGCGTTCCCTGCCCGTTTGAGATGAAGGGCGGCATCATGCGCAAGATGAGCGAGGATTCGCTGGACAAAGAGGCCAGCTTCATTGACGGCATCAAGGTGCATATCGGCAACGACTGGGCCCTGGTGTTGCCGGACCAGTACCGCTCGTTCGTGCATATCGTGGCCGAATCAAAGGATGACAAGACCGCCACCAAACTGCTGAACGAGTACCAGAAAAAGGTGGAGCGCTGGAAGAAAGAACTGGAGTAGCCGCGATGAGCGCGCCCCTCGATGTGGTCTTCATCTGGCACATGCACCAACCGTACTACAAGGATACGGTGCAGAACGAATACGTGCTGCCCTGGACCTACCTGCACGGCATCAAGGATTACTACGACATGCCGGCCATCGTGGAGGATACGCCGGGGGCGCGGGCGGTCTTCAACCTGGTGCCGTCGCTGATCGAGCAGCTGCTGGATTACGCCGCCGGCACGGCGGTGGATCGTTTCCTGATCAAGGGCCAGCAGGACCCGGCCACCATGAACGACGATGACAAGGTCTTTCTGCTGGAAAACTTCTTTTCCGCCAACCGACAGCGGATGATCGAACCTCACCGCCGTTACCTGGAGCTTTTGTACATGGCGGGCGAGGGCAAGCCGGGCTCGGCCCGTGAGCGGATTCGCCACTTCAGCGATCAGGACCTGCGAGATCTGCAGGTCTGCTTTTTCCTGGCCTGGACCGGCGAGGCGGCCCGCCGCCGTTTTCCTGAGTTCCGCCAACTGCTGGAGAAGGGCGAGGGGTACAGCGCCGACGACCTGGCGCTCTTGTTTGCCACGCAGCGGCGTCTGCTGAACGAGATTCTGCCGCTCTACCAACGGCTGCACCAGCAGGGGCGAATCGAGCTGTCCCTGTCCCCCTACTTCCATCCGATCCTGCCGCTGTTATGCGACACCCAGCTGGCCCGCGAGGCGATGCCCAAGGTGACCCTGCCCCAGGAGCGCTTCCGCCACCCGGAAGACGCCGCCGCCCAGATCCGACGCGGCCTGGCCTACTTCAAAGAGGTGCTGGGCATCACCCCCCACGGCATGTGGCCCTCGGAGGGTTCAGTCAGCGATGAGGCGCTCTCGATCATCGCCGAGTGCGGCCTTTCCTGGGTGGCCAGCGACGAAGAGGTGCTGGCCAGATCCCTGGACGGCGGACTGGGCCACCACAACGAACGGCTCTACCGGCCCTGGCGCTACACCACCGGCCACGGCGACCTGGGCATCTTTTTCCGCGACCATCGGTTGTCAGACCTGATCGGCTTCAGCTACAGCCAGTGGGACCCCAGCCGGGCGGTGCTGGATTTTTGCGGCCGGCTACGCCAGATCCACCAGCAGATCGGCAGCGAAGGGCGGGTGATCCCGGTCATCCTGGATGGTGAAAATGCCTGGGAGTTCTACCCCGACAACGCCTACGACTTCCTGTCCGGCCTCTACGCGGGCCTGGCCGAGGCCCAGGACCTGCGGCTGACCACCTGCAGCGAGGTGCTGGAGCGGTCGAACTTTGAAGGCCGACTACACCGGATCCATCCCGGCTCCTGGATCAACGCAAACTACGGCATCTGGATCGGTCACCCGGAAGAAAACCTGGCCTGGGACCTGTTGCACCAGGCCCGCCAGGCGGTCAGCCAATATCATCCGGCGGCGGCCCATATCCTGCAGGCCTGCGGCACCAACGGTGACGAAACGGCCCGTATGCTCTGTACCTCCTTGTACGCTGCCGAGGGCAGCGACTGGTTCTGGTGGTTTGGCGATGACCACTTTTCGCCCCACAGCGACCGCTTCGACCACCTGTTCCGCCAGCATCTGACCAACGTCTACCGGCTGCTGGGCCTTGATCCGCCCTCCAAACTGCTGGAGCCGATCAAGAAGAAGAGCCCGGCCGGTTTGGTGCGGGAACCGGCCGGTTTCATCACCCCGGCCATCAACGGCCGGGTGGGCGATTATTTCGAGTGGCTGGCTGCCGGCCTGTTCGACCTGACCCGCCAGGGCTCGGCCATGCACTCTGCCGACCGGATGCTGCAGGGCTTTTATTGGGGCTATAATCGCGAGTCACTCTTTTTCAGGATTGACGGCATGCAGGATCTGTCACGGCTCTTGAAAGAGACGGATCTGCTGGCGCTGCACCTGATTGCCGACCGCGAGTACCGTCTGCCGATGCAACGCAGCGCCAACCAGGGGATGCTGCTGGCCAAGGAAAACGGCAACTGGGTGCCCACCAACACCTGTTGCCGCTGGGCCATCGACCGCACCTGCGAAGTGGCCATACCGCTTGAGGCACTCGGCCTGCAACCGAGGGCCAAACTGTTCGCCTCGCTGACCCTGACCCGCGACACCGAACAGATCGGCCGCTGGCCATCCGATGCGCCGCTGATGCTGAACTATGAAGGGCCGGACTTAGAGGCAAATGATTGGTTGATTTAGGAGAACTGCATGTCTGAACTACGTTGGGACCCGTTAAAACTACACTGGGTGATCATTGCCACCGAGCGGGGACGACGGCCGCGGGACTTCCAGACCGAACCGGAAGCGCTGCCGATGACCTCCTGCCCGTTCTGCTACGGCAATGAGGACAAGACCCCTCCCGAGATCTACGCCAGCCGCCCCAGCGGCCTGCCCAACGCCGCCAACTGGCAGGTGCGGGTGATCCCCAACAAGTACCCAGCCCTGCGGGTGGAGGGCGATCTGGACAATCGCGGCTACGGCCCCTACGACGTGATGAACGGTATCGGCGCCCATGAAGTGATTATCGAGACACCTGACCACGAGCGTTCGATGGCCGACCTGACCCCGGCTGAGCTGACCGAGGTGCTGATCGCCTGGCGCACGCGACTACTGGACCTGCGGCGCGACTTCCGCTTCCGCTACATGATCCTGTTCAAAAACCACGGCGCCCGGGCCGGCGCCACCCTGGCCCATTCCCACAGCCAGCTGATCGCCGTGCCGATGCTGCCGCCGGTGGCAGCCACCGAGCTCAAGGTCTGCCGCAAGCACTATGCCGATAAGGAACGCTGCCTGTTCTGCGACCTGATCGCCTTTGAGCTGGAACAGGGCAGCCGGATTGTGCGGGAGTTTGCCAACTACGTCACCCTGGCTCCCTATGCCTCCAGTTTTCCCTTTGAGCTCAAGCTGTATCCGAAGCAGCACGCCCACGACTTTGCCCTGATGAACGACGCCCAGCTGGCCGAACTGGCGGTGGCGCTCAGGGACATGCTGCTGCGGGTCAAGCTGGTACTCAAAGACGCCCCCTACAACTTCATCCTGCATACCTGCCCGCCGATGCACCGGCGGCCAGGCAAGCCGGGCCTCTGGAGCTCGCTGGAGTACGATTACCACTGGCATATCGAGCTGGTGCCGCGGCTAACCTCCATCGCCGGCTTCGAGTGGGGCACCGGCTTCTACATCAACCCCACCTCTCCGGAGGATGCCGCCCTGTTCCTGCGTGAGGCGGAGGTGTAGTGTCCGGCCGTTCCCTCAAGGCCACCCTTGAAGCCCTCTACACCGGGCGTTCACTGCGCCACCTGGCCAACGATCCGCTCTCGTTCTGTCACCGCTATGCCGATCCAGCCGATCGCGAGGTGACGGCGTTGATCGCCGCGGTCTTTGCCTACGGCAGCGTGGCGGTGATCAAGGGCAGCCTGGAACGCATCTTCGACCAGCTGGGCAGATCGCCGGCCCGCTTTGTTGATCGCTTTGAGCCGTTGCGGCAATCGGAAGCCTTTGCCGGCTTCAAGCACCGCTTCAACAGTGCTGACGATCTGCGGGCTCTACTGTGGGCCATCCGCCAGATGCGTCAGCAGGCCGGCAGCATCGAGCGGTTTTTCGCCCGCTTTCACGACCCTCGGGCTGAGACCGTCGAGGCAGGGCTGAACGGCTTCAGCGCCGCCGTGTTACACCTTGACTACCGGACGGTGTTCGGCCCCACTGGTCTTGACGCCGACAGTTCCTTCCGCTTCCTGTTTCCTGCTCCGGCAGGCGGCAGCGCCTGCAAACGTAGCTGCATGTTTCTGCGCTGGGTGGCGCGACCGGCGGACGGCATCGACCTCGGACTCTGGACAACGGTCAGACCAAGCCAACTGGTAATCCCGGTGGACCGTCACATCGAACGGATCGGCCGGTTGTTGGGCCTGACCACCCGCCGCACCCCTGACTGGCGGATGGCGCTGGAGATCACCGCCGGGCTACGACGTTTGGCGCCGGATGATCCGATCAGATACGATTTCAGTATCTGTCACCTGGGCATCTCGGAGGGCTGCAGCGGCAAAAGTGGCCCCACATGCCGCAAATGCCCGATTGCTGCCCACTGCCAGCGGCGGTCCGACGGATAAGAAATTGACACCACTGCCCCTTTCTGATACAAAATCGCTGTTTTATCGGCCTTGCGAGGCCTGCGCGACAACCAACCCGCTTAACGGAGCTGGCGATGATCATCCAATGCGAGCAGTGCCGGACCAAGTTCAAGCTTGACGACAACAAGGTGACGGAGCGTGGCGCCAAGGTCCGTTGCGCCAAATGCCGACACGTGTTCACCGTTCGGAAGCCCGGTGCGGCAGCCCCCGAAGAACGTTCCCTGCCGGCTGTAGAAGCCGCCTCAGGGGCAGCCATCGCCGCCGCTGCACCGACCTTTGATCTGGGCGAAGTCTCCTTTGCCGATGTTGATGTCGAACAGGCTCCGGCAGCCACTACGCCGCCGCCGCTGCCCGCCGGCGGTCTTGACTTCGGCACAGTGTTGCCCCAGGGGCGTGAGATTGAGCCCTCACCGGCAATCAACTTCGATTTCGGTGAAGTGAGTGCGTCACCGCTTGCCCAACAGAACATCAGCTTCGACTTCACTACCAAACCGACTGCGATCGCGGCTGCACCGGGCGGTGATATCGACTTCGGCGGCTTTGATTTCGGTGACGTCAGTGTTGCCAGGCCCGACGACAGCTTTAGCCTCGATGGCGCCGATTTTGGCGGGATGGCAGCCACCCGTCAGCCAGCAGCAAACGATAGTGACGACCTGGGATTCAGCTTTGGCGATGTAGAACCACAATCGGTTACTGCACCGTCAGACGGCCTGGATTTTTCAGGCATGGACTTTGGCGCAGCACAGCCCAGCGGCACTGCTCCCGCTGCAGACAGCTTCAGCCTGGGTGATTTCGACTTTGGTACCGAGGCCGCCAGCGTTGCAATGCCAGCTAACGCAACCCAAGGCAGTGGTGGCCTGTTTGATTTTGGTACCGTAGAAACGCCGTCAGCCCCGGTTGCTGCGCCAGAACAGGCAGCAAGCATGGATTTCAGCTTTGAAGCAGACGCCGCTGACGAGGCTTCGCCGCTGTCAATCGCCTCACGTCGTATCCAAAGCCCGATTACCTCAACCCTGGTCATCGTTGCCTGCCTGTTGCTGGTGGGTGCCTTGGGCTATATGGGCTATCTGTTCCTGGGCACTGGCGACAAGCAAGCGCCTTTCTTCGGCACGCAAGCCCAAGTTGAAGACGGCAAGATAACCGTTCAACAAGTGCAGGCTTCATACCTGAACAAGGCCGCGGCCGGCGATCTGTTGATTATAACCGGAGAAGCCTTGAACAGCTTCAGCAAGCCCCGGGCAGCACTGCAAGTCAAGGCGACCCTGTTCAGCAACACCAACGAGCCGGTGGTTACCCAACTGGCCTACGCCGGCAACCAGCTGACCCGAGAACAGTTGACCAGCATGCCCTGGGAAAAAATCGAGGCGGCCATGAACAACCAATTTGGCGACTCCCTTGCAAATCTTGAGGTGGCGCCCGGCAAGGCGATCCCCTTTACGCTGGTGATCATCAACCCGCCGGCTACGGCCTTGGATTACAGTGTTGAGGCGGTGGGCTCCACCGTTGCTGCCAGCAAATAGAACCGCTTAGTTGCTCATCTCAAACGAACAAGGGCTGCCCTGATGATTGGGCAGCCCTTGTTCGTTTGCATCTGTGATGGGTTGTTACACTATTTCAACTAACCGAATAGCAAAGGTCAGGTCTCGTCCAGCCAAGGGATGATTGGCATCGATGGTGATGCTGCTGTCGGTTACCTCGGTGATCAGCACCGGCATGCTGCTGCCATCCTGTAGCACCACTTCCAGATGCTGTCCCTCAATCGGCTCAACCCCGTCACCCAGCTCGCTGCGATTGACCACCGCCACCATCTGATCATGACGGGGGCCATAGGCCTCGTCGCAGGGGATGGTTACTGTAGTGCTGCTGCCCACAGCCAGACCGACAACCGCTTTCTCAAATCCGGGAATCACGTTGCCTTCGCCGATCACAAACTCCAGCGGTTCGCTGCCGCAATCCGACCCACAGCCACCTGAGCTGCAGCCGCAGCCTTCGTGTTGGGTTTCCTCCGAAGAGTCAAAAATTGATCCGTCTTCAAGCGTTCCGGTGTAGTGAACGCGTACCCGATCACCATGTTTAGCCAGCAGCATCATCTTTTCCTTTCCTTAAACCAAAATCCCCGCTCCGTGAGGAGACGGGGGTACTCTGTTACGAAAGCTTCTGCTCGAGCTGGGCCGCCGTGGCGCCCAGCACCTTGATCCGTTTATGCCGGGAGCTCTCGCCGGCTTCAATACGTACCGCAGATTTGGCCACCCGGAACAGCTTGGCCAAAAATTCCTGGCAACAGGCGTTGGCCGCGCCATCCACCGGCGGGGCGGTCAGCCGCAGCTTGAGCTCATCACCCTGTATGCCGCAAAATTCACTGCGAGAGGCCCTGGGCTGCACCACCACCCGCAGCAGCAGACCATCGGGCTGCTCCTGCCAGGGCAGTTCAGTCCTGTCGGCCATGCTCGATCAGGCGGGCGTGGGCATCCAGCAGTCCCTTCAGCTCGATTTCAAACTGCAACCGCTGACGCCGCACATCCTGCACCTTGACCTGTAATTCGGCCACGGTGCGTTCGGCATCGTCCACCATACGACGGGCCTGCATCTGGGCCTCAGCGATGATCAGCTCACCTTCCTTCTGGGTGTTGGCCTTCATCTCCTCGGTGATGGTACGGGCCGCCAGCATGGTTTCACGCAGCTCCTTGTCCCGCTCGGCCATCTCGGATAGCTCGCGGGTCTGACGGTTAACTTGCTCCTTCAGCTCGGTATTCTCCCGCAGCAGCGTCTCCATCTCGGCTGCCACGGCCTGCAGAAAGGCATCCACATCGTCGGCGTCAAGGCCGCCAAACATCTTGCCCTTGAACTGCTGCTGCTGAATATCCAGCGGTGTAATCGTCATGGCTCTTTCCTTTATTAACGCAGCCGTAGGCTCAGGCTGGCATTGAACAGGTACTGGTACAGGGTGTCCAGCAGCACGATCTGCAGCAGATAGATCAGGGCAAAGGCCACCAGGGGCGACAGGTCAAAGGCGCCGGTATCGGGCATGTAGCGGCGGATACGCCGCAGCACCGGCTCGGTCGCCCGGTGCAAAAAATTGACGATCGGGTTGTAGGGGTCGGGATTGACCCATGAGATCAGCGCAGCGGCAATCAGGACATACTTGTAGAGCGTCAGTAGTCCATTGGCCATCTCGACGATCACCGACAGGGCACGCAGTATGTTGGCAAGCAGGATCATGGCGGTATTCCTTTGGAAAATTCGCCGCAAACTATGCCTGATTCCATCCTGAAAGTCAAAATGTATGCGTTGCTGGCCGGTTGACTGAAGGCCTTCCGTTCCGGTATGCTGCTGACCATGACTGACACACGCTTGCTTGATACCGCCATTCAGGCCGCCCTGGCCGCCGGCCGGCTGCAACGCTCGCGCTTTGCCACCGACTTTACGGTGGACCTCAAAGGGGCCAAGGACCTGGTGACCGAACTGGACACCGCCTCCGAGGCCCTGATCGTCGGCATGCTGCTGGACCGCTTCCCCACCCACGGCATCCTGGCCGAAGAGGGCAGCTACCCGGCCGGCGACGGTCAGCACTGCTGGGTCATCGACCCGATCGACGGCACCACCAACTTCGCCCACGGTTTTCCTTGGTTCTGCAGTTCCATCGCCCTTGAGTACGATGGACAGCTGCAGGTGGGCGTGATCTACAACCCGATCACCGACGAACTGTTCACCGCCACTGCTGGCGGCGGCGCCTTCCTGAACGGTCGTCGGCTCAAAGTTTCTCAACATGCGCCCCTGTCCGCATCGCTGCTGGGCACCGGCTTCCCCTACGACTGTGCGACCGATCCAGAGAACAATTTTGACAGCTTCATCCGTTTTCAAAAGGCGGCCCGCGGCATCCGCCGGGCCGGTGCTGCCGCGCTGGACCTGGCCTATCTGGCTGCCGGACGTCTGGACGGTTTCTGGGAGGTCAAACTCAAGCCCTGGGATGTTGCGGCCGGCACCCTGCTGATCCAGGAGGCGGGCGGCATGGTTACCGCCTTTGATGGCAGCCCCTACCAGATTCGCAATCACCGCATCCTGGCCAGCAACGGCCTAATCCACCAGGAGATGATCGATCTGCTGGCCCAGAGAGGAATATGATGAAACGCGTTGTAATTGCCCTGTTGCTAAACGCCTTTATACTGCCCGGCGCTGGCCAGATCTACCTCGGGAGCAAGATTAAAGGCGTCGTGCTGGTAATGGCGGTCAACCTGCTGCTCCTGGCAGCTCTCTTTTTCATGATGAAGATTTCCGCCCCGGTGATCGCTGCCCACCTCGGCGGTACGCCGGTCACCGCTCAACAGGTTCTGGAGGCGATCCAGCCGTATTCCATGTGGGCCAAGCTGCTACTGTCAGCCCTGCTGGCAGTGTGGGGCTTCGGGCTGGTGGATCTGATCAGCGCCCTGCGCACGCCGCCCAATGATTAATTTTTGACAAACGACGTTTGTTTGTGCCATTATGCCCCCATGATACGGTCACAGATAATAGGCAGTGGTGCCGGCCTTCCTGAGCGAGTGGTCGGCAATGATTTCTTTTCTTACCTGATCGACGATGCTGATGAGTGGATCTCCTCCCGTACCGGCATACGAGAACGTCGTTTTGTCTCACCAAACGAGTCCACGTCTGACCTGGCGGTGCGAGCCGCTAAGGCGGCCCTGGCCGATGCCGGCATCGACGGCAGCGAGATCGACTGCATCGTGGTGGGCACCTCCACTCCGGATATGATCCTGCCGGCCACGGCCTGTATGGTTCAAAAAGAGATCGGTGCCCAAAACGCCTTTGCCTTCGACCTGAACTCGGTCTGCGGCAGTTTTGTCTTTTCGATGGACACCGCCGACAGCTTCATCCGGGCCGGCAAGGCCAGGACCGCCCTGGTGATCGGTGCCGACACGTACTCAAAAATCCTTAACTTTGAGGACAAAACCACCTGCCCCCTGTTCGGCGACGGTGCTGCTGCTGTCATTCTGCGGGCCGGTGAGGGTGAAACCGGCATCCAGCAGACCTTCATCCGTTCCGACGGCAACGGCTGGCCCCTGATCCAGGTACCTTCCTCCGGCTCACGCAAGCCGGTCACCGCCGAGACCATCGCCGCCAAGGAAAACACCTTTTACATGGCTGGCAAACAGGTCTACGTCTTCGCCACCGAGGCAATACCCGAGCTGATTCAGACCGTCTGTGACCAGGCCGGCATCACTCCTGACCAGCTGGACTGGCTGATCCCGCACCAGGCCAACCTGCGGATCATCGACTCGGTTTCGAAGAAGAACCATATCCCCAAGGAAAAGTTTCTGGTCAACCTGCAGAAGTACGGCAACACCGCCGCTGCTTCGGTTGGTCTCGCCTTTGACGAATTCCGGCGCAACGGCACGATTAAGCCGGGCCAGCTGGTGCTGGTGATGGGCTTTGGCGGTGGCCTATCCTGGGGCGGTCTGCTGATCCGTTTCTAACCACACCCAACCAGTTAAAAATGAAAGGCCCTGGATATTCCAGGGCCTTTTTGCGTACCAGACCTGTGTACTGCAGGCGATTCATCCTTTCCTTCTGCCGGCGATCCCCTCACCGGCCTGTTCCACCACCAGCCCTGACTGTCTGAACTGGTCGACCAGCTGCGCACTGCCGACCTGCCTATGCCAGCCGCCATGAAAATGGTCGGCAGCCAGCAGCCAGCCCCCTGGCCGCAATCGTCCAGCCAGCCCAGCAACCACCCGCTGAAGTGCAGCAGCCTCATGCAGCATTGGTCCGCCCAGCAGACCATTACAGATAATCAGATCAAAACAGCCTGCAGGCCAGTCATCACGCAACAGATCCACAGCCTGAAAGTGCAGTTGATGGTGCCAGCCCTGGACAACCAGCGAGCACGTTCGCTGACGGTACACAGTCTGATGCTGCGGCAGATGGGGCAGGTAGCGGCTGGTGGCTGCGTACACCTCCAATGGGTCCAGGGTCCAACCGGCGATCTGTAGCTGCTGCGGTTGCCAGCCGGACACACTGGCCAGCTCAGCCAACTCCCAACTGCCCTCACCACTACCGCAGGCCGCATCCAGACAGCGTACAGGTGCTGCACCCTGGTGATCTGTCTCAACAAACCACCTCTCAAGCCACGATCGCTGCGCGGGATAACGTCCAAAACCCGGGCCATTGTAGCGTAACGGCAAAAAACTGGCGTAGATGAACCGTTCATGCAGCTCGGCATCATTCAGCAGCCGCTGCAGCAGGCGAGCCGGGTCGGCACTGCACTGACACCACTGCGGCAACTGCGAGAAGCAATCAGCCCAACTTAAAGCCTCATGAAAGGGGGTACTGGCAAGCAGTGGGGAATGGCGAAGACTGGCTCTGTAATAATGATAGAACAGTCGCCTGATCTGGTCGATCGGCAGGTACAGCTCACTTTGATGACGAACCTCAGGCGTGATCACCAGCCTGGTGCTGGGCAACGGTGCTGGACTGGTGGCAGCGTAGACAGCAAAAAGCTGTTGCATCCTACGCAGCCTATGCATGAACAGATCAGGTTGTAATCCTCTGATCGGATTGCTGTCAGTGCCAGGTGGCGCTTGCATATCAGGACGTTTTAAAATCCTTTAGCTGCAGCACAGACCCCGATGCCTTTGCCTTACGCCAGTAGGCGCTGTTGGCGGTAATCAGGATACCGCCATGCAGCTGGGCAACCGCCTGATAGCATGCGCCGTAATAACTGACGCCTTGGCTATCCGCCAGACGAAGCGCGGTGCGGTGCAGCGTCGCACTGTTGGCTACCTCAGGAAAATCAAAGCCGCTCAACAGTTCCAGCAGGTCAGCAGCTCGTTGCGGGTAGTGCTGCAGTAGCAGGCTGCCGACCTCTGTCAACCAGTGAGGCGGCAGCAAAAATCGGCATCCGCCCTCCAGCCAGAGTTGCAGCAGATCCAGAGAACGGTCCTGCTGCTTGGTCTCAGTCGGCGGCACGGCCCATTTTATGATAACGGTTGCATCAGGCACATAAAGCTGCTCCATATCATCCTCGCCGTCGATCAGCCGAGATGGCTTTTTCAATTGTCTGCGCACTGGTTTGAGGTGCCTCAGACCGGATAGCCAGCAGCTTTTCCGTTAATTTCCAGCGCTTAAAACGCACCAATTCTTTTCGAATCGCCTCCGACACCACCTTGCTGCGCTGACCATGCGGCACCAATGATTCCAGCTCATTGGCCACATCATGGCTGATCATAAAGTTCAATTTACGGGCCGTTTCCGCCATATGTTTGCCCCTTTATAATAGGTACAGTAAATACGCTATGTTTTTACGCCTAATTTATAGGTAGGTCAATGGGTGAAATGGCATGCTGTGGTCATAACGGTTGAGCGATCGGCCCGCCAGCGGCAATCCGGTCACCACCTGCCTGGCGCAACAAAAGGGGCGTGAGCCTGCCCGACTGAGGCTGCCTCACGCCCCCCTCATCCTACAAACAAAAACAGCCCTGAGACGATCTCAGGGCTGCCGAAAAAACCTATGTCAGGACACAACTAGAAACTACGCAACGGCCGGTACAGGGTGTCCCGCTCCACCGGGGTCTTGCCTGCCAGACGGATCAGACGAATCAGACGATCAAGAGAAAGATGCTGAGGCGAACGGGCGCCGGCGTCGTGGCCGATCTTCTCATCAACCACGGTGCCGTCCAGGTCGTCCACCCCGAAAGCCAGCGCCACCTGGGCGATCTTCTCGCCCAGCATCACCCAGTAGGCCTTGATATGGGGGATGTTATCCAGAAACAGACGGCTGATGGCTAGGGTCTTCAGATCGTCCAGACCTGAGGTTCCCTTTATGTCCAGCTTGAGCGGCGAGTTTTCCGGCTGCCAGGCCAGGGGGATAAAGACCTGGAAACCGCCGGTATCATCCTGCAGCTCCCGTAGCAGCGCCATGTGGCGCACCCGGTCGGCATGGTTCTCCAGGTGGCCATAGAGCATGGTGCAGTTGGTCTTCAGGCCGTTCTGGTGGGCCAGACGATGTACCTCCAACCAGCGTTGACCGCTGATCTTCTCCGGGCAGATCTGTTGCCGCACCTGCTCTACCAGGATCTCGGCACCACCGCCGGGCATCGACCCCAGGCCAGACGCCATCAGTTGCTTAAGCACCTGCTGCGCGCTCAGACCGCTGATGCTGGCAAACCAATCGATCTCCACCGCGGTAAAGGCCTTGATATGTAGCTCCGGCGCAGCAGAATGGATGGCAGCCAACAGCTCCAGATAAAACCCAAAGGAGAGATCAGGGTGCAGACCACCCACCAGATGAACCTCGGTGGCCCCCTGCGAGCGGGCCTCCACCGCCCGGCGCACCATTTCGTCACGGGTCAGGGTATAGGCGTCGGCCTCGTTACCGGTGCGGGAGAAGGCACAAAAAGCGCAGCGGTTGACACAGATGTTGGTGGGGTTGATGTGTCGGTTGACGTTGAAATAGACGTTGCGGCCGTTTTTCCGCTCATTGGCCAGGGCAGCCAACTCGCCGATGGCAAGCAGGTCGTTAGAGGCGTAGAGGGCCAGGGCGTCGTCTTCGCTGAGTCGCTGGCCGGCTTTCACTTTGTCGCTAATCGTGGTAAATGAACTCATTGTCGCAGAATACGGCAACTGTGCCCCCAGCGCAAGGGGCTGATTGCCGCTACAAAGGAGCCAAGCATGACACCAGCCATTGAGACCTTTTTCCAATCCCCCGCCTTCGGCGTGGTCGGCGCGTCGGAAGACCGCAGCAAGTACGGCAACAAGGTACTGCGCTGCTATCTGGACAACAACAAGACGGTGGTACCGGTTAACCCCAAGGCTGCCAGCATCGAGGGCCTACCCTGTGTGGCCGGCGTGGCCGACCTGCCGGACACCGTCAAGAGTATCTCGGTGATCACCCCGCCCCAGGTTACCGAAAAGGTGGTGGAGGCAGCCATTGCCAAGGGTATCACCAGCATCTGGATGCAGCCGGGCGCCGAAAGCGCCGTGGCGGTCGAGCGCTGCAAACAGGCCGGCATCAACGTAATCGCCGATCACAGTTGCATCCTGGTGGTGTTGGGCTACCGTGAGCACTGAGCTGATGACCTGACACCAACTACAGTTTAACGATGCTCCACAAGCAACAGGAGGGCTGGCGCAGTGCGCCAGCCCTCCTGTTGCTTGTGGTGGAGCTGATCGGGATCGAACCGACGGCCTGTACGTTGCGAACGTACCGCTCTCCCAACTGAGCTACAGCCCCTTACACGGTACCGTTCTGGCAGTCGGCCAGCGGCAGCAGTACGGTGAAGACCGCCCCCCGCTCGCCATTGGCGGCCCTGAGCGATCCACCATGATTCTGCACGATCCGGCTGACGATCGGCAACCCAAGACCGGTACCGTGGTTTTTGGTGGTAAAGAACGGCGCAAAGACCTTGCTCAGGTCCTCTTCGGGGATGCCGCCGCCGGTGTCTTCAACCCTGATACGGGCATTGACCTGGTCGCCCTGCTCAACGTCATCGAGCATAACGGTCAGGGTGCCACCCTGGCGCATGGCCTCCTGGGCATTGACCAGCAGATTGATGCAGACCTGCTTGAGCTGGTGGGCATCGCCCAACACCTCCCAGTAGCCTGCCGGCAGACTGGCCTTGAGCTCAATACTGCGCTCGGTCAGGGAGGCGGCGTAGTCGTCAAGACATTCCTGCAGCACTGCCCGCAGATCACAGCGGTTGTAGCAGATGGTGGGCTTGCGGGAGTAGGCCAGGATATCGGCCAGCATCCGTTCCAGCCGCTGGGCTTCACTGATGATGGTATCCAGACACTGCTGCTCAGGGGTCGCTTCAGGCAGCAGTTTGCGTAGACGGGCGGCAAAACCACCGATAGTGACCAGCGGCGTCTTGAGTTCATGGGAAATTGAGGCTGCCATCTCACCGATGGCAGCCAGGTGGGCGGAGTGCACCAGCCGCTGGCGGCTCTCACGCAGCTCGGCGTGGGCCTCTTCCAGGTTGCGGTAGAGCTGCGAGTTATCGATGGCCATGCCGGCCTGACTGGCAAACAGCTGCAACAGCTGCAGCCGTTCGTTGGAGATGGCGTGATTGGCACCAGGGACATCAACGATCACCACCCCCAGGGTGCGGTTGCGCGAGATCAGCGGTGCAGCGGCAAATGATGAGATGGAAAAGCGCTTGATGAAGCCGCACTCGGCGCAGTTCTGGCAGTCGACCTCGGTGACGTGGGTAAGCTGGCGCTGGTGCAGCGCTTGAGACACGACGCGGCAGCCCTCGTCCCCCAGGTCGATCCGCAGCGAACGAACAGCATTGCAGTAGCTGCTCTGCCACTGACGGGCAATCTGTCCATCGTCCAGCTCCCAGTGGCCGGTGAGCGGGTTGGCCGGATCGCCCCCCACCACCTGCAATCCAGCAGCGTCAGCCTGTTCAACTCCCAGCATGCCTTGCAGCACGCCGGTCTTTTCGTTGTGCAGGAACAGCATGGCGCGACCGAACAGGGTGTTGTTACGGTGGACCAGGGCAGACAGAAACAGGTGCAGCAGCTTGTTGAGGCGGTTAGTGGAAAGCAGAGTGGAGCTGAACAGGGATAATAATGACAAGGCACCGGCACAGGAGTGCTGGCGGCTATCATCAACGGAGGCATCTGTAGGAGAAGTGGGAACCATACCGGATACCTGGAGAGGTTTGACGCCGGAGCAACCGGCGTCGTGCAATCAGAGCCGCTTTTCCTTCTCTTCTGCTTCCATTTTGCAGTTGATACAGAGCGTAGTAACCGGTCGTGCCTTCAGACGTCCCTCGCCGATCTCTTCGCCGCACTCCTCGCAGATGCCGAAGGTGTCGTCGTCAAGCCGCTCAAGGGCTTCCCTGATCTTGTTGACCAGCTTGCGCTCGCGGTCACGTATCCGCAACTCGAAGGTGCGGTCTGATTCCTGCGTTGCGCGGTCGGTAGGATCGGGGAAGTGCGCGGCATCATCAGCCATCTCGTGGACGGTCTTGTCAGCCTCGGACAACAAACCCTTCATCTCGTCCAGCAGCAGCTGGCGGTATAGTTCTCGTTTTTCGGCGTCCATAGCTCTCCTCACTGCAGGAGTCTAAAACTGCGTGATTTTATCGGGTGAACCCTGGCAAGTCCAGCAAAAAGTGCATCAGGACAAGAGTTGCAGCGCCTCCTGCACGCTGGATGCGCCCTGGCAGCCGATGGCGGTCGGGGTAAGTCGCTTGAGGTGCGCCGCCGGCAGCAGGCAGTTTTTAAAGCCCAGCTTCTCTGCCTCGGCCAGACGTGGCTCCGGTTGCGTCACGGCCCGCACCTCACCGGCCAGTCCCACCTCGCCGAAGACCACGGTCTGCGGGTCCACCGGACGGTCCAGATGGGAAGAGGCCACCGCCAGCAGGATCGCCAGATCTGCGGCCGGCTCCGACAGACGGGCACCGCCGGCCACATTGAGGAAGATGTCCTGACCGGCCAGATGCAGCCCGGCCTTTTTCTCCAGCACCGCCACCAGCAGGGCCAAGCGGTTACTGTCCACGCCGATAGTGGTGCGGCGGGGTGTGCCGTAGGCGCTGGGGGATACCAGGGCCTGGATCTCCACCAGCAAGGTACGGCTGCCCTCCAGCGAAGCGGTCACCACCGAGCCGGGGGCGTCCAGCGGTCGCTCGGCCAGAAACAGTTCCGAGGGATTGGCCACCTCGGCCAGACCGCCGGCCTTCATCTCAAAGACACCGATCTCGTTGGTGGAGCCGAAGCGGTTCTTGACCGCCCGCAGGATACGGTAGGGGTGGCCGCGGTCCCCCTCAAAGTAGAGCACCGTGTCCACCATATGTTCCAACACCCGGGGACCGGCCAGGGAGCCGTCCTTGGTAACGTGCCCCACCAGAAAGACCGGCAGGTTGCTGCCCTTGGCCAGCATCATCAGCCGCCCGGCCGACTCACGGACCTGGCTGACACTACCCGGCGCCGACTCCAGCGCCTGGGTCCAGACGGTCTGGATCGAGTCCACCACTAACGCCTGGGGCTTGTGCTGCTCCACCTGGGCAATGATCTCCTCCAGGGAGTTTTCGGCCAGCACCAGCAGGTTGGAAGCATCCACCCCCAGACGCTCACCCCGCAGCCGGGTCTGGGCCGCCGATTCCTCACCGGAGACGTACAACACCGGCCCCTGGCCGGCCAGGTGCTGCATGGCCTGCAAGAGCAAGGTCGATTTTCCGATACCGGGGTCGCCGCCGATCAGCACCAGCGAACCGGGCACCAGCCCGCCCCCCAGCACCCGGTCCAGCTCGCTGATACCGCAACTGCGACGCACCTCGGTCTGGGGCGGCACCTGACTGATCGGCATGGGGCTGTTCTTGGCAGCACTCAGCATACCACGACCCTGGGCGGCCTTGGGTGACGACTGGCGCTCTTCGGCCATACTGTTCCAGGCTCCGCAATCGGGACACTTACCCAACCATTTGGGGGATTGGGCGCCGCACTGGCTGCAGCTAAAGACGGTTTTCTGACGCATGTAAACGGCTCCAGACTGCCTGACGACGATGGATGCAAAAAGCTGAACTGACGGCACTTTAGCAGAAAGGCCGAGGGCCCACAACCGCCGATTGCCGCTTGTATACAGGGGGAGCCTTTGCTATAGTACGCAGACTAAAATGATCAACTATAGACCACCAAGGAGAGTTGCAGCGATGCTTGGAACTATCGAAATCAAGACCGACCTGCACTGGGTCGGCGTGCTACATCCCGAACTGCGTATCTTTGATGACCTGTTCCCCACCGAACACGGCACCACCTACAACAGCTACCTGATCAAGGGCAGCAACAAGATCGCCCTGATCGACACGGTCAAGGGCAAGTTTACCGACCTGTTCATGGACAAGATCCGCTCGCTGGTGGACCCGGCTGCCATCGACTACATCATCGTTAATCACGCCGAGCCTGACCACTCCGGTTCGCTGGCCTACCTGCTGGACCAGTGCCCCAACGCCACGGTGATCTCCACCCAGGCCGGCAAGAACTTTGTCACCAACATGATCCACAAGCCGTTTCAATCACAGGTGGTTAAAGATGGCGACACCATTGAGTTGGGGGGCCGCACCCTGCGCTTCATCATGGCCCCGTTCCTGCACTGGCCTGACACCATGTTTACCCGGCTGGAGGAGGAAAACCTGCTGTTCACCTGTGACGCCTTCGGCGCACACTACTGCGACACGAAGCATATCTTTAACGACGAAACCGAGGACTTCACCTCAGCCCGCCAGTTCTACTTCGACTGCATCTTCCGCCCCTTCAAGGACAAGGTACTCTCCGCTGTGGAGAAGATCCGCCACGACGTGATCGACATGCTGCTGCCCAGCCACGGCCCGATCATCCGCAAGGACCCCTGGCGGGTGATCCAGCAGTTCGAAGCCTGGAGCAAGCCCACGTCGTTTGGCAAAAAAGTGGTGCTGCTCTATCTCTCGCCCCACGGCAACACCGAAAAGATGGCCAAGGCCTTTGTGGAGGGAGCAGCCAGGGACGGCATCGAGGTGGCCTGCCACCATATCGTCGGCATGCTCGATGACGAAATCCGCACCCTGATGGAAGAGGCCGACGCCCTGGTGTTCGGCATCCCCACCGTGGCCCGCGACATCCCGCCACCGATGTGGCACGTGCTGGCCGCCTTAAGCACCGTCAAGCTGAAGACCACCACCGCGGCGCTACTGGGTAGTTACGGCTGGAGCGGCGAAGCCTGTAAGATGGCTGAAGAACGACTGAAGGGAATGGGCCTCAAGCTGGTGGCCGAGCCGGTGCGCACCGTGTTTACCCCGACGGCGGAGGTGCTGGAGCAGTGCCGTGCCCTGGGGGCTGCGGTCTCCGATGCGGTGGCCCAGAAAGGGTAGCTCCTCAGCACCAGATCATACAACATGAAACGGGCGGCCAATTGGCCGCCCGTCGTTGTTTGGCGCTAGTCAGTTGCCCCAGCGCCTGAACAGGCGGTGCTCGATCCCCAGCTGATCCAGCAACTTGCCCACCACGAAATCAACCAGATCCTCCATGGTTGCCGGCTTCTGATAGAAGGCCGGCATGGCCGGCACGATCCGCGCCCCGGCCTGGGACAGTTTGAGCAGATTCTCCAGGTGGATGCTGGAGAAGGGGGTTTCCCGCGGCAGCAGCAACAAAGGTCGACGTTCTTTCAGCATCACATCGGCGGCTCGCTCAATCAGGGTGCCCGAGATACCGGCGGCGATCCTCCCGACCGTGCCCATGCTGCAAGGGGCGATCACCATCGCATCCGGTGCGGCGGAACCACTGGCCTCCGGCGCCCAGAGATCGTCCACGCCGCGCAGGGTCAGGTCCGCCTCCGGCAGCCCCCAGCGCTGTTTCAGGTCATCGGCAGCATCCAAGGCCACCCCGGTCTCGAAACGGCAGACCTCGCGGCCGCTGGCGCTGGCCACCAGGGTAACACGCTGTCCAGCCTGCAGCAGCTCCTCCAGCAGCCGCAACCCGTAGATGGCGCCCGATGCGCCGGTAATGGCCAGAACGATCCTCACAGGTTACCCCCCCCCCAGAAAACATCCGCTGACGTGGCGGCCAGGAAGGTCAGACTGATGTAGCCGTTCATGGTGAAGAAGGCGGCGTCCAGCTTGCTGAGATCACCGCCACGCAGCAGCCAGTGCTCATACAGCAGCATGGCAGTCATGGCAGCGCTACCCAGCCAGAACCAGGGCCCCAGGCCCAGCAGGACGATCAGCCAGAGCAGCAGCGCCAGGGTCAGCAGGTGAAACAGGCGGGCCAGCCAGAGGGAACCGCTGACCCCCAGCGCCACCGGGATGGAGTGCAGGCCGACGGAGCGGTCGTAGTCCAGGTCTTGCAAGGCATAGAGGATGTCGAAACCGGCCACCCAGAACAGTACCAGCAGTCCCAGCACGATGGCCGGCAGCTGGATGGTGCCGGTCAGGGCCACCCAGGCGCCGATCGGCGCGGCTGCCAGGCAGATGCCCAGCACGACGTGGGCCAGGGCGGTGAACCGCTTGCAGTAGGAGTAGAGCACCAGAAAGAACAGGGCAACCGGCGAGAGCTTGAGGCAGAGCGGATTGAGCATGGCGGCTGACCAGAGCAAAAGTGCTACCGAGAGCAGGATCGCAAACAGCACCGCACCTTTGGAAAGCAAGCCGGCCGGGATGGCTCGTCCGGCGGTGCGCGGGTTTCTGGCATCGATCTCGGCGTCGATCAGGCGGTTCATGGCCATGGCCGCCGTGCGTGCCCCCACCATGGCCAGCACGATGAACAGCAGCTGCCGTCCGCTGGGCAGGCCGCGGATCGCCAGCAGCGCCCCGGACAGGGCAAACGGCAGTGCGAAGATGGTGTGGGAGAACTTGATCATCTCCATGAAGATGGTGATCTTGTGCAGTACTGCGGTCATGGCAGGCCGTACTCCTTCCAGCGTTGGCTAATCATCTGCTCGGTGGCGTCATCGATGAGCCGTTCCCCGCTCAAGTGGCGGCAGGTGGCATCGACTGCCAGCCGACGCCCGGTTTCATCCGTAATCAGGTCATCACCCCAGTCGGTGTCGTTCACCACGCACCAGGCGGTCTGCATCAGGCTGTAGGGCTGCCGCTCGGCATCCACCAGCACCAGCAGCCGCGCCTTGGCAAACCAGGGCAGCGCCCACAGGGCCTGCACGATCTGCCGCACCTGACGGGGCCCATGGTTGGCAATGGAGACCACGGCGCTCTGACGGAAGACCCAGGGCAGCGGCAGGTGGATGTCGCGCACCTCGGGCACCAGCCGCGGCAGCAAAGCCGCCAGCAGCCGCTCCCAGCCCAGCATCATCCAGCAGTCTTCCTGGGGCGGCGGTCCCACCACCGTGGCAGGCATAAGCGGCGCCTCACGGCGGGTGATACGCACCACCGATACCCGCGCGGCCGGACCGGCCGGGTCGTAGCGGCCGGTATGGTTGCCAAAGGGGCCTTCGATCAACGGACGATCCGGTTCGGCAAAGCCCTCGATCACCAGTTCGGCCTCAGCCGGCACCCGCAACGGGCCGTGCAGACAGTCCACCACCGGCAGGGTGGTCTGCCGCAGCCAGCAGGCAAACTGCAGTTCATCCAGTCCCGGCGGCAGGGGCCAGGCTGCAGCCAGGGTCAGGGCCGGCGGCCCACCCAGCACGATCGCCAACGGCATCCGTTCACCGCGCCGCTGGTACTCCTGATGATGACGGGCGGCGTCGCTGCCGCTGCGCCAGCGGATAGCCAGGGTGTGGGCATCGTGGATCTGACAACGATAGATGCCGCAGTTGGGCTGGCTGCCGTCCGGCAGGCAGGTGAAGACCTGGCCCAGGGTGATGTACTGACCGCTGCCGCTGGCGCTGCCGTCATCGGGCCAGTTGTGCAGAAAGGGCAGCTGCTGCAGGTCGGCGCCTGACACCAGTTCTTCGCGGCAAGGACCGTTGGGCACCGCCACAGGCCGGCAATGTCCCAACGCCGGGTGATCGGTCACAAGCGCACCCAGCCCGTCCAGCCCGCTGACCGGCAGCGATTGGAGCAGGGCGCTGAAATTAAGCGTCAGATCTTCCAGCCGGTCCAGCCCCAAAGCCAGCCGCATCCGGCGGCGTGAGCCGAACAGGTTGGTGACCACCGGGAAGGGGGACTGGTCCGGCT
This sequence comes from Trichlorobacter sp., assembly GCF_034008105.1. Classification (NCBI taxonomy): domain Bacteria; kingdom Pseudomonadati; phylum Thermodesulfobacteriota; class Desulfuromonadia; order Geobacterales; family Geobacteraceae; genus Trichlorobacter; species Trichlorobacter sp. The sequence continues at coordinate 70,087 of NZ_JAVEPN010000007.1, forward strand.
GCCGGAACAACAAGGCCGGCCCACCCTTGGGATAACGGCTGATGCGGCGGGTGATGGCGGCGATCTCCAGCCGGGTGGCCACCGGGTGTTCCACCGGTTGCACCTCCCCCAACCGTTCGAGGCGAGCGACAAAATCGTGCAGTGACGAGAGCATCTGTGCCTCCTTGCAGCCATTCCGGTTCGACATCAGGTGAGGCTCTGATGAACCACCTGCGTCAGACTAGTCTCCGTTTGGCGCTGTTGTCAATGCCGGCGCCGGTTCGCTGCCGTGCAGCGGGCAATACTCGGCCGGTTCGTTGCCGCTGGCAAAATACTCGTCCCGCTGCCGGGGGCAGGCCAGGCCAGCCAACAGGCCGCTGGCCGGATCGATGCTGACCATCACCACCGTGTCCGGCTTGGCAAAATCGACCACCGGCCGGTTCGCCAGGGCCGCCCGCATGAACCGCTCCCAGAGCGGAGCCGCCACCACGCCACCGGTGAAGCCCTTGCCGCCAGGCTTAGGCTGATCGTAGCCCAGCCAGACCCCCGCCACCAACTGCGGCGTGTAACCGATAAACCAGGCGTCGCGATAATCGTTGGTGGTGCCGGTCTTGCCGGCAGCCGGGTACTGCTGACTGAATGGTTTAAGCGACCGGGCGGTGCCACTGACCAGCACATCTTTCAGCATCTGGGTGGTAATGTAGGCATTTGCCGGCGACATGACCGGCGTGCTGACTGACGGCCGCACGTCCCAGCTTTTGTGGTAGCTGTTGTAGCTGCGGATGATGCTGCGCGGCTGCGGACGGTTACCGCCATTGGCCAACGGCGCATAGGCCAGGGCCAGGTCATGCAGGGTGACCTCTTCCGTGCCCAGGGCCAGTGAGAGGTCATGTTGCGTGTGCAACGGCAGACCCAGTCCGGCACTAAAATCGCTAAAGGCGTTCACCCCCACTGCGTCAAGCAATTTGACTGCAATCACGTTGTTGGACGACGCCAGGGCCTGACGCAGACTCAGGTCGCCATGGCTTTTACCATCATAGTTGAGCGGTTTCCAGGTCTGATTATGGTCCTTGGGATAGGACACCGGTGCGTCATTCCAGACATCACCTGCCCTAGCCCCGCTCTCCAGCGCAAAGGCGTACAACAGCGGCTTGATGGCTGAGCCCGGCTGCCGACGGGCCTGCAGAGCCCGGTTATAGGGGCTGGTGACAAAGTTGGTCCCGCCAACCAATGCCAGCAGGTCGCCGCTGACCGGGTCAAGGGCCACCAGGGCCCCCTGCAGTTGCGGTGCGATCCGGGGCACTCCCTCACTGATCACCTGCTCGGCCTGTAGCTGCAACGGCAGATCCAGGGCGGTCGTCAGTTCCAGCCCGCCCTGTTCGATGATAGCGCTGCCGTAGCGCCCAATCAGTAGTGCCCGCAGATGGGCCAGGTAATAGGGGGCCTGGTTGCGCGGCACCGGAGCGACCGTTTGGCTGCGTACCTGCTGCAGCTGCCGGGCAGTGAGTACCCCCACCTCGGACATCCGCTTCAGCACCACTGCCCGGCGTTGTGCAACCTCGGCCGGTTTCGCCAGCGGATTATAGCGACCGGGATTCTTGGGCACCCCGGCCAGCAGGGCACATTCCGCATCGCTCAGCTGCTCGGGGTTTTTGTCAAAGTAGAGCCGCGCTGCCTGGGCAATGCCCCAGGCGCCGTTGCCGTAATAGATCTCATTCAGGTACATCTCAAGGATCTGACGCTTGGTGTACTGCTTCTCGTACTCCAGCGCCATCACCCCTTCCTTCAGCTTGCGGTCGATGGTCTTTTCGGCGCTCAGGTAACGGTTCTTGATCAACTGCTGGGTGATGGTGGAGCCGCCCTCCGCCAGCCGCCGCTTGACCACGTCCTTGACCGCAGCCCGGGCGATACCGCGCAGATCGATGCCGCCGTGCTCATAGAAACGGGCATCCTCGACCGCCACCACCGCCTGTTGCAAAAACAGCGGAATCCGGTCGATAGTGACCCAGTAGCGGGTCTCCGGCAACAGGCGGCCCACAAAACGGCTCTGACGGTCAAAGACCTTGATCGAGCGGTAGCCGCTGGGCAACAACGGATGGCTGGCATAGGGTGGCGGCGGTTGGGTCTGGGCCAGACCAGGGCTGGGTACGAGGGCGGACAGCAGGCAGAGGGCAAGACAGGCAAACAGCAGGCGCTGTAGGTAACCGTTGCTACGCACCGCGCTTCCTCTTCAGCGCCTGGCGATAGAGCTGGTCATAGGCCTGGGCCGCCGCCTGCCAGGTAAAGCGCTTGGCCATGCCGTTTTTGCGCAGGGCGGCCAGACCGGGCTGATTGTTGTAGTAGGTCCAGGTGGCCCAGCCCACGGTATCGTACAGGGCCGCTGCGGTGTGACTCCAGAATTTGAAGCCGTCACCGGTCAAGGTGGCTTCGTCAAAATTATCAACGCTGTCGTCCAGGCCGCCGGTGGCCCGCACCAGCGGTGGCGTGCCGTAAGCCAGCGAGTACATCTGGTTCAGGCCGCAGGGTTCAAAGGCCGATGGCATCAGAAAGAAATCGCTGCCGGCCTCCACCAGGTGGGCCAGGGCGTTGTCGTAGCCGATGAAACAGCCCACCCGTTCGGGATGCCGATGGGCCATACCGCCAAAGAAGAAGTGGGCCCACGGCTCGCCGGTGCCGACCACCACCAGCTGGATATCCAGCTTGAGCATCTCGTGGATCGCCTCGGCCAGCAGGTCGGTCCCCTTCTGGGCCACCATGCGGGATACCACGCCGAACACCGGCACATCGATCTCAGGCAGGCCGAATCGTCGCTGCAGGGCCCGCTTGCAGACCGCCTTGCCGGACAGATCATCGCTGCTGTAGCTGGCCGGCAGATAATGGTCAGCGGCCGGATTCCACTCCTCGTAATCGACCCCGTTGAGGATACCGTACAGGTCGGCGGACCGTTCCCGCAGCACCCCTTCCAAACCCCATCCGAAGGCGGCCGTCTGAATCTCGCGGGCGTAGCCCTGGCTGACGGTGTTCAGTAGCGTGGCCTGGTAGATGCCTCCTTTGAGCAGATTAACCTGATCATCCTTTTCCAACCCGAGGAAGGTAAACTGATCCCAGCCCACATCCAGCACCTCCATCAAACCGGGGTAAAATTCACCCTGATACTGCATGTTGTGGATGGTGAGGATCGTGGCAGCGTCAGCCAGCTGTGGGTCGTTGCGGTAGCTGGTGTTGAGCAGCAGCGGCACGGCGGCGGTGTGCCAGTCGTGGGCGTGCAGGATGTCGGGCTGCCAGCCCAGCAGTTTGGGCAGCTCCAGGGCCGCCTTGGACAGAAAGACATAACGGTTGTCGTTGTCCATGAAGGCCACGTTGTCGACGCCGTAAATGCCGTCCCGTCCGTAGAGCCCGTCATGTTCCAGAAAATAGACCGGCACCTCGCTCTTGGGCAGCCGCCCCTCCCAGACGCTGCAGTACATATCGCCGATGATCCCCATCGGCACCACCAGTGTGCCGGGTAGCAGCTTCAGATCGTAGCGCTGTGGATCGATACTGTAATAGCGGGGCAGCACCACCCGCACATCATGGCCCATCCGCTGCAGGTAGCGGGGCAGATCGCCCACCACCTCTCCCAGACCGCCGGTCTTGGCAAAGGGCGCCGCCTCGGCGGCGGCAAACAGGATCTTGAGCGGCTGTGCTGACTGATTCATCCCGTAAACTCCTGCTGCAGCACGGCAATGGCCCGCTGCAGCTCCTGCTCCAGCTCCGGCATACCGCTTGAGCAAGCGGCCAGATCGCCCTGGCGGGCGTGCTGCTCAAGGACCGCCGCCCGTGCGGTTACCAGATGCGCGCCAACCGAACCCGATTCACCCTTCAGGCCATGGATCAGCTTGGCAAATTCAGCACTGTCACTGGCCGCCAGCGCAGCCTGCAGTCCAGCCAGCTTGTATGGCACACTCTCCAGATACATGGCTACCACGTCGACCAGCACATCGGCACAGCCTAGGGCCAGGTAGTTACGCTCCAGGTAGTCACGATCAAGGGGATCATCGCCCGTTGTCGAGGTGGTAGTGGTGGGGTCGGTCATGGTTGTCTCCCTGGGCTATCTTGTCTGACCAGAATAGTGGGTATCGGCCACCAAAAACACAGCAACAGAAACCGCGCAGTAGCTGTGAATTGGCGTTTGTAGCAACTCTAGCGCAACCGACTGGGAAGTAAAGCAAAAAGCGGGGCCCTCCTCTTCGAGAGCCCCGCCTCAGTCGACAGCGATCGCCGCTATTCGCACGCTTCTGACTACAGGTTGACCACCGAACTGCAGGGCGCCTTGTAACCGATCCGGATGCCGCCCCAGTGGCGGCCGTTGATGTAGATCGGCAGGCTGATGTCGTTCAGGATCTCACCGGTATCGCGGCGATAGGTCTGTAGCAGGATGCCCTCCAGGTTGGAGGCGCAACGGCTGCCGGTATGGTCGCTAAAGATCCGCTTGGTGCGGTTGTTGTTGCGGTCCAGCTCGGGGTTGCCGGTCAGCGGCTTGCAGTAGCGCTGGTTGTGGGTCGGCACATAGGCCTTGTCGTCGAAGCAGATTGCGTACAGCACATTGCTGTCCCGGTTGACGATCGACTCCTGCAGCGGCGACACCGACCGGTCAAAGAAGCTGTCAAAGCGGGTAGTGAACTTGGGCGGCTCGGTCTTTTGCGGATAGGGCTTGTAGGCCCGGTCAAACAGGTCGGCCTCGCTGATGCTGCCGCGCTGCAGGGCCTCAGCGATCACCTGCTGCACGCCATCGTGCAACTCTTTGACGTAGGCCTTGATCTGATCGTGGTAGTTGCCCACTGAGAATTTACCGACCGTGCCGTAGATCTGCTCAACCACCTGTGAGAACTGGCTGAAGGCCTCGGCGCTCTTCTGCATCATGGCGTTGGTCTCGCTGGCCACTTCGGAGACGTGGTGAATCTTGCCGGCGATCTCGCCGGTGGTGGCACTCTGTTCCTCGCTGGCCACCGCAATCTGGTCGATCATCTCCTTTGATTCATGGGCATGCTGGCGGATCGCCTCCAGCCGGCTGCGGGCATCCTCAGCCTGGGCCAGGCCGGTCTGCACCAGTTCGCTCTCCCTGTTGATCAGCCCCACGGCCCGCTGACTCTCCTGCTGGATCGAGGCCACAATCCGCTCGATCTCGCGGGTGGATTTGGTGGTCTTCTCGGCCAGGGCCCGCACCTCATCGGCCACCACGGCAAAACCACGGCCGGCCTCACCGGCACGGGCCGCCTCAATGGCGGCATTCAACGCCAGCAGGTTGGTCTGGTCGGCAATATCCTCGATCAGGCTCAACATATCGCCGATCTGGTTGGACGAGCCCTCCAGCTGGCGAATCCCCTGCAGTGTTTCCTGGACGCTGTCGGCGATGCTGCGCATGCAGCTGCAGGTCTCCTGCACCACTGCCATGCCGCTGTCGGCGGCACTATCCACCTGCCCGGACAGGTTGGCGGCGCGGTGGGTGTTATCGGCCACACCATGGATGGTCTGGGCCATCTCCTCGGCAGCCACCGCCACGGCAGCGGCCCCTTCTTTCTGTGTCTCGGATGCGTTGACCATCCGTTCGGTGCCGGCAGCCAGCTCGCAGACACTGGAACCGATCAGACAGGCCTGCTGATACAGAGAGGCGATGATCTCGCGGATCTTCTGGGTCAGATGGTTGACCTCCTCACCCAGCATGCCGATCTCGTCATGCGAGGCGATCGGGATAATCCTGGTCAGGTCGCCCTCGCCCTTGGCAATCTCGGCCACCTGGCCGGACAACACCTTGATCGGCCTCACCACCAGCCGCGAGATCAGCAGGTACAGCACGCCGATGATCAGGAAAAAGAAACAGAGCCCGACGCCGGTCAGTATCAGGGCCAGCTGTTTGGCCTTGGCCACCCCGGCCTCCAGTGAGGTGGTCAGTTGCAGACCGCCCAGGTACTTGGGACCGGCGGCATGGCAGGCATTGCAGCGGGCCTCGTTGACCAGCGGTGTGGCCAGCACCAGAGCAGATCTGCCATCCAGCGAAACATTCTGCTCCCGCTGTGCACCGGTTTCAACCGCCTGCCTGATCAGCTCGCTATTTTCACCGCCGCCGTACGGTTTGCCGTCGGCGTGGAACAGCTGAATCTTGAGCGCACCGCCCCGTTTGACCACCTCGGCCACGTAACCGTTAAAGGCCTCAAAATCGCCTTTCATCTTCAGCTCGATCAGGTCATGAACCACATCGGCAGCGGCTTGACGGGTGGCGGCCCGCTGCAGATCAAGCATCGAATGGTAGGATAGATAGAGGCTTAAGCCCCCCAGGCAGGCAAAGCCGATGGAAAGGGTGACGGCGATGGCGAACAGCACCTTGGCTGTCAGACGCAGGTTAAACATGGGGTAACACCTCCACGGAGAAGGAAGATCGCAGTGTTGACCGGTGGCATACAGATGTTGCGCAGTAAACCAAACCCACGCAAAAAAATCAAGTTATTTGATAACGACGTTTTATAATTTTGTTTAATGCGCTGCGTCGCATGGCCTGAAAGCAGACCGAGGTGAGGTTAACAGCGGTACAACTATGCCATTCGGCCTATAGCAACGCCGAGAGCGCCATCAGTTCGTCGACCGTCTTGGTCAGCAACACCGGACAACCGCGCTCGGCCGGCAGCCGCAGGTCGATATCGTAACGGTCTCCCACAAACAGCACCTGCTCAGGCCCATGACCCAACGCCTCCAGCACCTCGTCCAGCACCGATTCGTCCGGCTTGGGCCGCCAGGTGTCGTTGATAGTGATCACCCGCTCAAAGGCCGACTCCAACCCCAGGGTGGCCAGGATCTTGTCGGTCAGGGTGCGGTTGTTGTTGGTCAACAGCCAGCTGGTGTAACGCTGCCGCAAGGACTCGACCAGCGGCCCGACGCGGGGGTCCGGTTCGATGTGGTGGTGCGGTTCCAGCTCTGCGGCGAAACGGCGGTGCAGATCAGGCACGGTGCCGCCCATTACCTCGATGGCCACCGCCAGGGTCTGCAGAGTACCCCGTTCCTCGCTCAAACGCTGCCGCAGTGCTGTTATCTGCCGTCCGCCCTCATCGGCCGATACTCCCAGCAGGTCGCCGGCATAGCGGGCAGCCGACTGCCAGACCACCTGTTCGAACGGTTCTGAAACATACAGCGTGCCATCCAGATCGAACACGATCGCCTTGATCTCAGCGCCGCGCAGCATCACAGCCCAATCCCCTTGATACAGCCCAGCTGCGGCTGCCCTACCCCCCACGATTGCACCAGCACCCGGAAGGTGTCGCCCATACCGCCCTCCGGCATGATCAACCGTTTGAGGGTCAGGCGGGCCTTGAGCTTATCGGCCTCGCTCAGCTCTGCGCGCTCGATCGCCTCGAACTCTTCCACCATGCCGGCCGACAGCAGAAAACGGTACTGCTCGCCGAACCAGACCGTTGTGAGCCCCAGCTCTTCGCCACGCTCCATCAAGGCGCTGAAGTTGATATGGGTGGTGATATCCTGCTGTCCCAGGCGGATGTAGGGATTATCCTCCACCCGGTGCTGGTGATAGCAGAGCAGGGTGCCCTGACGACGGCGGGGGGTGTACAGTTCTTCCTTGGGGAAGCCGTAGTCTATGGTCAGCACAAAGCCTCGCTCAAGGGCGGCAGCCACCGTCTCCAGCCAGACCAGGCCAGCCAGGGAGACCTCGGCCTCCTGCCCCACCAGCAGCGGCGTGCCGTAACGGGCCAGGTACTGCTCCAGCTGTGGCGTGGAGGGTTGATCCAGCTGTTCGGCCAGCTGCCCGCCCTGCAGGGTCACATAGATTTCCCGCAAGCCCTCGGCTGTCATCACCACCCGGTGCACCGGCATGGCATCCAGCAGTTCGTTGGAGTACACCACGCCGCTGAAGCGCAGTTCCGCCAACTGAGCCGGACTGCGCCAGCCCAGTTTCTGCGCGTGGGCCGACAACAGTGCCGCTTGGGCCTCGGCCAGGGTCGGCTCCTGCTCCACCAGCAGCAGGGTGCTGGCGGCGTAGCAGTCCGGCTCGCGCTGGGCCAGAAAATCCATGATGTCGCAGGCCAGGCGGCCATGGCCGGCCCCCACCTCCACCAGGGTGAAGCCGGCCGGCTGCCCCAGGGAACGCCACATCCGGGCGATCTCGCGGGCGACCACCCGGCCGAAGGCGGCATGCACGGTGATGCTGGTATAAAAATCACCGGCCGTGCCCACCTTGCGGCCCGGCGAGGTGTAGTAGCCCAGACCCGGCTCGTAGAGACAGGCGGCCATGTAATCGCAGAAGGTGATCCGTCCCTGCTGGCGGATCCGCTCGCTGATGATGGTTTCCAGTTGGTTTTCGTTCATGGTTCGTCCTGCGTCTAATCCTTTCCTTTTTTGCGGTAGTGTTCGCGCATCCCCTTGATCTGCCGCCGCAGCTCCCGGCGCAGTTCGGGCGGTTCCAGCAGCTCGGCATGGCTGCCGTAGGACAGCACCCAGGCCAGGATTTCCAGGGTACCGGCTGCCTCGAAGGAGAGCAGCAGCCCGCCGTCCGGCAGATCACTGACCAGCTGCCCCGGCCGCCAGATCCGTTCCCGCACGGTTTGGGCCACCTCCTGGTCAAAACGGACCTTGACCTGCATCGGTTGGTCGGAGACCAGACCAAAGGCATCGCTGAAACAGCCCTCGGGGTCGAAATCGTCCGGTATCTCGAAGCGCTGACGACTGACGGTCAGGCCGGCGATCCGCTCCACGGCAAACAGGCGGATGGCGTTGCGGTTATGGGCGTGGCCCAGCAAATAGAGGCCGCCCTTGGCCAGCACCAAGGTGTAGGGGTCAACTTCGTACGCTGCCGGCGGCTTCCCGCTGCGGCCATAGGACAGCTTGACCCGGTACTGGTACAAGAGTGCCCGGCGCAGTTCCGTCAGCAGTTCAGCTGCGTTTGAATAATCACGCGTACCTTGCAGACGGGGCAGGGCCACCCGGCTGATCCGCTCCAGATGGGCTGCCGAACGGGGGGGCAGGGCGGCGTGAATCTTGGCGAACAGGGCGTCGATCTCGCTGCCGAACGGCTGCGGCGGCAGCATGCCGGCCAGCGAGCGCAGCAGATGCAGCGAGACCAGCTCATCCAGGGTAAAGGTTATCGGCGCAATCTGGCGGGTGCGGGTCAGGAAGCGGTAGACCTTCTTGCCGGCCTGCCATTCGGCCACCAGCGGATAACCGGCCTCCTGGACCGCCGCCAGGTCACGGTGCACGGTACGCCGGTCCACCCCGGTCTCTTCCACCAGGTCATCCAGGGTCACCCCCTGACGGGATTCGATCAGGCGGATCACGTTATGCAGCCGCGCCGCCTGGGTGTAATGACCAGCGGGCTTGCCTCGGGTCTTGCTGCCGGGTCCTGCCATGACTGCCCCCTGTTGCTGCAGTAAAATTTCAGCTATACTACCGTTTCCAACGGCGAAGGGTACGTGATGTGGACCTGTTTGACAACCTGTTTCCGACATATTTCGTCCCACTTGTAGACTGGCTACGCCAGCCCGGCTACCCGGCCCTGTTCGCCGTCAGCCTGCTGGCTTCCTCCCTGCTGCCGCTGGGCTCGGAGTGGCTGTTGGCGCTGATGCTGACCCAGGGCTACCAACCCGCCACCACGGTCGCTGTTGCCACCCTGGGCAACACCCTGGGGGCCTGCACCACCTGGGCGGTGGGGCGCTACGGCGGAGGCTGGCTGCTTGAGCGTCTGTTCAGGATCAGCGAGCAGCAACGCCAGCGGGCTGAAGCCTGGTACCGCCGCTACGGAGCCGCCTCGCTGCTGTTCTCCTGGCTGCCGCTGGTGGGTGACCCCTTGTGTCTGGTGGGGGGCTTGTTGCGGATCAATCCGCTGCTGTTTTTGCTGTTGGTGGCAACGGGCAAACTGGCCCGTTACGGTGTGGTGGCCTGGCTGACACTGCGGCTGGCGCATTAAAAGAAGTTTGGAGCATTATGAAACTGACACTTTCAACTCCTGCAAAATCTCTGAACAAGGCCTACCTCAAGCAGAGCCTCAAACGGGAGCAAATCGAGCTTTTCCGCACCAACCTTGCCCGGATGTTTGAGCGTATCCGTACGGGTACAGATGAACATGAAGAGCACCTCAAAAATATCGTTGCCGACTTTTTAAAAGACACCTGGTACAAGCAGACCCACGAGATCAACACCAGCGGTCGCACCGATCTGGTCATCCATAACGGCACAAGCTCTAAAGACAATGTTGGCGTGCTGCTGGAGGTAAAGCGACCCGGCAACAGCGCAGAAATGATCTCCCACGACAAGCCCAATACCAAGGCGCTGCATGAACTGCTGCATTACTACATGCAGGAACGCTACACAAAGGGCAATCTGGAAGTCCGGCGTCTGATCGTCTGCAATATCTATGAATGGTACATCTTTGATGCCGCTGATTTTGAGCGCCTGTTCTTCCAGAACAAGAAGTTCGTTGAAAGTTATCAAAAGTGGAGCAACGGCCTCTTTAGCGGTGACAAAACCGAGTGGCTCTACAAAGAAATCCTCAAGCCGTTTGTTGAAGGCGAACTGGAAAATCTCCCCTGCACCTACTTCAATCTGAAAGAGTACGAGCGGATTGTCCGTAATCCAGCCAAGGCTGAAGACAACAAGCTGATCGCCCTCTACAAGGTACTCTCACCACCACACCTGCTGAAACAGTCCTTTGCCAACGACAGTAACTCCCTGAACAAAGAGTTCTACAGTGAACTGCTGCATATCATCGGCCTGGAAGAGGTAAAGGAAAAGGGCAAAAAGCTGATTCAACGCAAGCCGGAAGGCAAGCGTGACGATGGCTCTCTGTTGGAAAACGCCTGTAACATTCTTAAAACCCGCGGGCGGCTCTCTGGCCTTACCAACCTGCAACAGTACGGAGCTGATGCAGACGAACAGCAGTTCAGCGTTGCCCTTGAGCTCTGCATTACCTGGCTGAACCGCCTGCTGTTTCTGAAGCTACTGGAAGGCCAGTTAATCACCTATCACAAAGGGGACCGCAGCCAGGCCTTTCTTAATAGCAGCCGGATCACTGATTTTGATGAGCTGAATGAGCTGTTTTTTGAGGTGCTGGCAGTACGGGTTGACGAGCGCAGCCAATCGGTGCTGGAAAAGTTTGGTGCCATTCCCTACCTGAACAGCTCGCTGTTTGAAGAGAGTGAACTTGAGCGCAGCACCATCCGGATTAACGAACTGAAAAACCGCCTGGAGTTGCCATTGTCCGGCTCAACCGTACTCAAGGCAAGTAACGGCAAACGATTAAGCGGCAGCATGAGCACCCTGGCGTACCTGTTTGAGTTTCTGGATGCCTATGATTTCGGCGCAGAAGGCAACGCCGATATTCAGGAGCAAAACAAGAGCATCATCAACGCCTCGGTGCTGGGCCTGATCTTTGAAAAGATCAACGGTTACCGCGACGGTTCCTTCTTTACCCCCGGCTTCATCACCATGTACATCTGCCGCGAGACCCTGCGGCGGGCAGTGCTGCACAAATTCAACGATGCCTATGGTTTGAATTGTGCCGATCTAGCGGAGCTGCACAATGAGATCATTCGCCAGCGCCTGTCGATCAAAGAGGCCAATACCCTGGTCAACTCCTTAAAGATCTGTGACCCGGCTGTGGGTTCAGGCCATTTTCTGGTTTCGGCCTTAAACGAGATCATTGCCATCAAGAACGAACTGCGGATACTGGCCGACAGAGACGGCAAGCTGCTGCGCTGTGACCTGACCATTGAAAATGATGAACTGATAGTCACGGTTGATGATCAAATTTTTGAGTACCAGTATGAGGACAGTGAATCGCAGCGGATACAAGAGACACTGTTTCACGAAAAAGAGACCATCATCGAAAACTGCCTGTTCGGGGTGGATATCAACCCCAAATCGGCGGCCATCTGCCGTCTGCGGCTCTGGATCGAGCTGCTGAAAAACGCCTACTACCACCGCAACAGCGACCAGTTAGAGACCCTGCCCAACATCGATATCAACATCAAGTGCGGCAACTCGCTGGTCAGCCGTTTTGCCTTGGCCGGTATGCCGTCGCTCCCCGCAGCAGGACGCAAGAAGCAGAAAGAGCTGGCCGACAAATACCGTGAACTGGTCTTCTTCTACAAACATGCCCCCAGCAATAAGGCAGAAGTACGCAAGCAGATTGAGAACCTGAAACATTCCTTGGAGAACTTCGGCCTACCCAACGACAAGGATCTGATCGCCCTGCGTAAAAAGGAAAACGAAGTGGCCCAGCTTGGTTTTGCCTTTGATAAAAAGGGGACGGAAGTCCGGCAAAAATTGATGAAAGAGGTGGAGGTGCTGCAGTCCCGCTTTGCGGAAAAAGAGCGGTTGTTGTACAGCAACGCCTTTGAATGGCGCTTTGAGTTCCCGGAAGTGCTGGACGATGCCGGAGAGTTTATCGGCTTTGATGCAGTGATCGGTAACCCGCCGTATGGCGTTGCCATGGCAAAAGAGTTGAAGCAGTGGTACCAGACCTACACGCTACGGGGAGAAAGCTATGTTCTCTTTGTCGAAAAAGCGTTATCACTATTGAAGCATCAAGGGCAGTTCAGCTTTATCATTCCTGACACCTATTTGAACCTGAGCTTTACGGCACCGTTACGAAGCCATCTGTTGCAACATTCATTACTGCAAGAACTGGTGTTACTGCCGTCCCGCGTTTTTGAAGATGCCACGGTTGACACCACCCTGCTTTTTTCCGAAAAAGCCGCTTCAACTGAGGCGTTTCATCAAACCTCTGTACGGGTTAAAAGTTTTTCCAAACAAGCCAGCCAGATAGACCTTAATTTGCCTGAGTACGCTACGGCTGTTGATACGGTTTCATGGCATACCCAAGCTAGTTTCAATGTCCAGCTTGGCGGCCCTGCTGATGCACTGTTGAACCGCTTAGCAACCACGCTACCCAGCATAGCCGAACTGGCAGAAATGTTTTATGGCATTAAAGCGTATCAGGTTGGCAAAGGTAAACCACCTCAGACTGAAGAGATTCGTATCAGCAAGCCGTTTACCTCTAACATCCAAAAAGATGAAAGTTTCTTACCGTTTTACGACGGTAAGCATGTTGGCCGTTACCGGATGTTTTGGCAAAAGGACAACTGGCTTCACTACGGACCGTGGCTAGCTGAGCCAAGAAATCCTCAGAAATTTATCGGTGAAAAAATTCTGATTCGTAAGATCGTGGCTGACACGCTTATCGCCAGCTATGTGCCGGAGACCTCTTACTGCAATACTTTGTTGTATGTTCTAAAAATCAAGCCAGAACGGCAACTATCCTACTTGTACCTTTTGGGGATTCTCAATTCCCGCTTTATCGGCTGGTATTTCAAAAGCAGATTCCAGATTTCTGCTGAAGACACCTTCCCGCAAATTATGATTAGCGATATCCAGCAGTTTCCTGTGCCAGAGGCAGCAGAAGAGCAGCAGGCTCCGATCATTGAACGGGTGCAGCAGATTTTGGATGCCCCCGACAGCCCGGAAGTCCCCCGGCTTGAGGCCGAGATCAATCGCCTGGTCTATGCCCTCTACGGCCTGACGGATGAAGAGATCGCTCTGGTGGAGGGCGCTTCTGCAAAAGGAGGCACGCCATGACTGCACAGCAGCTCGTCAAGTTGGCTGTCTTTGAGGGCAAACAGATTCGGAAAATCATCCACAATGGCGAATGGTGGTTTTCGGTGGTGGATGTGGTAGGTGTTTTGACGGACAGCGCTGATCCGAAAGACTATTGGTATCGTATCAAAAAACGCGAAAAATTATCAGGAGTTGAGTTATCGACAATTTGTCGACAACTGAAGCTACCCGCTACTGATGGGAAAAAATACGCCACCGACTGCGCCAACACCGAGGGGATGTTCCGCATCGTCCAGTCGATCCCGTCCCCCAAGGCTGAACCGTTCAAACGCTGGCTGGCTCAGGTGGGCTATGAACGGATACAGGAGATCGAGAACCCGGAGCTGGCCCAGCAGCGAATGAAAGAGCTGTACGAACAGAAAGGCTACCCCAAGGATTGGATTGATAAACGTCTGCGCGGCATTGCCATCCGCCAGAACCTGACCGATGAATGGCAGGAGCGGGGTATCACAACCGAGCGGGAGTTCAGTATTCTGACTGCCGAGATTGCCAAGGCCACTTTTGGGATGACACTGTCCGAGCATAAGCAGTTCAAGCGACTTACCCGCCCCCAGGACAACCTGCGCGATCACATGACCGATCTGGAACTGATCTTCACCATGTTGGGTGAAAAGGTAACCACGGAAATTTCTCAAACTGAAAAACCTGAGAGCTTTGAAGCCAACAAAAAAGTGGCCAAACGGGGCGGCCGGGTGGCTGGTACGGCCCGCCTGGAAACAGAGAAGGAACTGGGCAGAAGTATAGTCAGCAAGCAGAATTTTCTTCCCAAGGAGATTGCTGAGGATACGGAGGAACAACCATGAAGATCTTCATCGCCGGGGCAACCGGATTTGTGGGCGGCCATCTGACCGCCGAACTGCTGCGTCGCGGCCACCAGTTGGTGCTGCTGTCCCATGGGGCGCCTGCGGCTGAGCGGCCCGGCGTCAGCTATGTCAGGGGCGATGTTACCGATCCCGCAAGCTACCAGCCAGCGGTCAGCGGCTGCGATGCGGTGATCAACCTGGTGGGGATCATCCGCGAGTTTCCGGCTAGAGGGATCACCTTCGAACGACTGCACGTGGAGGCCACCGCCTGCATGGTGGCCGCGGCGCAGCGCAGCGGTGTGCAGCGCTACCTGCAGATGTCGGCCCTGGGCACCCGTGCCGAGGCGGTATCAGGCTACCACCGTACCAAATGGCGGGGTGAGCAGCTGGTACGGGACAGCGGCCTGGCCTGGACCATCTTCCGGCCATCGTTGATCTTCGGGCCCCGGGATGCCTTTGTCAACATGCTGTCCGACCAGCTGCGGCTGGCGCCGCTGATGCCCACCATGGGGAACGGTGCCTACCGGCTGCAACCGATCCATGGCGACGACGTGGCCCGCTGCTATGCCGAGGCCTTGGAGCGGCCGGAGACCGCCGGACAGACCTATGAGCTGTGCGGCGCGGACCGACTCAGCTACCGGGAGTTGCTGGACGCCATTGCCGAAGCCCTGGGCAAAGGGCATCCCTGGAAGCCGGCCCTGCCGCTGGCTGTGATGCAGCCGGTGATCAAGGCCCTGCAAGGGTTCAGCGCCTTCCCGATCACCAGCGACCAGCTGCAGATGCTGCTGGAGGAAAACATCTGCGACGGTGCCTGGCGCGACACCTTCCGTTTTGAGCCGATCCGCTTCCGGGATGGCATCCGCGCCTACCTGAAGGGCTGACATGCGCTCGACCTCTCGCCTGCAGCGCACTGGCTGCCTGCTGGCTGTGCTGACACTGCTTTTGCCAGGCGGTTATAGCTTTGCCGCCCTGCCAGAATCGGATTCGATCGACGAACAGCTGGAGCAGCTGGTGCGTCAGGGCAGCCCACGGGACCCCCGAGATGGCGTGGCCACCTACTATGCCGCGCGCTTCATCGGCCGCCGCACCAGTTCCGGCGAACGCTACCAACCCGACAAGCTGACTGCGGCCCACGCCACGCTGCCGCTGGGGACGGTGGTGCGGGTGCTGAACCCCAGGACCGGCCAGGATGTGGTAGTGCGGATCAATGACCGCTGCCACCCCCGCCATGCCCCCAAAAACCTGATCGACCTCTCCCGCAAGGCTGCCCAGCAGATCGGCCTGTGGGGCAAGGGGCTGATCAAGGTCCGCATCATTCCGCTGACGGAAGGAGGCCGGACAACACAACAACGCCTGACGCAGGAGAACGCATCATGAAACAACTGTTCATCGCCGGTTGCGGCTACACCGGCCAACGGGTGGCCCTGGCGGCCCGGCAGCAGGGCTGGCAGGTAACCGCACAGCTGCGTGACGAGGCCAAGTCCGGCCCGCTGGCGCAGGCCGGCTGCACCATCGTTCTGGCCAACATGGACCAGCTGGATGAGATTCCCCCCTTGGCGCTGGCCGGACAGACCCTGCTCTACAGCGTCCCTCCTCAGGGAGGCGGCAGCAGCGACCTGCGGACCCGCACCTTTCTGGCCGCACTGGAGCGCGACCAGCAGGTGCCCGAACGGATCATCTACCTGAGCGCCAGCAGCGTCTACGGCGATACCGCCGGGGCCCTGGTCGATGAAACCAGCCCGGCCCAACCGACCGCCGCCATGGGTAAACGGCGGCTGGATGCGGAGCAGCAGTTCAGCGCCTTTGCCGAGCGCCACGGCATCCCGCTGGTGATCCTGCGGGTCTCCGGCATCTACGGACCGGGCCGCCTGCCGTTGATGCAGATCTCCCAGGGCCAGCCGCTGCTGCGGGAAGAACTGGCCAAGCCCTCCAACCGGATCCATGTCGACGACCTGGTGCAGGTCTGCCTGGCAACGCTCCAGCGTGGCCAGGGGATCTACAACGTCAGCGACGGCGCGCCCTACAGCATGACCGCCTACTTCAACGCCTGTGCTGATGCCTTGGGGCTGCCCCGCCAGCCCCAGGTGGACCTAGCAGAGGCCCAACGGATGATGCCGCCCCTGCTGTTTACCTACTTCGTCGAATCGCGGGTGGTGGACAACCGACGCATGCTGGCGGAGCTGGACATCACGCTGCGCTATCCCAGCCTGGCGGACGGCCTGCGCGCCAGCCTGCCCAGCCCATGACCATGCTATGCTGACCACGATCTTTGATCGGCTGCTGGAACGCTACGGCCATCGCGATTGGTGGCCTGCCGAAAGCCCCTTCGAGGTCTGCGTCGGCGCGATCCTGACCCAGAACACCAACTGGGGCAACGTGGAAAAGGCGATTGCCAACCTGAAGGCCGCCGACTGCCTGACCCTGTCCGGCATCGCAGCGCTGCCGTCGCAGCAGCTGGCCGCGCTGATCCGTCCGGCCGGCTACTTCAACGTCAAGGCCCGCCGCCTGCAGTCCTTCTGCAGCTGTGTCCTGGAAGCATGCCAGGGCGACCTTGAACAACTGTTTGCGCAGGATTGGCGGCAGCTGCGCCCGTGGCTGCTGGCCGTCAACGGCATCGGTCCGGAGACCGCCGACTCGATACTGTTATACGCCGCCAACCAGCCCAGTTTTGTGGTGGATGCCTACACCCGCCGCATCTTCAGTCGCCTGGGGCTGGTGGATGAGACCATCGCCTACGAAACGCTGCGCTCCTTCTGCATGCAGCAGCTGCCGGAGGACCCGGCCCTGTTCAACGAGTTCCACGCCCTGATCGTGGAGCACGGCAAACAGCACTGCCGGCCCCGCCCCCGGTGCGAAGGCTGCTGCCTGGCCATTCAGTGCGACCAGCTGCGCCAACAAAACAGACAGCCCGGCGGTTGACGCCCCTGGCGTAGTGTGGTTTAATTCTGCCCTGTGGAAACCGACGCCTACATCGCCCTTGGCTCCAACCTGGGGGATCGGGAACTGAACCTGTTGCGGGCCGTTTCGGAACTGGGCCGTCTGCCCGGTTGCCGTGTCACGGCCCTTTCCCGTTTTTTTGAGACCAGCCCGGTGGGTATGCCGGACGACACCCCCGCCTTTCTGAACGGGGCGCTCAGACTGACGACCGAACTGGAGCCACACGCTCTGTTAGCTGAACTGCAACGGATCGAGCAGCAGGTATTCGCTCGCACGGCCTCGACCACGCCGGTATCACGCCGCATGGATCTGGATCTGCTGCTGTACGGTGACCAGGTTCTGCACATGCCTGATCTGGTCGTGCCCCACCCCCGGCTGGCACTGCGCCGTTTTGTGCTGCAGCCGTTGGCCGAAATCGCGCCGGACCTGGTGGAGCCGTTGAGCGGGAAGACCATCAGCAGCCTGCTGGCAGGGCTGCAATCGGAGGAGCGGGTTGCCCCGCTGGAGTAAGTCATGGGTTTAATGCGCCTGCTGTTCATGGGACTTCTGTTTTACATCGGCTACCGTGTGGTCAAGGCGCTACTGGCGCCCAAACCGAAGGCCGAGGCTCCGCCGCAACGGATCAAAGGCGAAGATGCCGTGCAAGATCCGGTCTGCGGGGTCTACCTCTCCCGTGACGACGCGGTGGTGGGCACCCTGGAGGGCAAACGTCACTACTTCTGCTCCATGGCCTGTCTGGAAAAATTTCGCGAACAACTTGACCATACACCCTAATCCAAACCTGGAGGTTTACCCATGAAGTTCTTTATCGACACCGCAGATGTGAAAGAGATCCGCGAAGCCCATGAGCTGGGCCTGGTGGACGGCGTCACCACCAACCCGTCCCTGATCGCCAAGTCTGGCCGCAAGTTCAAGGATGTGATCAAGGAGATCACCGCCATCGTGGACGGCCCGATCTCGGCCGAGGTGATCTCCCTGGAGGCCAAGGGGATGGTCAAGGAGGCCAAAGAGCTGGTCAAGATCCACAAGAACATCGTGATCAAGCTGCCGATGACGCCCGA
The DNA here is from genome assembly GCF_034008105.1 of Trichlorobacter sp. NCBI lineage: Bacteria > Pseudomonadati > Thermodesulfobacteriota > Desulfuromonadia > Geobacterales > Geobacteraceae > Trichlorobacter > Trichlorobacter sp. The sequence continues at coordinate 88,517 of NZ_JAVEPN010000007.1, forward strand.
AGGGCTCAAGGCCACCAAGGAGCTGACCAAGCTCAAGATCAAGACCAACGTGACCCTGATCTTCTCCCCGCTGCAGGCGCTGCTGGCTGCCAAGGCTGGCGCCACCTACGTTTCCCCCTTTGTGGGCCGTCTGGACGACATCTCCCAGGACGGCATGGGGATCATCGAAGAGATCCGCACCATCTTTGACAACTATGGCTACACCAGCGAGATCATCGTGGCCAGCATCCGCAACCCGATCCATGTGCTCAATTCGGCCCTGATCGGCGCCGACATCTGCACCATCCCCTACTCGGTCATGCTGCAGCTCTCCAAGCACCCGCTGACCGATGCCGGCATCAAGAAGTTTCTGGAAGACTGGGAAAAGGTGCCGAAGTAGCAATCAACTGAGCCGGGGGCGGGTATGGCAAAACAGCTGGGCGACATACTGGTAGAGACCGAACTGATCAGCAAAAAGACGCTGCAGCGTGCACTGGAACGCCAGGCCGGCACTGACAAACGCCTGGGGCAGGTGCTGGAAGAGATGGGCGTGATCACCGAACAGGAGCTGATGGAGGCGTTGATCCGCCAGAACAGCCCGTTTGTTGATGTGGGCCACAAAAAACAGCTGGGGGACCTGCTGGTCGAGGCCAAGCTGATCAGCGAAACAACCCTGGAGCGGGCCCTGGAACGGGGCAAGACGGAAGGCAAGCGGCTGGGACAGGTACTGGAGGAGATGGGGGTGATCACCGAGCAGGAGTTGGTGGACGCCCTGGGCCGGCAGTTCAACTTCAAGACCGTCAAGGAGTTTGCCGGCCGCAGCTATGCCCCTGAGCTGCTCAACCTGCTGCCCACCGAGTTCGTGATGAAACGGGTGGTCTTTCCGCTGATGCTGAAGGAGTTTCAGCTGGCCGTGGCCATGTCCGACCCGTTTGACAGCGAGACCTGCGATCTGATTGCCCGGATCACTGGCTTTCAGTTGGTGCCGGTGCTGGCCACCCGACGCGAACTGCTGGACGCCATTGCCCGACACTACCTGAACAGCCCTTACAACCCTGACGCCGGTGACACGATCCTGGTGGTGGAAGACTCCCCCACGGTGGCCACCGTGGTGCAGGCAGCACTGGTCAAGGAGGGCTACAACGTGGTCCTGGCCGAAGACGGGATGGAGGCGCTCAAGCTGGTGCTGACCCGTCGCCCCCGGCTGGTGATTACCGACTCCGTCATGCCCAAACTGGATGGTTTCGGTCTGCTGCGGGCCATCAAGGCCAATCCGATGACCGCCGAGACCCCGGTGATCATGCTGACCGGCAGGGCATCCACCGACGATGAGCAGAAGGCGCTGGAATCGGGCTTTATCGATTTTATCCCCAAACCGGTCCAACCGCTGCGGGTGGTTTCCCGGATCAAGCGGGCCTTGGAACTCTCCCGCCAGATGAAGACCGTCTAGCGTCGACGACCGCCCTGGCCGCTGCGTCTGAACTCCCAGGGCGGCTGCGGGTTGGTCTGCTGCCAGAGCCCCATCCGTCTCCGCCGCGCCCGATCCTCCAGACGCAGATACTCGGAGGCGTAATCCCCTTCCAGATGATGACGATAGGCCCAGGCCAGTCCTTCGGCCACCATGGCCGCGTTGATATCCATCCCAGTCAGCCTGACTACCCCCACCACCCGTCCGTACTGATCCTGATCCCGCACCTCCACCGTAACCGCCTTGCCCAGCAGTTTGTACATCAACACCCGTTTGGCTACGCTGCTGTAGGTCTGCCCCGGTCGATCACGCTTGGCGGTCTCCGGGGCATCAATACCGTACAGCCGCACCTTGAGCTGCCCCTGGGGACGGGCCACCAGCAACAGGGTGTCGCCGTCGTAGACCTGCCGCACCATGCCGTGCAGCGTCTCCCCGCAGGATAGACCCGGCAGGCCGAGCAGGAGCATACAGACTGCCAGCAGCATACGTCTCATGCCAGACCTCGTTCGTAGTTGAAGCTGGTGGTGCCGGGAAGCAAACGGTCACTGCGGAAGGCGGCCAGTACGGTATCGCGGCTGCCGGGCTCGGTTTCGGACAGGTCAAGTTGGAAGGAGCGGCAACCCATGCGACGCAGCTCGGCCAGATGCCCCAACAGAGAAAAGGGGGTGGCGGCGCTGATCACCGACAGGCCATCCCGGCCCCTCAGGCTGTAGCCTTCGCCGCGGTCGGACTGAAACGGCGCACCGCTGGTGACCTCCTTGATCCTGATACGGGTGGTCATCACCTCCACCGGGGCATAGACCGTCACGGTGCGCTGGATCGGCAGCTCCCGCCCCAGCAGCGCAGCAAGATTCTCCCGGTCATCCTCCAGATAGAGGGTGGCCCGCTCCACCTGCTGCTCCTGCCAGGCGACCAGGGCCTGGCTGTTGAGCGAAAACAGGCGGTAACCACTGGACAGCCGCAGGTCCGACAGGCCCCGCAGCAAGGGGAGATGGCCGTGGTTGGTGGCCTCGAACTGCCGAAAGCCCTCTGCGTGCAGCTGCTGCACCAAGGCGCGGTACCAGGCGTAATCGGCCTCGAACAGCATAAACGGCAACTGCCAGACCACCCGCTCAGGCGTCTCGCGCAGGCGGGACAGATAGCGCGGCAGGCTGTGGGCCGTGGCCCGACGTAGCGGCAACACCACCCGGTCGGCCTGGGACAGCGCCCAGCGGGCATCGGCCGGGCTGTCCACCACGATCAGCAGTTCTTCACGCTGATCGCTTCGGGCAGCAGGCCGCTGGTGAGCCTTCAGCTCGGCCAGGGCACCGGCCTTGGCCTCGGCGATCAGCCGCCGCTGCTGTCCGGCCCCCTCCTGTTCCAGACGACGGTACAGCTCACGGCGGATCTCCTTCAGCCTGGCCGGAGGGATAAAGAGCGCCGGAAAATCAGGGGCCGTCAGACGGGCCAACTGAAAGGGGGTCTCGCCGGTCTCGTTGAAGCGCGCCCTGAGCACGCCAGCCATATCGGCGCTGCGGGCCGGCTCCAACTCGCCTAGCGGGAACTGGTAGTTGAAGCTGGCAGCCCCCAGTTGGGCCGTAATCTGCAACGTCCAGTCCTGGCCCTGCTGGTTACAGGCCAGTTCAAGCGAAACCGCTGCCCGATCAGGACCGGCGGCCTGCAGTTTGCGGTTGGCGGCCTCGTCACTCATACCGAAGGCGTCATGGGCGCCCACCTTGAACAGGGCGTCACCCGGTTTGGCCTCAAAGGGACAGGCCACCTCCACCTGGGCGTGGGCGCTGCAAGCCGGCACTTTTTTACGCCCTACGTACAGCTCCCGCAGGGTCCAGGCCTGGCCGGCCATGTCGCTCTTGGGCTGCAGCCGCAGCCGGTCCCCCACCTGCAACGGGTCGCGGCTTTCAAAACTGATACGGCCTGCAGCGACCCGCTTGACCTCGCCGGTAAAACGTCCCGTGCCGCCCCGCAACCACGGGTTGGCGATATCGCTCGGCTCCTTCGAGGACAGAAAACCCTTGGTGGGTGCTCGACCGAATGAATCCTTCAGACGTTCCTTGGCCAGGGCCAGGGCCTGCTTCTGGCCATCAGGAGGCGCATCCAGCACCAGCCGGTAGGCCGCCACCACCTTGGCGACGTAATCGGCCGATTTCATGCGGCCCTCGATCTTGAGCGACCTGACCCCGGCCGCCGCCAGCTCAGGCACCAGCTCGATGGCGGAGAGATCGTTGGGGGAGAAGTAGTAGCCCTCCTTGCTACGGTGGCTGTAGAGGCGACGGCAGGGCTGGGCGCAGCGGCCCCGATTGCCGCTATGGCCCCCCAGCAGAGAGGAAAAATGGCACTGCCCCGACACGCAGAAACAGAGCGCGCCATGCACAAATATCTCCAGCTCGGCGGTGCACTGTCCGGCGATCAAGGCGATATCGGCCAATTGCAGTTCACGGGCCAGCACCACCCGCTCAAAGCCCAGCTCTTCCAGCAGCTGCACCCCGGCCAGGTTATGGATCGTCATCTGGGTGGAGGCGTGCAGCGGGATCGAGGGGAAATGCCGCCGCACCATGCGGGCCACGGCCATGTCCTGCACGATCACGCCATCTACCCGTAGCCGGGCCAGCTCGGCCAGGGTCTCGGCCAGTTGCGGCAGCTCCTGCTCCTTGACCAGGGTATTGAGGGTGATGTAGATGCGGCGGTCCCGCTGGTGGGCATAGGCCAGCATCCGCTCCATCTGCCCCAGGGTGAAGTTCTTGGCCCGGGCCCGGGCCGAAAATTCCCTCAGGCCAGCATAGACCGCATCGGCGCCGGATTCCATGGCAGCAAAAAAGGCCTCAAGGGAACCGCAGGGGGCCAACAGTTCAGGTTTGTGGGCCACGGTGGTGGCTTTGTGTGATCGGGTCATTGCGACAGCTTTTCCAATTCCCGCGCCAGGGCATCCAGCGGCGGACGTTTATTGACATCGTGAACATCGATATAGCGGATGATCCCCTGCTTATCGATCACAATCAGGGCCCGCTCGGCCGTGCCGTCCGTGCGAAGAATGCCGAACTTGGCTGCGGTGGCCCCGTGGGGAAAGAAATCAGACAGCACCGGAAACCAGAGCGTGCCCATCTGGTTGGTCCAGGAAAACAGGGACGCCAGACTGTCCACTGAAATACCGAGCAGCACGGCGTCATGCTCGTCAAACAGTTCCTTGACGATGTTGTAGCCCGGCCATTGGTCCGAGCAGACCGGCGTCCAGGCCGCTGGGATGAAGGAGAGTACCACATGCTTCTTGCCACGGTAGTCGGCAAGGGCAATCTGTTGGCCTGAGACGGCCTTCAGGCTGAAATCAGGGGCCTGGTCACCGACCTTGACCGTAAGTACGCTGTCCACCGGCTTGAGGATGCCGGTTTCGTAGAGATTGTCCTTGTAGGCCTCGGAAAGTGCAGCGACCGGGACGGGGACCATGGCCAGCAGACCGCCAATCATGAGGCACGGCAGCAGGCGGGAGGGTAAAGGCATGATACAACTCCTTTCAGATACCGCTCATGGTCAGTACGGCATCAAGAAAACGGGCTGGATCGCCAAAGCTGCCCAGTTTGGAGTAGACCACCCGGTGGCTGCCATCCGGCATGATCCTGATCACGATAAAGTATGGGGTGCGGACATCGCCCAGCTTTTTGTGAATGACGAAGTCGGCATCGGCAAACAGCGGGAACGGGACCTGATACTTTTTCTTGAAGACGCCGACCTCATAGGGGTTGTTACCGGCGCCGACACCGATGATCTTGACTCTGTCGCGGGCCCGCTGACTGCCGTTAACCAGATGGTAAAAGGCATTCATGTTCGGGGCATCCTTCTGGCAGTGGGGGCAGTACATGCTGAAGACCTGAAAGACCACCGCCTGAGCCTTTATCTCCGGCACCCTGAACGAGCCGCCGCCAAAGGAGAACAGGCGCTTTGACAATCCCAGGTAGCTCCGCTCTGCGCCATCCTTGGGCAGCGGCAGTTCGAAGTCAGGCAGCTGCTGCCCCACACCGGGCGGTGTTGCTGCCTGCACTGACGGTATCACGGCCAATACAGCGGCTAACACCAGACAGGTTACCAGGATACGCTTCATAGCACTCTCCCCTTTCAGGCACCGCCGCTTGCAACTGCGGCTGCCATGCAAACCGTCCACGCACCAGAGCACCTCCGAACAGACCATAACGGACCGATCTGGCTGAGTCAACAGCAGGCAGTATTACCGGTTGACAGACAGCACGCGCTATTATATAACACTGTTAGTCAAGTTACAGATAATTCCATCTCCGAGTTGTATTGCCTACGGAAGCGGCTTCTATGGCGTACGACCGCGGGTGTCGCGGGAAACGGCGGCGCCCTCCTGTCCTTGAAAAGGGGATGGTTGGCATCGGCAACGATAACAACCAGCAAAGGAGGACACCAGATGACGGTATCGAGGCGAGACTTTTTCAAGCTCTCCGGCACCAGTCTGGCTGCGGCGACGTTCGGCTTCAGCCTGGCGCCGGTAGAGGCCAGGGCAGCGGATCTGCAGATTCGCTACGCCAAGGAAACCACCACCATCTGCCCCTACTGCGCGGTCGGCTGCGGCATGATCGTGCATACCCAGCGGGGCGAAATCATCAACGTCGAGGGTGATCCGGATCACCCGATCAATGAAGGGGCACTCTGCCCCAAAGGCTCCTCGGTCTACCAGCTGCGCGACAACAAGGCCCGCCTGACCAAGCCACTCTACCGTGCCCCCGGCACCAGCGAATGGCAAGAGGTTTCGTGGGACTGGGCCCTCGACGAGATCGCCAAAAAGGTTAAAAAAACCCGCGACACCTCCTTCGTACCCACCAGCAGCATCAAGGTTAATAACCAGCAGGTCGAGGCCGTGGTCAATCGCACCATGGGGATCGCCTCCATCGGCAGTGCCGCGCTGGACAATGAAGAGTGCTACCTGTATCAAAAATTCCTCAGGGGGTTAGGTCTGGTGTATATCGAACACCAGGCCCGCATTTGACACAGCGCAACGGTAGCGGCTCTGGCAGAGTCGTTTGGACGCGGTGCAATGACGAACCACTGGATTGACCTGAAGAATGCCGATGTAATCCTGATCATGGGTGCCAACCCAGCCGAGAACCACCCGCTCTCCTTCCGCTGGATCATGAAGGCCAAGGATGCCGGGGCCAAGGTGATCTGCGTCGACCCACGCTTTACCCGCAGCGCGGCAAAGTCCGACCTGTACGCCGCCCTGCGCTCCGGGACCGACATCGCCTTCCTGGGCGGGATGATCAACTACATCATCCAGAACAAGGCCTACTTCGAGGAGTACGTCACGCAGTACACCAACGCCAGCTACCTGGTGAACGGCGATTTCAAGATGCCGGGCGAGCTGGCCGGCCTGTTCTCCGGCTATGACCCCCAGAAGCGCAGCTACGATCCCAAGGCCTGGTCGTTCCAGAAAGGCGCCGATGACAGCGTCAGGAAGGATATGACCCTGCAGGACCCCAACTGCGTCTTCCAACTGCTGAAGAAGCATTACTCCCGCTACACCCCGGAGCTGGTGTCACGCATCACCGGCACCCCCAAGGAAAAACTGCTGGAGATCTACAAGCTGTACGCCTCCACCGGAGCGCCGGACAAGGCCGGTACCTCCATGTACGCCATGGGCTGGACCCAGCACACCGTGGGCACCCAGAACATCCGCACCATGTCGATCATCCAGCTGCTGCTGGGCAACATGGGAGTGGCCGGCGGCGGCGTGAACGCGCTGCGCGGCGAATCAAACGTGCAGGGTTCCACCGACCACGGGCTGCTGTTCCATATCCTGCCTGGGTACCTGCCGGTCCCGTCGGCCGACCTGAAGGATCTGGCCGCCTACAACGAGAAGTACACCCCCAAGAGCAAGGACCCCCAGAGCGCCAACTGGTGGCAGAACCGGCCCAAATATATCGCCAGCTACCTGAAGGCGATCTACGGCGCCAAGGCCACCAAGGAGAACGACTACGGCTATGCCTGGCTGCCCAAGCTGGATCCGGGCATGAACTGCTCCTGGCTGATGATCTTCGACAACATGATCAAGGGCAAATTCAAGGGCTTCTTTGCCTGGGGACAAAACCCGGCCTGCTCGGGCACCAACTCCAACAAGGTGCGCAACGCCCTGGCCAAGCTGGACTGGATGGTGACGGTCAATATCTTCGACAACGAGACCGCCTCCTTCTGGAAGGGGCCCGGCATGAATCCGGCTGATGTCAAGACCGAGGTCTTTCTGCTGCCGGCGGCCGCCTCCTTTGAAAAGGAGGGCAGCATCTCCAACTCAGGCCGCTGGGCCCAGTGGCGCTATGCCGCAGTCAAACCGCTCGGCTCGAGCAAACCGGACGCCGAGATCATTCACGAGCTCTACCAGAAACTGAAATCCCTCTACACCAAAGAGGGCGGGGCCCTGCCCGAGCAGTTGCTGAATCTTACCTGGAACTACGGCTTCAAGCATGCCGACGGCAGCATCCACTCCGTTGATCCGCACCTGGTGGCCAAGGAGATCAACGGCTCCTTCCTGGAGGATGTGCCGGACCAGAAGACGCCACTCAAGCTGATCGGCAAGAAAGGTGAGCTGGCCGGCGGCTTTGCCCTGCTGCAGGCTGATGGCAGCACCTCCTGCGGCAACTGGATTTACAGCCAGAGCTACAACGAGAAGGGCAACATGATGGCCCGTCGGGGCAAGAAAGACCCCACCGGCCTGGGGATGTTCCCGGAATGGTCTTGGTGCTGGCCGGTCAACCGTCGCATCCTCTACAATCGGGCCTCCTGCACGGTGGACGGCAAACCGTTCAACCAGAAAAAGGCGGTGGTCTACTGGAACCCGGCGGCGGTGCAACCCACCGGCGCCCTGGGTGCCTGGGTGGGGGATGTGCCGGACGGCCCCTGGCCACCGATGTCCAACCAGAAGGACGGCAAGAAACCGTTTATCATGCGGGCCGACGGCGTGGCTGCCATCTTCGGCGCCGGCATGAAGGAAGGGCCGTTCCCGGAGCATTACGAACCGCTGGAGTGTCCACTGGCTGAAAACCTGCTGTCAAAGCAGATCAACAACCCAACCATCAAGCTGTTCAAGGACACCGATGTCAAAGAAGACATGGTGGCTTCCTGCGACCCCCGTTTCCCCTATGTGGCCAGCACCTACCGGGTGACTGAACATTGGCAAACCGGGGTCATGACCCGTAACACCCCCTGGCTGTTGGAGCTGCAGCCGCGCCTGTTCGTTGAGCTCAGCCCGGAGTTGGCCAAGGAAAAGGGGATCAAGAGCGGCGACATGGTTGAGGTTTCCTCAATCCGGGGATCGGTTGAGGCGGTGGCCATGGTGACCCAACGCTTTAAACCGTTCACGATTGGCGACCAGGTGGTCCACGAGGTCGGTATGCCCTATTGCTACGGCTGGCACACCCCCAATGTGGGGGATTCGGTCAACCTGCTGACCCCCACCGTCGGGGATGCCAACACCATGATTCCTGAAACCAAGGCCTTCATGGTCGGCATCAAGAGAAAGGGGTAAGCCATGGCGACGACACCGACACCATTCAATGCCGATAAACGCAAAGGCTTTCTGGTTGATACCGCACGCTGTATCGGCTGCCGCTCCTGCCAGGTGGCCTGCAAGCAGTGGAACAAGCTGCAACCGGACAAGACCACCAACAAGGGGACCTTTGAAAATCCCCGCGACCTGACCCCGGCCCTCTATAACCGGATCCATTTTGTAGAGAGCGCAACCAGCGACGGCGGCATGAGCTGGCAGTTTTTCAACGAACGCTGCATGCACTGCGGCGAGGCCGGCTGCATGAAGGTCTGCCCCTCTCCCGGCGCGCTGACCAGAACCAAAGACGGGATCGTGGTCTTTAACAAGGAGAAGTGTATCTCCTGCAAGTACTGCGTCTCGGCCTGCCCGTTCAACATCCCGCGCTATGACGAGGATGACAAGGTATCCAAGTGTCACCTCTGCATCGACCGGGTTTCAAACGGCCTGACGCCGGCCTGTGCCAAGGCCTGCCCCACCGAGGCGCTCAAGTTCGGCAACCGCGACACGCTGATCGCCTCGGCCAAGGCTGCCAACAAAACTCTCTACGGCGAGAACGATCTGAACGGCCTGGGGGTGGTCTACGCCCTGGAAGGGCCGCCGGACCAGTACGGTCTGCCGAACAAGCCAAGCATTCCATTCTCGATCTTCCTCTGGAAGGATGTTATCAAGCCGCTGGGGATTCTCGGGTTCTGGGGCAGTATCGGTGCAGTGCTGCTGCACTATGTCACCATCGGCCCCAAGCAGCTTGAGGAAGAGCAGACCCGCAGGGAGGAGGACCACCATGAATAAGAACCGGATCGAACGGTTTACCACCAAGGAACGGGTACTGCACTGGGTGGTCGCCCTGTCCTTTTTCACCCTGGTACTCTCAGGACTGGGGCTTTTCTCCCAGATGTTCAACGGCTACTTCAACCTGTTCGGCGGCGGCCAGAATGCCATTATGGTTCACAAGCTGGCCGCACTGATCTTTTTTGTCACCTCATTGATGATGTTTTTCCACAACCGGACCGAGATCACGACCCTCACCGAGAACGACTGGAGCTGGATCAGGAAGAAGGGCTGCTACCTGACCAAGGAGGACTGCCAGTTCAACATGGGCAAGTTCAACCCAGGCCAGAAACTGTTTGCGCTCAGCATCGCCGTTGCCACTGTCATTCTGGGCATTACCGGCATTTTTATCTGGTTCCCGACCTTCTTTCCGCGTATCGTTGTGCAACTGTCGCTGATGCTGCATGGCCTGATGTTTGTCTGCGCCCTGATGTTCACCGTCGTGCACGTCTATCTGGGTTCGGTCGGCAACCCCGGCACACTGGAATCCATGCTGTGGGGTAACGTCACCAGGACCTGGGCCAAGCATCACCACGCCCGCTGGTACAAGGAAAACTTCGAGAAGAACCGCTGATGCGCTAATGCCAGGATCAGACCGAAGCGACCCCCTCCCCGCACAGGGAGGGGGTTTTCATTAACACACCCAGATAACCACAGGGATAGGGACACTGATGAACACAACCGAGGCAAAGCTGGCAGCCCTGCGCGCAGCGCTCACCACAGCGCCAGAATATGCGGAGATCATTCCTTTTTTCATTGCCATTCAGGAGTATCTGCAAGGCCGTGAGCTGGAAACCGGCATCACGGCCACTGTGGCCGCCTCCCCCAAAGAGCGTAACCAGTCGGGCTTGCCGCTGCTGTCGCCTACGGAACTGCAGGTGGACCGCCAGCAGGCGCGCCAGTTCCTGGCCGGCCTGGTAGCGGTGATCAAGGCCAACAGCCGTGAACCTGTGGATGGCATGGACAAGCTGGCCGCCGCGCTGGCCGCTGACCAGCTTGACCCTGCTCCGCTGTTCAGGGCCATCCTGGAGCGACAACGGCCACCGCTGGACGAAGCTGCTGCCAGGCTGGAAGTGCCGTCGCCGCTGATCGAATTTCTGTGCGAGATACCGCTGCGCACCATGCTGGAACTATTCGCAAAACCATTCGGAGCGGGCGATGTTGACGGCTGGCAGGAAGGATTCTGCCCGATCTGCGGTTCGCGGGCAGGTATGGCCGAATTGGCCGGTGACGAAGGCAAACGTTACCTCGCCTGTTCAGCCTGTAGTTTCAAGTGGCCGTTCAGCCGTCTACAATGCCCCTACTGCGGCTGCGAAGAGCCGGACAAGCTCTCCTACTTCACCGTTGATGACGGCCCGGTGCGAGTCGACACCTGCAAGGGCTGCAGCCGCTACATAAAGACCCGCGACTCACGCAAGGGTGACGCCGCTGTGCCCTTGGAGGTGAGTGACGCCCTGACCATGCACCTCGATCTGATGGCGTCGCGCGAAGGATTTGAACGTGGAAAATAGGAAACCGGTCATCCACCGTTACCAAAACGGCAAGCTGACCCTGGAACAGGGCGAAACAGTGCAGGAGTTTGCGCTGTTGTTGCAGGTGAATGGCCGCCAGATCGCCACACTGGTCTCCTCGCCCCATGACCTGCGCCAACTGGTGGTTGGATTCCTGCGGCTGCAGGGATTCGTGCAATCAATCGCCGATTTCGACCTGTTGGCGATCTGTGACGATTTCGGTGTCGCCAATGTGCGCATCAAGGGTGAGCTGCCAGACCAGCTCAGGCCGGTGCTGACTTCCGGCTGCGGCACCGGCATCACCTTTACCCTGCCCGAGGCGCCGACCGGCATGATCTGCCCGGCTGGCCAGCCAACTGAGGCGGCAACCATCTTCAGCTTGATGGATCAGCTGAACCAGCTGACCGATCGGTACAGTACCCACGGCGGTATCCACTCGGCCGCCGCCGGTGACGAGCAGGGGCTGCTGCTGCATTGCGAAGATATCGGGCGTCATAACACCGTCGACCGGATCGCCGGTGAGGCTCTGCTGCGAGGTATCGACCTGAGCGGCAAGCTGCTGCTGACCTCGGGGCGCATATCGTCAGAGATGGCTGCCAAGGCAGCACAGCTGGGGGTTCGACTGCTGGCGTCACGCACCTCCCCCACCGACATGGCGGCCACCATCTGTCAGCAGGCCGGCATCACCCTGGTGGGCTATGTCAGGGGAGGATCGTTCAAGGTCTACAGCCGACCCGAGGGGATCATCACCCCGATTGGTTGACCATTACAGGCCAAAAAACGCCGCAACATAGGGATTGGCGGGCTGCCGGGCTATCTCATCCGGACTGCCGGCCTGGATGACCCTACCCTCTTCCAGCACAAGCACCCAATCAGCAAGCCGGTACACCTCTTCCCGGTCATGGCTGGCAATGACCGCCGCACCGCTGGCCGCATGCAGGCTCACACCAAAATCCTCAATCAACGTCTTGCGCGCCAAGGGGTCCAGCGAGGAAAACGGCTCGTCCAACAGGATCACCTCCGGCTGGGCAGCAAAGGCCCGTGCCAGACTGGTGCGTTGCCCCTCGCCGCCCGACAGTTTGCGGGCCGATCGCTTGGCCAGATGGGCGATCTTGAAACGTTCCATACTGGCAGCGACCCGTTGCTGCAACTCCGCCTTTGCCATACCACGCAGTTTAAGCCCTGCGGCCACATTGTCCTCCACCGTCAGATCGAACAGCAGCGGTTCCTGAAAGACCATAGCCAGCTTTCTGCGATACTCAACTGCAGCCCGGCCTTCAGGCACCGGCACACCACGGTAGCACAGCTCACCGCTCACGCTGTCCAGCAGCCGGGCGAGGGCCAGCAGCAGGCTGGTCTTGCCTGAGCCATTGGGACCGATCAAGGCCACGGTCTTGTTTTCATGCAGCACGAAGGACGGCATCTGCAGCACCTCGCTGCCTCCGCGCCTGACAGCCAGGTTCCGCATCTCCAGTAATGGTACGTTGCCGGTCATCGCGGACGCTCCCGTTGCTGGATCACGGTCAGCAGATAATTGACCCCGAAGGCCAGCCCCAGCAGGACCAACGACAGGGCGATCGCCACCTCAAAGTTGCCCTTGCCGGTCTCCATCACCGTTGCGGTGGTCAGCACCCGCGTCTGCCCCTTGATGTTACCCCCCACCATCATTGAGGCCCCCACCTCGGAGATCACCCCGCCGAAACCGGCCATCACCGCTGCCAGCAGCGGCAGCCGCGCCTCACGGACCAATAACCAGACCATCTGCCGACGGGTGGCGCCCAAGGCCAGAATCTGCAGTTTCAGATTGGCAGGCAGGTTTTGAATCGAGGCGATGGTGATGCCGGTGACAATCGGCGTGGCAATCACGGCCTGGGCCAGCACCATGGCCGCTGGCGTATAGAGGATCTCCAGGAAGCCGATCGGGCCATTGCGCCAGAGGAAGATGGTAATGAACAGGCCCACCACCACGGGTGGCAAGCCCATACCGGTATTGACCATGCTAATGATCAGCCGCCGCCCCGGAAAATCAGACAGCGCCAAAAGCGTGCCGGTCGGCAAGCCAAGCGCCAGACTGATCAGGGTTGCGCTACAGGAGACCTTGAGTGAAAGCAGGGTGATCGACAACACTTCGCTGTCCAGGGCCAGCACCAATGCCAGCGCCTGACGTACACCCTCAACAATCAGTTCCATCAGAGCCCCAATGATTCAGGCGTTTTGCCTGCATCCGGAAAAAACAGTGCTGAACCGTACCTGCTGACACCGAAGCTGCCGATCAGCTGCTGCGCTTGTTTCGAGACCATGAAATCGGCAAAGGCCTTGCCGCCGGCACGGTTTACCTTGGGCCATTTGACGCTGTTCAGCTCCAGCACATGGTAGATGTTGAGCAGTTTGCCGTCACCCTCGCTCAGGATATCCAGGCCCAGGTTCTTTCTAAGCGCCAGGTAGGTGGCCCGGTCGGTCAGGGTGTAGCCCTTCTTTTCTGCTGCCACGCTCAGGGTCTGGCCCATGCCCAGGCCGGTCTGTTGGTACCACTGCTGCCCCTCTGGATTAAGGCCGGCTGCCTTCCACAGGCCTAGCTCCTTGGCGTGGGTACCTGAGTTATCGCCGCGGGAAGCGAATAATGAACCGCTGCGGGCGATACGACTGATGGCCTCGATGGCGCTGGTACCTTTGATCTTGGCCGGGTCAGCGGCCGGACCGACAATCACGAAATCATTGTGCATCACCAGACGACGGGTGGCGCCAAAGCCAGCTGCCATGAACTTCTGTTCGGCAGCCGGGGAATGCACCAGCAGCACATCGGCCTCTCCCCGTTCTCCCATCTTCATCGCCTGGCCAGAACCGACCGAGATCGTCTTGACCTGGTAGCCCGTCTGCTTCTCAAAGACCGGAATCAGCAGATCCAGCAGGCCCGAATCCTGGGTGCTGGTCGTGGTGGCCAGAATAACGGACTTGGAGCCTGCCGCCTCGGCGAAGACCGCTCCACCACCTATCGACATCACCAGCAGCACTACCGCGATCAACATACGTACGATCAGCATGGTTCATCCCTCCTGTTTGGTTGTAGTACAAAAAAAGGCCGCTTTTCATAAAGAAAGGGGGCCTTAGGACACCGGGTAACCGGGTCACTGATGCGCATTCCCCTTTTCAAAAGGATGGCGACGCTGTTTCCGGCGGCACCGGCGATCACAGTCCATGAGGTTTTCTCCCTGGTAGGGCCTGTGATTCGGAGATAGTGCGGTGTACTCGTTGCCTGTCATGGCATATTTTTATCAACTTGTCTAGCAACAGCGAATGGCCCGGCTAGACGTTCAGCTCCCTTACTGCAACCGCTCCAGCAGTGACGGCAACTCCCGATCCAGTCGATACTGCCTGCGACAGAATTCGCAGGTCACCTCTGCGCTGCCCTGCTCGGCCATCAGACGCTCAAGCTCCTCCTTGCCCAGCGACAGTAGCGCCCGCTCCACCTTGTCGAGCGAGCAGCCGCAGCGGAAGGAGAGATCGGTGGACTCCAACAGGTTGTACTCCAACCCCTCCAACAGCAGCTCCAGCAGTGCAGTGGGGCTTGTGCCCCCTGCTAACAGGGTCGTCAGCGGAGGCAGCTGTTCAATGCGAGTCATGACCTGCTCCACCGCAGACTCGTCGGAGGGAGGCAGCGACTGGATCAGGAAGCCACCAGCTACGGCCACCTGACCGTCCGGCGCCAGGCTGACTCCCAGGCCGACCGCCGACGGGATCTGATCCGAGTCGGTCAGGTAGTAGGCCAGGTCTTGGGCGATCTCGCTGGTGTAGAGCTGCACCATGCCACTGTAGGGTTCTTTCAAACCCAGGTCTTTGGTGACGGTCAGGAAGCCGGCCCGGCCCAGCGCGTCGGGCACACTCTCGGCAACGGCATCGGGAACGGCCACGGTCGCCCGCAGGGCGCCGTCCCAATCAACCTCGGCGATAAGCTTCTGCATCGGGCCGTTGCCCTCAAACTTGATCGCCAGCCGCTGGCCCTGCTTGAGGGTGCTGCCCAAAAGCGCTGCACCGGACACAGCCCGGCCCAGCGCTACTGAAACCACCGGCGAACAGCCCTGCAGAAAACAGATGTCGTTAACCACGCTGGTGGTGACGCAGGCCACGGCCCGCAGTTTACCCTTGGCCGCCATGGCCCTGGCGAGGTGGTCGTTCACTGAGGTTTACCCCTTTCGCGATAAAAAAGCCCCGCAGATTTCTCTGCGGGGCCGGATTGTACCATCATTTACAAACGGGAAACTACTTCTTCTCGCAGGTGTCCTCGAAGCTTAAGCTGGCCAGCTTCTGATAGTAGGCGAAGTGAGCCTTGGCCCACTCACCGGCCTGCTTCATCATGGCTTCTGCACCTTTCGGGTTGGCCTTCTTGAGCATCCGATAACGGTTCTCGTTGTTGGTGTACTCTTCGAAGCTGATGGTTGCAGCCTTGCTGTCCAGCTGCAGCGGGTTCTTGCACTCGGCAGCCAGGGCCGGGTTGTAGCGGTACAACGGCCAGTAGCCGGATTGGACAGCCTTCTTCTGGGCATCAACCCCTTCGGTCATGTTGATGCCGTGGGCGATACAGTGCGAGTAGGCGATGACGATCGAAGGACCGTCAAAGGCCTCGGCCTCCAGCATGGCCTTGACGCACTGGGACGGATTTGAAAGGGCCACGGTGGCCACGTAGACTGTGCCGTAGGACATGGCGATCATACCCAGGTCCTTCTTGCCCACCGGCTTGCCGGCGGCGGCAAACTGGGCCACTGCACCGATCGGCGTCGCCTTGGATGCCTGGCCACCAGTGTTGGAGTAGACCTCGGTATCCAGCACCAGCAGGTTGATGTTCTTGCCGGAGGCGATGACGTGATCCAGACCGCCGAAACCGATGTCGTAGGCCCAGCCGTCGCCACCGATACACCAGACCGACTTCTTGACCAGGTAATCGGCGATCGGCAACAACAGTTTGGCAACCTTGTTCTTGCTGCCCTTCAGGGCGGCCTTCAACTTCTCGACCCGACCACGCTGGGCCTCGATACCGGCCTGGCTGGACTGGTCAGCGGAGGCGATCTCCTTAAACAGCTTGGCAGAGGCGGCAAAGGCCTTGTCGGCGGCCAGTTCGGCCACGTACTCCAGGGCCGACTTGGTGAACTGATCCACGGTCAGACGCATGCCGTAGCCGAACTCGGCGTTGTCCTCGAACAGCGAGTTTGACCAAGCCGGGCCACGGCCGTCGGCCCGCTGGGCCCAGGGGGTGGTGGGCAGGTTGCCGCCGTAGATCGAGGAGCAGCCGGTGGCGTTGGCAATCATCATCCGGTCGCCGAACAACTGGGACAGCAGTTTCAGATAGGGGGTCTCGCCGCAGCCGGCGCAGGCGCCGGAGAACTCGAACAGCGGACGGACCAGCTGGTTGTTGTTGAGGGTATCCAGCTTGACCTGGGTCGCATCCACATCGGGCAGTTTGAGGAAAAACTCGAAGTTCTCGGCCTCCTGGGCGCGCAACGGCGGCTGGAAGGCCATGTCCAGCGCCTTGTGGTTGGCGTTGGTCTTGTCCTTGGCCGGGCAGTTGTGGGCGCAGGCGCCGCAACCGGTACAGTCTTCCGGCGCCACCTGCACGGTCAGCTTCTTGCCTTCCTGGCCCTTGATCTTGCAATCAATCGATTTGAACGCCTTGGGTGCGCCTTTGAGCTCCTTGGCGTCATAGGCCTTCATCCGTACAGCGGCGTGGGGGCAGACAAAGGAGCAGATGCCGCACTGGATGCAGAGCTTCTCGTCCCAGACCGGGATCTCGGTGGCGATGTTGCGCTTCTCGTACTGCGAGGTGGCGGTGGGGAAGGTACCGTCAGGCGGCATGAGCGACACCGGCAGCTGGTCGCCCAGACCGGCCACAATCACGCCGGTCACGTCTTTGACGAACGTGGGGGCCTTAGCCGAGACCGCGGCCGCCATCTTGATCTTGCTGCTGGCCTTGGTGGGCACCTTGACTTCGTAGAAGTTGTTCAGGCCCGCATCCACCGCCTTGTAGTTCATCTCCAGCACCTTCTCGCCGGCCTTGCCGTAGGACTTCTTGATGGCACCCTTGATGGAGGCCACGGCGTCCTTGATCGGGATGATATTGGAGATCTTGAAGAAGGCGGTCTGCATGATGACGTTGATGCGGGGGCCGAGGCCGATCTCGTTGCCCAGGTGTACGCCGTCGATCACGTATAACTTGAGCTTTTTGTCAATGATCTGCTGCTGCACCTCTTTGGGCATCTGGTCCCAGACCTCGTTGGGGCCAAAGGGGGCGTTCAACAGGAAGGTGGCGCCCTTCTTGGCCTTGGCCAGCATGTCGTACTTCTCCAGGAAGGAGAAGTTGTGGCAGGCCACGAAGTCGGCCTCCTGCACCAGGTATGGGGCGCGGATGTACTTCTTGCCGAAGCGCAGGTGGGAGGTGGTCATGGAACCGGCCTTCTTGGAGTCGTACACGAAGTAGGCCTGGGCGTTGTTGTTGGTCTCCTCGCCGATGATCTTGATCGAGTTCTTGTTGGCGCCCACGGTGCCGTCGGAACCCAGACCGTAGAACATGGCCTGATAGACCCCTTCCATCGGGTTCTTGTAGTTGTAGTCAACTTTTAGGCTGCTGTTGGTCACATCTTCCTCGATGCCGACCACGAACTTGTTCTTCGGCTTGGCGCTTTTCAGGTTATCCAGCACGGCCTTGGCCATGGCCGGGTTGAACTCCTTGGAGCCCAGACCGTAGCGGCCGCCGACGATCACCGGATAGCCGTTGAACTTGAACTTGCCTTCGGCCATCCCTTCGCCGATGGCGGTGCGCACATCCAGGTAGATCGGCTCGCCCAGGGAGCCGGGCTCCTTGGTGCGGTCCAGCACGGCGATCTTCTTGACGGTCTTGGGCAGCGCCTTCAGGAAGGCGTCTTTCGGGAAGGGACGATAGAGGCGGATCTTGACCACGCCGACCTTCTCACCCTTTTTGACCAGGTTCTCAACGGTATCCTGCACCACGTCGGCACCGGAACCCATCACCACCACCACCCGCTCGGCATCCTTGGCGCCGACATAGTCCACCAGCTTGTACTTGCGGCCGGTCAGTTTGCCGAACTTGTCCATCTCTTCCTGCACGATCTTCTCGCAGGCCGGGTAGTAGGGGTTGACGGTCTCACGGCCCTGGAAGTAGACGTCCGGGTTCTGGGCGGTACCGCGCATGACCGGCTTGTCCGGGTTCAAGCCCCGGGCCTTGTGCTCGGCGATCAGCTTGTCGTCCAGCATGGCGGCCATCTCGTCGAAGGACAGCTCCACCACCTTCTGGATCTCGTGGGAGGTACGGAAGCCGTCGAAGTAGTGCAGGAACGGCACTCGGGCACGCAGGGTGGAGGACTGGGCGATCAGGGCGAAGTCCATCACCTCCTGCACGTTGTTGGAGCACAAGAAGGCCCAGCCGGTGGAGCGGCAGGACATCACGTCGGAGTGGTCGCCGAAGATCGACAACGCCTGGGCGGCAATGGCGCGGGCCGAGACGTGGAACACGGTAGAGGTCAGCTCGCCGGCGATCTTGAACATGTTGGGGATCATCAGCAGCAGGCCCTGGGAGGCGGTGAAGGTGGTGGTCAGCGCGCCGGCCTGCAGGGCGCCGTGCACGGCACCGGCGGCGCCGCCCTCGGACTGCATCTCGACCACCGAGGGGACGTTGCCCCAGATGTTCTTCTCGCCCACGGCGCTCTTGGCGTCGGAGATCTCGCCCATCACCGAGGATGGGGTGATCGGGTAAATGGCAATGACTTCGTTGGTGGCGTGGGCCACGTGAGCTGCGGCGGTGTTGCCGTCAATGGTCACCATCTTCTTGCTCATGCTGCTCCTCCTGTTGATTGTGGTACCTAAAGATGTCCGAACGACCGGATGTTCAAAGCTCGCTTCTGCCTTTAAGGGCCCATTGCACGGTGGCCGGGTCCACGAATTCGATATCGCTGCCCAGCGGGATACCGTGGGCCAGCCGGGTGACCTTGACCCCCAGCGGCTTGAGCTGTCTGGCCAGGTACAGTGCCGTGGTCTCACCCTCCACCGTGAAGTTGGTGGCGATCACCACCTCTTCGACCCCACCACGCTTCACCCGCTCCAGCAGTTCGGCAATCCGCAAGGAATCGGGGCTTATGCCCTGCAAAGGCGAGATGGCCCCCTGCAGCACGTGGTAGGCCCCCTGAAAGGCGTTGCTGCGCTCCAGGGCCAGCAGGTCCTGGGAGGTCTCCACCACGCAGATGGTGCGGGTGTCGCGCTGGCCGCTGCACAGAGGACAGGGGTCCTGCTCGGTCAACGTAAAACAGACGGAACAGGCCCGCACCCGCTCTTGTACTGCGAGCAGCGCTTCGGCCAGCGACGTCATGTTGTGAGGGCTTTTGAGCAGGTGAAAGGCCAGCCGGAAGGCGGTCCGTTCACCGATGCCGGGCAATTTTTTCAGCTCGCCCACCAGCCGCGTCAGTGTAGGTGCATGTTGTAGCATAGAAAAAACCCAAGTAAAACAATTTTTTATAATTATAGTGTGGTTAAAAACAAGCGGACGACAGGAATCCCATCGTCCGCTTGTTTCTGTCTGATATCAGGCGGTTCATTACAGTCTGAGTAAAAGCATAGCTGTTAGAAAAGACCCGGGATGTTCATGCCGCCGGTGATCTTGGACATCTCCTCGGACAGTTCGGCATGCACCTTTTTCAGCGCCTCGTTGACGGCGGTCATGATCAGGTCCTGCAGCATCTCCACGTCGTTGGGATCCACCGCCTCGGGCTTGATCACCAGCGACTTGATCTCGTTCTTGCCGCTGACCACCACGGTCACAGCGCCGCCGCCGGCAGTGGCCTCGGCGGTCTTCTGGGAGGCCTCCTCCTGCAGTTTGGCCATCTTGCTCTGGATCATCTGGGCCTGCTTCATGATACCTGCCAATCCTTTTGACATCTGCCTATAACCTCCATGCTGTTTGGTAATGGTAAAACAGAGTTAGTCTTGATTGCCTACAACGGCTTGACCTCGACGATCTCACCGCCCAACACCTTAAGCGAAGCCACCAGCAGCGGATGTTCGGCCGCCTCGCGGCGGGCCGTGTTCAGCCGCTGTTCGTCGTCATGCTTTTTTTTTTCAGCCAGTGACTGGGGACCTTGCCCGTCGCCAGCCGCCACCGAGGTGATGGTTACCACCGTGGGCTGATGGTTGAACTCGGCCGCCAGCTCACGCACCGACTGCAGGGTCTCGCTATCCTGCAGGCAGGTCAGATAGTAGGAGCCTTCGTCAAAACCGACTTCGATCCGGTCCGGAGAACAACGCAGCGGCGAACCATACTCCAAGAGCGCCCCCACGGCCGGTTTGCGCTCCAGACAGAAGGCCACGAAGCGCTCCCAGGCGCCGCCGGCGGTCTGACCGGCCGGGGCAGCGGCGGCAGCGGTTGGTGTCGAAGGGCCGGCTGACGCCGGCGTCTGGTGTTGCCTGGCAACAGGTACGCTCTGCTGCGCAGGGTTGCGCCACAGCTCCGGTGTGGCCGCAGCGCTGGTCTCCAGGGCCTTGATCCGCTCGATCAGCTGCTGCACCGGCAGCACCGGCTGCAGGGTGGCCATCTTCAAGAGCGCCATCTCCAGCAGCAGCCGAGGAAAACTAGCCTGGGCCATCTCTGCTTCCGCCTTGACCAGCAGGGTCAGGCGACGCTGGATGGCCTGTGGATCATGGGCTTCAGCCTGACGCCGCAGCTCGTCCAGTTCGGCCTCGGCCAGATCGAGGATACCGGCCGGGTTGGGCACCGAGCGGATCACCAGCAGGCCGCGGAAGTGGGCGATCAGCTCCTGGGTGAACTGGCGGATGTTGTAGCCGAAGCTGTCCACCCGGCCCACCCCTTCCAGGGCGGCCTGGGTATCGCCGTTCAGCACGGCGGCCGACATATCGGCCAACAGGCGCCGGTCCACCACCCCCACCAGGGTGGCCACATCGTCGTCTAGCACCTGATTGCCGCAGAAGGCCAGCACCTGGTCGAAGCAGGACAGCGAATCGCGCATGCTGCCGTCCCCCTTGCGGGCAACCATGGACAGAGCGGCGTCGGAGATGGTGATCTGCTCCTGCTGGGCGATGTGGCGCAACCGGGCCACGATCTTGGCCAAGGGCACCCGCTTGAAGTCAAACCGTTGACAGCGGGAGAGGATCGTGATCGGCAGCTTGTGGGGCTCGGTGGTGGCGAAGATGAATTTGACGTGGGGCGGCGGCTCCTCCAGGATCTTCAACAGGGCGTTGAAGGCGTTGGTGGAAAGCATGTGCACTTCGTCGATGATGTAGATCTTGTAGCGGCTGTGGGACGGCAGGTAGCGGCTGTTGTCCCGCAGCTCGCGCACGTCGTCCACGCCGGTGTTGGAGGCACCGTCGATCTCAAGCACGTCGGTGGAGCTGCCGTCGGTGATCTCCTTGCAGAGCGGGCAGACGTTGCAGGGCTCGGCCGCCGGCCCCTGTTCGCAGTTGAGCGCCTTGGCCAGGATACGGGCCGAGCTGGTCTTGCCCACCCCCCGGGCACCGGTGAATAGGAAGGCATGGGCCACCCGCTCAGTCTCGATGGCGTTCTGCAGGGTACGGCTGACATGCTCCTGGCCGGTCAGTTCACCAAAGGTCTGGGGACGGTATTTACGGGCAAGGACAACGTAAGACACGGCTGGCTTCCTGGCTTTGGACAGCTACGATGCGTTGTGGGCGGAGATGGTAGCCGGGTTGACCCGCGGCACACGGCGACAGCCGCTGCCGTTGCTTCCTTCCGGACCTGGCGGGGTTCACGGCCTGCCGTTGCGCAGGGCCCGGCTACCATCTCCGCCCACAACCTGGACGAATCAATCGTGATGATCAAGCAGGCAGTCTGCATAGCACACCTGGCCGCCGTTTGTCAAAAGCTGTTGATGGAGCCGGCGCCGAACCAGTCGCTGCCTGTCAGTTGGCCTGGTGGTAATACCGGTTCAGGTCCAACAGGCCGCCCCGTACCGGCTCGTCCTTGTCAAAACGCTGCTGGAACCAGTCGTAGGTCTCCCAGAAGCGGTCGTCGGCGCGATTGATGCCGTAGCGCACCAGCCGTTCCCGATCCCTGGCAGAGCCGCTGAAGTGGGCCAGCAGATTCAGGAAGTCGGGCAGCTGATCCACCCGCACATCAAAAAAGTAGTTGGGATAGGAGCCGATCAGCCCCGGGATGAAATCGACATCGTCCTTGGTTGGATCGAGACGGCCATCCTCGCCCAGTAAAAAGGCGACGTTGTCATGCCAGCGGTTGACCACCAAGGAGGCCACCCGGTCAGTACCGTCCGGCAGACGCA
The DNA here is from genome assembly GCF_034008105.1 of Trichlorobacter sp. Lineage (NCBI taxonomy): Bacteria > Pseudomonadati > Thermodesulfobacteriota > Desulfuromonadia > Geobacterales > Geobacteraceae > Trichlorobacter > Trichlorobacter sp. The sequence goes on from NZ_JAVEPN010000007.1 coordinate 111,155, forward strand.
CCCGCAGGTAGGCCAGATTGGCATTGTAATCGTTGACCATGCGTACAAAAGGCATACCCGGCTTGGCCAGGGCACGCAGTGCGCGCAGATAATCATCGGCAGTGCGGTAACTGGTCGGCAACTGCGGATACTGGGCCCCGGCCCGCAGGTAATTGATCGGATCAAAGGCGATGCCGGTGGCCGGCAGCAGGCGGTGGTCCACCAGCTCTTCCACAAATTCCCGCTTGGGGTCGCTGCTGCCAAACCTGATCCGGGCCGGAAGTGCCGAGGGATGATAGCCGATCTTCTGCAGGTCGAGCCCCAGATACCAGGACTGCATGATCTCCTGCCGCCTTTCCGGCGGCAAAAAATCGAGAAAATAGCTCTCCCCCTCGGTGCGCAGCTGATCCATATACAACCGCAGCGACAGCTGGTGGGCCACGTTGCCGTAGACGTCGAAACCGGCCACCAGGGCGTAGTAGATCCGCTCCAAGAGTGGATAGTCGATCACCCAGACCGTCTTGGGCAGGTTACCCAGGGCTCCCTTGTGCACCGAGGCGTTGTCGAAGTGGCGGTAGACCGTCAAGAGCGGTGCATCCTGAGGCCGGTTGCCCTTCCAGATCGCCTCGTAGTCCAAACCGGCGTAATGGTGGGCAGCATAGTAATCCTGGCGGGCACGGTAAAACGCCTGGGCCCCTTTGCTGTAGCGGTCGGCGACCGCCGAGAAGATGCCCATGTCGCTGCCCTGCTCGATCGGCATGCGCAGCTTGTCGCTGTGCAGCCGTAAAAAACCGGGGTAACTGACCGCCAGATCGTGGCCCGGGTCCATGAACAGGACCCAGAAATGGTCGTCGATCACGTTCAGGGCGATCTGCCCCTTGCAGACCGGCCCGTGGATAAAGGTCATGATGATGTAGTGGGCGTTGTCCAGCAGAAACTGGTAGCGGGAGCGGGGCGGAATCTGCTCGAAGGCCCGAAACGGATTGGCGCTGAGATGGGGATCATACCCCACCAGGTGCGGCTCTTGCAGCCAGTCCGGCACGATGAACAGCTCCTGAAAACGGCTTAACTGGGCGTCGTCAAGCTCAAAGACCATGTGGGTCTTGTGGACGATGGTGCTGTGGATCTTGCGGAAGCGGTAGTAGACCCGCTCTACGCCGGGGTCGTCATAGGGGCGCACGGTGGGGATCAGGTCGATCGGCTGGCCCGGTGCGGTGCGGGAGCGAACCAGTTCGAAAAACTCGTTACTGCCGCTGTTGAAGGTCAGGTGAGCCAGAAAGAGGTGCTCGTACAGGTAGCGGGCGGTCATGCCGTGCTTGGGATCGTCCTGATTGAGAAAGCTCTCCCATAGGACGATGGCCCGGGCATCGGCCGGCTGGGGACTGACCAGCTCGGTCTGCTGGGACCCATCTGGGCCCCTGGCGCCCTGTATCAGCCAGCCGGCGATCAGGTTGAATTCGTCGTCTTTCAGCGGCGGGAAACCGAACGGCATGCCGTTGTTGGGATGCTTTTCCAGGTAGCTGCCCAGCTCGTCCTGGTCCTTGGCGCAGGTCAGATCCTCGGCCTCGGGCCGGTACTCGCCGCGGCTTTTAGGATTTTTCTGCTTGTGGGCCAAGAGCTGGATCATCAGCGAGTCGTTCAGATCGCCGGAGACGGTGCTGCTGGTGACACTGGTAAAGCCTTTTCCGCGCCACTGCTCTGTTGATTGGGCATCCACAAACAGGCGGCTCGGCTCCATGCTGTGCAGGCGGGTGCCGTTGTAGACCGCCTGTTTGGAGGCACCGCGGTCGACCCCTTCAAAGGAATCCAGCTTCAGCTGGCAGGGGGAGTTGTAGCAGGAGTGACAGACCGTGCAGCGTTTATCCAGCAGCGGTTTGACCTCGCGCTGGTAGTCGATGGTACGGTTGGGCAGCTGCACGGTCACCGGCGGCAGCGCCTTGGAGAGGCAACCGGCCAGCAGGGCTGCCATAAAGACGATCGGCAACAGTCGTAGGAACACGGCAGGGCCCATTGACAGACCTCCTGGTTCGGCAAAGATGCTACAAAAAAAGGCCACGCGCTGCACGTGACCTTTCGAATGAGAACAAAATTATGGCGGAGAGGGAGGGATTTGAACCCTCGGTACGGGATTAGCGTACACACGATTTCCAATCGTGCTCCTTCAGCCGCTCGGACACCTCTCCGCAGAAGGGTCTTGCTATTTAGTATATTTTTCTGTTTTTGTCCAGAATTTTATTGCCCTTTTGCCGGCGACAAAATCTGAGGTACAGTCCACGCCGGGAGGAACGCCATGATCGGAATCGTCACCGCCCTGCCGGAAGAGCGGGCGGCAGTATTGAAAGCCATGCGTCAGACAACCCGTGAACAGCAAGGTGGTTTGCTGCTGTACCGTGGCGTCCTGGCCGGCCGCGAGCTGTGCCTGATCGAGGGCGGCATGGGGACCAGCGCCGCCGCCAGGGCGAGCAAGACGCTGATCACGGCCTGTAAGCCGACCCTGCTGATCTCGGCCGGCTACTGCGGCGCAGTGCGGCCCGGACCGGCCACCGGCGACCTGGTGCTCTGCAGCCGACTGTTGACTGCCGACCAAGAGCGGGTGCAGGAGCTGCTGCTGCCGGGCAGCGAACAGGCAGCGGCACGCCTGGCTGCAGAGCTGCAGCGCTTTGGTCTGCGGGCTTGGCAGGGCAGCTTCATCACCACCCGCGGCATCACCGGCAAGGCGGCCATTGCGGCACGCCTGCCGGAGGATATGGCCCATCCGGTACTGGAGATGGAGAGCGCAGCGGTGGCCCTGGCGGCCAATGGCACCGGCATCCCCTTCATCGGCCTACGAACGGTCAGCGACGATGCCTCGGAGGAATTGAAGTTCTCGCTGGAGGAGATCTGTGACGCCAATGGGCAGGTGGCAATCGGACGGGTAGTGTGGCTGCTGGCGCGCAGACCACTGTTGCTGGCCCAATTCCTGCGACTGGCGGCCGGCAGCGCCAAGGCCGGCCAGGCCCTGGGCAAGGCCCTGGAGAAGATCGTACCGCTGCTTTGACCACTACAAGGCGTTAAGCGATGACCAGGGATAGTCTTTCAGGTGCTCCTGCAACTCCTCCTGACGGTACCGGTTGACCCGCACCAGGGCCAGCACCGTCACCAGCAGGATCGGCAGGGTGAAGATGAAGATGCCGGTCAGGGCCATCAGCGGTTCACCGATCCAGAAGGTGACCGTCCAGATGAAGATCAGCACCGACAGATAGAGGATCGGCCCCAAGAGCGAACGAAAGGGCAGACGGATGATGCCGGCCGGCCGTTCTTCGTCGCGACGGCGGTCGATCCACTGAAAAACGGCCACCAGCACAAAACTGGTCAAGAGCCAGCCGGCATAGTTGGAGAGCGGGACGCCGAAATGAAGCCCCTCCTCGCGGTAGCCGTAGATCTGTCCCAAGAACCAGCGGTGCCCCTGATGGGAGGTGGGGTCGATGATGATATCCAGAAAGGTCTGCAGAAAGGCCCCCAGCACCAGGGCTGGCCAGGAGCTACGAATGGCGCGGGTTTCCAGGGTGATCAGGTCGTAGCCTTTGGTGGCCAGCGGCGAGAGGATAAAAAGGGCGGTGCTGTAGCTGCAGTAGGTCAGAAAGACGTAGGACAACGAGTCGAAAAACGGCACCCCCCAGACCCACAACTCTTTGTGGCTGGTGGCGTCGATGTAGTAGTACCAGCCATAGGGAAAGCCGGTGCTGATGGAGAGCTTCTCCGAGGCAAAGGCAATCAGGTAGCCAGCCCCCGTGAAGGCCAGGGTCTTCCGCCAGCCCACGTGGGGTACGCAGGCCAAGAGGAAGGCCCCGAAAAAGGCGAACACGTAGGGCCGCATGGCGAACGTGCCGATGGCGATATCCAGCATCTGTTACCTCCGACTGACCGACAGGGCCTGGTCGATGTCGGCGATGATGTCCTCAACGTTCTCGATCCCCACCGAGAGGCGGATCAGATCCGGCGCCACACCGGATGAGATCTGCTGCTCCTCGGAAAGCTGGCGGTGGGTGGTGCTGGCCGGGTGCAACACGCAGGAGCGGGCATCCCCCACATGCACCACCAGGGCGATCAGTTTGGTGGCCTCCATGAACTTACGGCCGGCCTCGGCGCCGCCCTTGATACCGAAGGTCAACACGCCGCTAGAGCCCTTGGGCAGGTATTTCGTGGCCCGCTCATGGCTGGGGTGGCTGGCCAGGCCGGGGTAGCAGACCCAGGAGACGCTCTTGTGGGTTTCCAGAAACGTGGCCACCGCCAGGGCGTTTTCACTGTGGCGCTGCATTCTGAGCGGCAGGGTATGCAGGCCGTGATTAAACAGGAATGAGTTGAACGGCGAAGGGGTCATGCCCATATCGCGCATCAGCTGCACCCGGGCCTTGATGATGTAGGCCAGCGGGCCGAAACTTTTGACGTACTGCAGGCCATGGTAGCTGACATCAGGCTCGGTCAGTTCCGGATAGCGGCCATTATCCCAGTTGAAGTTGCCGCCATCCACGATCACCCCGCCCACGCTGGTGGCATGGCCGTCGATGTACTTGGTGGCCGAGTGGATCACGATGTTGGCGCCATGCTCAAAGGGACGGCACAGGTAGGGGGTGGCGAAGGTGCTGTCGATAATCAGCGGCACCTGCTTTTGCTGGGCAATGGCCGAGAACTTGGCAAAATCCAGCACGTTCAGGCCGGGGTTGCCGATGGTCTCGGCGAACAGGGCGCGGGTGTTGGGCCGGAAGGCCTTCAGGATTTCGTCGGCCGGGGCCTCCGGATCGACAAAGGTCACCTCGATCCCCATCTTGGGCAGGGTACAGGCGAACAGGTTGTAGGTGCCGCCGTACAAGGTGCTGGCGGTGATAAAGTGCTGGCCGGCCTGGCAGATGTTAAAGATGGAGAGGGTGGTGGCCGCCTGTCCAGCCGAGGTAGCCAGGGCGCCGACGCCCCCCTCCATCTGGGCGATCTTCTGCTCAAAGGCATCGTTGGTCGGGTTGGCCAGACGGGTATAAAAGAAGCCGGGCTCCTCCAGATCGAACAATTTGGTGACATGCTCGGCGCTGTCGTATTTGAAGGTGGTACTCTGTACGATCGGCATGATGCGGGCCTCGCCCGACTTGGGCTCGTAACCGCCCTGCACTGCCACTGTTTCTATCTTCCAGTCTTTATTCATTGCTGTGGCCTCCTCGTCGAAGGGATTAGGTTGGGGGAACAGGTGGCGTATTATGCCGGGTCGGGCAGCAGGGGTCAAGGAACAACGCTTTTACACAACTATTACACCGCCGACAACGACGTCTTGCTATGGTAGTACGGTAACATCATCACAGCAGGAGGCCCCACCATGACCAAACCTTTAACTATCGGCAAGCATACCGTGCGCTATCCCCTGATCCAGGGCGGCATGGGGGTCCGCATCTCCGGCGGCAGCCTGGCCGGCCATGTGGCCAAGGCCGGCGGCGTCGGCCTGGTGGCGGCGGCCGGCATCGCCCTGAACAGCGACCACTACACCGGCACCAACTATTTTCAGGCCGAACTGCAGGCCTTTCAGACCGAGCTCAAAAAGGCCCGCGCCATTGCGCCGGACGGCATCATCGGCGTCAACGTGATGGTGGCCCTGTCCGATTACGAGGCGCTGGTCAAGGCTGCCGTGGATGCCGGGGCCCAGGTGGTGGTCTGCGGCGCCGGGCTGCCGCTTTCATTGCCCGAACTGACCGCCCACGCACCTGATGTGGCCCTGGTACCGATCGCCTCGTCGCTGCGAGCTGCCCAGCTGATCGCCCGCACCTGGGAGAAACGCTACCACCGCCTGCCCGACGCCGTGGTGGTGGAGGACCCCGACACCGCCGGCGGCCACTTGGGTGAGAAGCTGGAAAACATCGGTACCGGCGACTACGACCAGTACGGCACCATCCGGGCCATCAAGCAGTTCTTCCGTGACGAATACCACACCGACATTCCGGTGATCGCCGCCGGCGGCATCTGGGACCGGGCCGATCTGGAGCATGCCCTGGCCGAAGGGGCCGATGGCGTACAGATGGCCTCCCGCTTTGTCTGTACTGAAGAGTGCGATGCAGATATGGCCTTCAAGCAGGCCTATCTGCAGTGCACCAAGGAAGACATCGGCCTGCTGATGTCGCCGGCCGGCCTGCCGGGCCGGGCCATCCTGACCAACACCCCCAACATCCGCCAGTACGACCTGGACCAGCACACCGTCTGCCGGATGGGCTGCCTCAAGAAGTGTACCTATAAAGAGTCCGGCGAGCGGTTCTGCATCGTCACCGCCCTGGACCGCGCCCAGCGGGGCGACGTGGATACCGGTCTGGTGTTCTGCGGCACCAACGCCTGGAAGGCCGACAAGATCACCACCGTGCAGGCCATCTTCGACGAACTGTTTGGTGAGCAGCAGGAACTGCAACAGGCGGCCTGACCTCCGCACCACGTAACACACACCAGCCGGGGCCCCCAATAACGGGATGCCCCGGCTTGCTTTTTTATGCCTGCCATAGTACAACCTATTGCCATATACCAATGCATATAAAGGAGTTACTGATGAGTGACTACGTCGTAGCCGACCTCTCCCTGGCCGAGTGGGGCCGCAAAGAGATCAAGATAGCCGAAACCGAGATGCCGGGCCTGATGGCGATCCGTGAGGAGTACGCCGCCAGCCAGCCACTGAAAGGGGCCCGCATCACCGGCTCACTGCATATGACCATCCAGACTGCCGTGCTGATCGAGACCCTGACCGCCCTGGGGGCCGAGGTACGCTGGGCCTCCTGCAACATCTTCTCCACCCAGGACCACGCCGCCGCCGCCATTGCCAAGGCCGGGGTGCCGGTCTTCGCCGTCAAGGGCGAGACCCTGGTGGACTACTGGGACTATACCCACCGGATCTTCGAATGGCCCGACGGCGGTTTCTCCAACATGATACTGGACGACGGCGGCGACGCGACACTTCTGCTGCACCTGGGGGCCAAGGCCGAAAAGGACCTGTCCGTGCTGACCAACCCCGGCTCGGAAGAGGAGACGGTCCTGTTCGCCGCTATCAAAAACAAGCTGGCCACTGACCCCAGCTGGTACTCCACCCGTCTGGCCCAGATCAAGGGCGTGACCGAGGAGACCACCACCGGCGTGCACCGCCTGTACCAGATGCACGAGCGGGGCGAGCTGGCCTTCCCGGCCATAAACGTCAACGACTCGGTCACCAAGTCCAAGTTCGACAACCTGTACGGCTGCCGCGAATCGCTGGTGGACGGCATCAAGCGGGCCACCGACGTGATGGTGGCCGGCAAGGTGGCCGTGGTCTGCGGCTACGGCGATGTGGGCAAGGGCTCGGCCCAGGCCCTGCGTGCCCTGTCGGCACAGGTCTGGGTGACCGAGGTTGACCCGATCTGCGCCCTGCAGGCCGCCATGGAAGGCTACCGGGTCGTGACCATGGACTACGCCGCCGACAAGGCCGACATCTTCGTGACCTGCACCGGCAATTACCATGTCATCACTCACGAGCACCTGATCAAGATGAAGGACCAGGCCATTGTCTGCAACATCGGCCACTTCGACAACGAGATCGAGGTTGCCGCCCTGGAGAAGTACCAGTGGGAGGAGATCAAGCCCCAGGTGGACCACATCATCCTGCCCTCCGGCAACCGGATCATCCTGCTGGCCAAGGGCCGGCTGGTGAATCTGGGCTGCGCCACCGGCCACCCCAGCTACGTGATGTCCTCCTCCTTTGCCAACCAGACCATCGCCCAGATCGAGATCTTCTGCAATCCGGGCAAGTACCCGGTGGGGGTCTACACCCTGCCCAAGCATCTGGACGAGAAGGTGGCCCGGCTGCAACTCCGCAAGCTGAACGTGCAACTGACCACCCTGACCAAGCAGCAGGCCGACTACATCGGTGTGCCGGTGGAAGGCCCCTACAAGGCCGAACACTACCGCTACTAGCCACTCGGCACGAACAAAACTCAAACGGGACGGTATCTGACGATGCCGTCCCGTTTGCATTCAGGGCAGAGTCCGTTTACAACTGTCTACACCATTAGATCACTTTGACATCTGGCTATTCCACGCTAGTATGTACACCATTACCATGACAGAACACGATGCCAACGCCCGCATAGAGCAGTTACGCACCGAGCTTGCCGCTTCGCAGGAACGTGAACGGGCATCGTTTGCCTATATCCGCCAAAAGATCAACCAGCTGCTCAGCCTGATGGGGACGCTGCCGCTCAAGCCGGAAGAACTGGATGACCAGCACCTGATCACCATCGATCCGATCGGCATCGTAGCCGAATCGTTCCGGCAGGTGCTGGACAATCTGCACACGACCAACACCGACCTGCGGCTGGCCAACGATGAGATCAAGGCGATCTTCGATTCGGCAGGGGCCGGCATCCTGGTGCTGGATGTCAACCTGAACGCCCTGGCCTACAACAGCCGCCTACAGGAGATGCTCAACATCAGCGAGCCCTCCAACGGCCAGCCGCAAGTCTGCCGCACAGTGGTCGGCTGCCCGGAATGTCCGATGCCGGGGTGCGTCGCCTCGTGCATCCTGGAGACCGGCGAATCAATCCACCAGGTTGATCGCGTGCTGCGGGACCGCCACTATTCCATCGCCGGTGCGCCGATCTACAACGATGAAGGCGCTATCCACCGCATCATCCTGCTCTACTCCGACATCACCGACCGCAAACAGGCCGAATTGGCGATCCACCAGCTGGCCTACTACGACACCCTGACCAACCTGCCCAACCGTGCCCTGCTGCAGGACCGTCTGACCCAGCTGATCAACCAGGCCGACCGTGAGCGCAGCAAGGTGGCGGTGCTGTTCCTTGACCTGGACCACTTCAAGTCGATCAACGATTCCCTGGGCCATGCCGCCGGTGATGAGCTGCTGCAGGAGGTCGCCCGCCGCCTGAGCGATCTGATGCGCACCTCAGACACTATCTCGCGGCTGGGGGGCGATGAATTCGTGATCCTGTTGCCCGGCATCCGCCACGAGGAGTATGTGGCCGATATCGCTACCAAGCTGCTGGAGACCCTGACCCGGCCGGTGCAGGTGGCACATCACGAGCTTATCTGCAGCGGCAGCATCGGCATCGCCCTCTACCCAAGTGACGGAGACAGCAGCGCGCTGCTGCTGAAACATGCCGATCTGGCCATGTACCAGGCCAAAGAGCAGGGACGCAACGGCTTCCGCTTCTTCTGCCGCGACATGAACACCAAGGCGATGCAGCGGATGCTGTTTGAGACCAGTCTGCGCCGGGCGCTGGAGCGTGACGAATTCCGGCTCTGCTACCACCCGCTGCTGGATGCCCGCACCAATCAGGTGGTCAGTTGCGAGGCCCTGATCCGCTGGCAGCACCCCGATCTGGGGCTTTTGGCGCCGGAAAGCTTTATCCCCCTGGCCGAAGAAACCGGCCTGATCATCCCGATCGGCGAGTGGGTGCTGCGGTCGGCCTGTCGTCAGCATCAGCAGTGGCGCGCAGCCGGTCTGCCGGCGGTGCGGGTGGCGGTCAACATCAGCGCCTACCAGTTCCGACGCGGCAATCTGCTGGAGACGGTGACCCAGATACTGCAGGAAACCGGCACCGCCGCCAACTTTCTGGAACTGGAGCTGACCGAATCAATGCTGATGCAGGAGCCGGAAACGGCACAGCAGACCCTTGCCCAACTGAAGGCCCTGGGGGTGCACCTGGCCATCGACGATTTTGGCACCGGCTACTCATCACTGAGCTATCTCAAGCTGTTCCCGATCGATCGCCTGAAGATCCCCCGCGAATTCGTGCGCGACATCACCTGCAACCCCGACGACGCCACCATCGCCAAGGCGATCGTCAGTCTGGGCAACAACCTTAATATGCGGGTGGTGGCGGAAGGGGTGGAACGGGTCGACCAACTGGAATTTCTGGTGGAACACGGCTGCGACGAACTGCAAGGCTTCTACTTTGCCCAGCCGATGTCGCCGGAAGAGTTCTCCGACTTCCTGGGCAACAGCACGGTTACGGCTGACCCGACCGGCACAGAAACCCCATGAACGGTCCCCAGTTGATCATCCTGCTGGGGCAGTTGCTGTTGGGCATGGCCGCCGGCTTTGTGATGCACCGCGCCGATTTCTGCATGACCGGCATCTTTCGCGACCTGTTCCTGTTTGGCCGCCGCACCATGCTCTACGCGCTGCTGCTGCTGATAGCCTGTCTGGTGGCACTGTATGCACTGGCACACGGGAGCGGTCTGCTGCTCTACCCCTTCCCGCTGTTCGGGCCACCGTCGCTGGCTAACCTGCTGGGGGGCGTCGTGTTCGGCATCGGCATGGTGCTGGCCGGCGGCTGCGTGGTAGGCAGCCTCTACCGGATGGGGGGCGGCAGCACCCTCTCGGCAACCGCCGTAGCGGGACTGATCGTCGGCAGTCTTGCCTATGTCGAACTGGATGGCTGGTGGCTGCCACGAGCAAAGTCCATGTCCCTCGGCAGCAGCGCGGTCACCCTGCCGCAACTGCTGCAGCTGCCACCCTGGCTGATCAGCCTGCTGCTGCTGACCATTACCGTTCCCCTGCTGTTGCGCTGGTGGCGACGCGGCCTGCTACAGGTTCCGTTCGGCCCCCAAGGGCACATCCAACCCGGCAAGGCAGCCCTGCTACTGGCCCTGATCGCGTTTCTGTCAACCCTGCTGGCCGGCATCCCGTTAGGCGTAACCACCTCCTACGCCAAGCTGGCTGGCTACCTGCTGCTGCCTTTGGTACCGGAGCATGTTGCCTCGCTCGACTATTTTCAGCGCCAGGGGCTTGATTTCAGCCACCCGCTGTTCGGTATCCGGCTGACCGGCGGCGGCGGCCCCCGGCTGGACGGCATCGCCCTGATTCAGCTACCGCTGATGCTTGGTCTGGTGGCGGGGGGCACCCTGTCCGCCTTCCGCCTGGGTGAGCTGCAGTGGTATTTCAAGGCGCCGCTCCGTCAGTACCTGTCGGCCTTCTGCGGCGGCGTGGTGATGGGTCTGGCCAGCCGGCTGGCGCCGGCCTGCAATATCTGGCACCTGACCGGCGGCCTGCCGATCATGGCCCTGCAGAGTATCCTGTTCGTGCTGGGTTTGTTGCCGGGAACCTGGCTGGGTGTCCAACTTCTGACCAGACTGGTGGTACGGTCTGAGTAAGCCGGGGAGCGATCGTGATGGAAGAGATGGTCTTCGACCTGCGGGGCAGGATCTGCCCCTCAACCCTGCTGGTTGCCATGAAAGAGATGAACGATCACCGTCAGCAGCTCCAGCAGGGCGCAGTACGCCTGAGGCTCTTGCTGGAAAACCGTGATGCCACGGTGACCATCCCGGAGATGGCCCGCAATATGGGCTATCAGGTGGAGATCAGCAAGGAAGGGCAGCACTACGAACTGGTGATCAGCGCGCCAGCCTGATAGCGGGCAGTGGAAGGTACGCTACGGCTCGCCCTGTTCGGCCCCGCCGGAAAGCAGTACAATATCCACGCGACGGTTCTTGCCGCGGCCTTCAGGGGTGGTGTTTTCGGCAGTTGGGCGGAATTCGCCATAGCCGGTGGCGGAAAGCATTTTAGGATCAACGTTGTAGTTTTTCATCATGTAGCGCAGCACGTTGGCAGCACGGGCACCTGACAGTTCCCAGTTGGAGGGGAACTGGGCGGTGCTGATCGGTACGTTGTCGGTGTGCCCTTCCACCCGCAACGGGTTATCGTACTGCACCAGGGCTTCGATGATGGTATTCATCAGCTGGTAGCCCTCCGGCTTGATGACCGCCGAGCCGGAACCAAAGAAGCCGGCCTCCTTCAGGCTGACAACCAGTCCCCGCCGGGTGATCGACAGCGAAACCTTGTTCTGGGCGCCCTGCTTGATCAGATAGGCCTCGATGGAGGACATGATCTCCTTGAACTGCTGCTCCTCGGCCCGGCCCTTGCCGCGGCCCTTTTCCAGGCCACCCTGCTTGGGGCCGGCCGGAGGCATCTTGGGTGAGATAGGAATCAGCGCCATCTCCGGCTTGATGGCCGGAATCAGACGAATATCCTCGGCCGGCAGCACGCCTTTCTGGCCGGCAGCAGCCAGGGTGGAGTAACCGAAGGACTCCCGCAGCGACTGCATCAGATCTTCAGATTTCTTCTTGTCGGTCTGCCCCATGGCATACAACGCCACGAACACGGCAAACAGCAGTGTCAGGAAGTCACCGTAGGAGACCAGCCAGCGTTCGTGGTTGGCATGCTTTTCTGGCTCTTTCTTTAAGGCCACATCCGCTCCTGACAGGTTACTGAAAAACGTTACGAGGCAGCACGGCTACAAGGCGCACGGAACGCAACGACTGAGACATAACAGATCAGTTAGGCGAAGGAGCGAGTACCGCGCAACGCAGTAGACGGGCTCCGCAGTAGTTTTTCAACAGCCTGCTCAGTGGTCGCCGCCCACAAAGGCCTTCAGCTTCTGCTCAATGAAGTGGGGGTTCTCGCCGTTCTGGATGGCGATCAGCCCTTCCAGGATCATTACCCGCCGTAGGACCTCTTCCTTCATCCGGATCTTGAGCTTGGAGCCGATCGGCAGACAGATGATGTTTGCCACCATCAGACCGTAGATGGTGGCCACAAAGGCGGCCGCAATACCTGCCCCCAGCTTGGTCGGGTCGGACAGGTTGGCCATGACGTGGATCAGACCCAGCACGGCGCCGATGATACCGATGGTGGGAGCATAGCCGCCGGCGGCTTCGTAAAACTCCACCGAATGTTTCTGATGGTCCTCAAAGGCCATGATATCGGCCTCCAGGGTCTCGCGCAGCTTCTGGGGATCGATGCCGTCAACCACCAGCGAGATCCCTTTCTTGATGAACGGGTCCCGGGCGTTCTGGGCCTCCTGCTCCAGGGAGATCAGGCCGTTGCGGCGGGCCTTGGTGGCATAGCCGATGATGTCCTTGACCACCGTCTCGTGATCGACCTTGGGGGGCAGGATGACGATCTTGATATCCTTGAAGGCCTTGATGATTGCCGGCAACGGAAAGGCAACGAAGGTGGCGCCAAAGCTGCCGCCCAGCACGATCAGGGCAGAGGTTGGAGAGATCAGTGCGCCGATATGGACGCCCTCCAGCACGGCGCCGCCTATAACCGCGCCAAACCCGAGCGCAATACCTATTATTGTTGCTAAATCCATTGGCTAGCTATCCTGGTGGTGGAATGAGAGTTGCGGGTCCGGCCGATCCTGTTTCGGGCGGCCAAATTGTCCCAGCCGCCTACGGGCAAGATATTTGGGGTTAGCTCCTGCGCTGCCGGAGCGCCTGAGGACCATGGTACGATAGGCCACGACCCGGTTCAGCAGCACCTGGGCACGCTCCCTGACCAGCAGATGATGGCCGTTTAACAGGGTTATCACGGTGTCAGGGGTCTCCTCCACCGTCACAATCAGATCAGGGTTCAGCAGCATCACCTGACGGTCCAGGCGGGTGACCAGGATCATACATTCCTCTGGGTGCGATTTTTCACTAAAAATATCAAACAACTAGATAAGGTCAAGCTTTTTCGCTGCAATGCAGGCCAGCACGAGTGCGTCACTTACGCCAACATGGCATCTATTGCGTCGAAATTGATATACTTTTCGGCAGTTGCGTTAATGAGTTCAATCTTTTCCGTATCGTCCGGCCCGATCTTGGAGACGTGCTCCCGCAGCCGGTAATACACCTCGGAGGTGGTTTCAGCGATCCGCATATAGGGGATGTTGCTGTCAACCAGAATCCGCTCGGTTATGTTTGACATGGGGGCGTGTCCAGCCACAATCAAGCCGGCAAGCCGTGCCCGGAACTCAGGGATATGGTGGAGCGAAGAGGCCGTTACAATCAGTTCGTCACGGGAACTGGTGACGATCAGCAGCGTTGAATCTTCAAGGCTGTCAATTACCTTCTGGGAAGAGGCGGCCCCCAGTTGAATCGTATGGCAGATCCGGCTGCGATCAGCCAGATCGCCATGCAACGGCAGCCCCAGCAGATCGGAGACATGCTGCAGGGTCGGGTCGGCCAGGGTACGGGAGTAATCAAAGGCGCTGGTCACCAGCAGGCCATTACGCTGAAAGGCCTTGGTCAGGTAGGAAAGCGAGGCCTCGCGTTTTTCCGGCACCAGCTTGTTGGACATGATCACCCTGACCCGTGCCTGTTCACGTTCATACAGTGGCAGGTTCAGGGCCACCGAGTCGATCACGTTGCCGATGCCACCGCCGGTCACCATCAGCACCGGGGCCTGCAGCATGGCCGCCACCTGGGCGTTGTTAACCCCCACCACCGAGCCCACACCGCCGTGGCCGGCCCCTTCGATGATCAGGAAGTCATACCGTTTTTCCAGTTCGGCGCAGGCCTCCAGAATCGCCCTGCGCGGGGCATCTGAGGGGACTGCTCCATCCAGAAAGCGCCGGGTGGTGTCGCTAACCAGGGTCATGGGCGACATCAGATGGGCATCCTGCTCCATGCCGTAGACGCTGGCTATCATGGCCGCATCCTTGTCCATGGTCAGGCCACGGAACTGGATGCATTTCGGCCCGATCGGCTTCATGAAGCCGACCCGCTGGTACTTGCGCCGCGCCAGGTGCATCAGCGACAGCGAGATGGTGGTCTTGCCACAGTGCTGGCCGGTGGCGCCGATAAAGATTTTTCGACACATAGCGATACCTTTCGTGTCAGATTCCTGGTTAGCCGAACGGCTTGGCGCACAGATCCAGATAGTGCTCGTGCCCGCTGTGAAAACGGATAATCCGGACCCCCATGCCGCCCTTTTTTGCCAGATGAAACAGATTCTGCGGCACCCGCTTGGCCCACATCACCCGCGCGTCCAGACTGATCAGCTGATCGTTGTGCTGCAGCTCAATCCTGAGTACGGTGTTGGGATTACTGACATTGGCGGTCTTGATGAACATGCCCAGGGGCGAGAGGTCCTCGCTGAACGCCTTGCGTGCCACGGCTCCGCCAGGGCCGAACTCAAGGGCAACACGCTTTCTGGTGCGCTGCTTATCCCGCTTGTCAGACATACTATCCCTCCCGTCCCGTGAATACTGGCCCTGACTTTGGAACGATAGCACAAACGTGGCATTTTGCAGCAATGAGTATACACAAAAACCAGCAAACAGGACCGGGAGAATCCCGTTGACATGCCGCCCGGAATCCTCTACGGTTATTGCAGTTCTTTCAGCTTACAATACCAAGCAGTTACCGCTAGGGGAGTTTCGACTGAGAGCAGCCCAAAAGGCTTGCGACCCTTGGAACCTGATCCGGGTAATTCCGGCGGAGGGAAGCGGCCGATTTCAAGCTTCACATGAATCGCCGCCCTCCCAGGCGGTTTTTTTGTTTCAGGAGACAGTTATGAACATCACCGTAAACGGCGAACAACGTACGGCAGGCGACGGCACCACCATCCGCCAACTGCTGGAGGAACTGCAGATTCCGCAGACGCGGGTGGCGGTAGAGATCAACCTGGAGATCGCCCCCAAGGCCACCTATGGCGAACGGACCCTGCAAGACGGCGACAGGATCGAGATTGTACACTTCGTGGGAGGAGGATAGCGTTATGGCACCGGGGAAACTGACGATCGCAGGCAGGGAGTTCAACTCGCGGCTGATGGTAGGCACCGGCAAGTATGCGACGAACGAGCAGATGGTGGCGGCACTGGAGGCATCAGGGGCCGAGATCATCACCGTGGCAGTGCGCCGGGTCAATCTGGCCGAGATGGGCAAGGGCTGCATGCTGGACTTTATCGACCCCAAGAAGTACACCCTGCTGCCCAATACCGCAGCCTGCTATACCGCCGAGGACGCCATCCGCACCTGCCGTCTGGCCCGGGAGGCCGGCCTGTCCGACATGGTCAAGCTGGAAGTATTGGGGGATGAGAAGACCCTCTTCCCGGACAATGAAGAGCTGCTCAAGGCGGCCAAGGTGCTGGTGGCGGAAGGCTTCACCGTGCTGCCTTACTGCAGCGACGACGTGATCCTCTGCAAAAAACTGGAACAGCTGGGCTGCGCTGCGGTGATGCCGCTGGCTGCACCGATCGGCAGCGGCCTCGGCATCCGTAACCCCTACAACCTCAAGATCATCATGGAGGCGGTCAGCGTGCCGGTGATCGTGGATGCAGGTGTGGGCACCGCCTCCGACGCCGCCCTGGCCATGGAGCTGGGCTGCGACGGTATCCTGATGAACACCGCCATTGCCGGCGCCAAGGACCCGATTGCCATGGCCCGCGCCATGAAACTGGGGGTCGAGGCCGGCCGTTTGGCCTACGAGGCCGGGCGGATTCCCAAAAAACTGTACGCCACCGCCTCCAGTCCGCTGACCGATATTATCGGCTCGTGATCGATTTTTCGCTTTATTTGATCACCGACCGCAACCAGACCGCTGGGCGGCCGCTGCTGGAAGTGGTGGAGGCGGCGCTCAGTGGTGGGGTCCGGGCGGTGCAGCTGCGAGAGAAAGACCTGCCAGTGCCTGAGTTGTACGACCTGGCCTGGGAGCTACGGGCCCTGACGGCCCGTTATGACGCACGACTGCTGATCAACGAGCGAATCGACATTGCCCTGGCGGTGGAGGCCGACGGCGTCCAGCTGGGAATCAACTCCTTGCCGGTGACGGCGGCCCGCCGCATCGCGCCGGACCTGCTGATCGGCTACTCCAGCCACGCCGTGGGCGAGGCGGCCGCCGCCCTGGCCAAGGGGGCCGATTTCGTCACCTTCAGTCCGGTTTTTTACACCCCCTCCAAGGCGGCCTATGGCGAACCACAGGGGCTGACAACGCTGGCCCAGGCCTGTGAGCAGCTGCGGGGTCCGGTCTTCGCCCTGGGTGGTATCAAGCAGGCCAACCTGGCCCAGGTGACTGCCGCCGGCTGCTACCGGGTGGCCCTGATTTCCGATATCCTGGCCGCTCCCGATCCGGCCGCAGCGGCCGAAGCATTCCGAAGGGGTCTGCAGTAACCAAAAGGTCTTCAATGTCGTCGTTCTCAGCCCAACATATCCATCCCCAGCTGCGGATCAACTCCTACGGTCACTACCTGCGCCAACGCTTCGGCTGCCGGGTCAGCAAGGTCAACGTGGACGCCGGCTTTACCTGCCCCAACCGTGATGGCAGTAAGGGGACCGGCGGCTGCATTTACTGCAATAATGTTTCCTTCTCGCCCCGCGACACCCTGGCCGAGATCAGCCTGGAAGAGCAGCTGGCTGCCGGCATGGCCTATCACCGTACCCGGCTCAAGTCAGAAAAATTCATCGTCTACTTTCAGAAGTACACCAACACCTACGCTGCGGTGGAGCATCTGGCCGACCTGTACCAACGAGCCCTGTCGGTCCCTGATGTGCTCGGCATCTCGGTCGGCACCCGGCCCGACTGCCTGACCGATGAGGCGCTGGAACTGCTGACCCGGATCGCCAAACAGCACTACGTCTGTCTGGAGCTGGGACTGCAATCGGCCGACGACGCCATCCTGGAGCAGATCAACCGCGGTCACTCACTGGATGATTTTTTGACTGCTGTCCAGCGGGCCAGCAATCGCGGCTTCGATATCTGCGCCCACCTGATCCACGGCTTCCCCGGCGAACAGCCGGACGAATTCATCAAAAGTGCCGACCTGCTAAACGGCCTGCCCGGCATCAGCTCGGTTAAGCTGCACCAGCTGCACGCCGTGGAGGGGACCGAACTGGCCGCCATGTACCGTCGCGGCGAGTTCACCCCACTCACGTTGGAGCAGTACGTGGCCACCGCTGCCGACTTCCTGGAACGACTGGCGCCCCGCATCAGCGTACAGCGCCTGTACGGCTCGTCGCCGATCGAGATCCGGGTGGCCCCGCAATGGGGCTTGAAGAACAACCAGATGTGGTATGCTGTGCTCAACGAACTGAAACGCCGTGACAGCCGTCAGGGCCAACGCTACGAGGAGTAACCAATGTCAGACCTGCGCGTCCGCTTTGCCCCGTCTCCCACCGGCTACCTGCATGTGGGGGGCGCCCGCACCGCCCTGTTCAACTGGCTGTATGCCCGACACTTCGGCGGCACCTTTATCCTGCGGATCGAAGACACCGACACCGAGCGTTCCACCCAGGAATCGGTGGATGCCATCCTGCAGGGAATGGAGTGGCTGGGGCTGGACTGGGACGAAGGCCCCTTCTACCAGACTGACAACTTCCCGCTCTACAAGCAGCATGTCCAAAAACTGCTGGATGAGGGCAAGGCCTACCGTTGCTGGTGTACGCAGGAGGAACTGGAGGCCAAGCGCGAGGCGGCCATGGCCGAAGGGCGCAAGCCCAAGTATGACGGCACCTGCCGCCACCGCCAGGACCAGCCGCTGGATCAGCCCCACGTGATCCGCTTCAAGGCGCCGGAAGAGGGAGAGACCGCCTTCGACGACCTGATCAAGGGCCGCATCGCCTTCCCCAACGCCGAACTGGACGATCTGATCATCAGCCGCACCGACGGCACCCCCACCTACAACTTCTGCGTGGTGATCGACGACGCCCTGATGCGGATCTCCCACGTCATCCGCGGCGATGACCACGTCAACAATACCCCGCGCCAGATTCAGCTCTACGAGGCGCTGGGCTACCCGGTGCCGCTCTTCGCCCATGTACCGATGATCCTGGGCAGCGACAAGGCCCGCCTCTCCAAGCGCCACGGCGCCACCAGCGTGATTGCCTACCGCGAGATGGGCTACCTGCCGGAGGCGCTCAACAACTACCTGGTACGGCTGGGCTGGAGCCACGGCGATGACGAGATCTTCTCCCGCCCAGAGATGATCGAGAAGTTCGATATCAACCACGTGGGCCGAGCGCCCTCGGTCTTCAACCCGGACAAGCTCAACTGGTTGAACGCCCACTACATCAAGACCTCGGAACCGGCCCGGTTGGCGGAGCTGCTGAAACCCCACCTGGCGACGCGGGGTGTGACCGACACCGCTGCGCCGGACCTGGCCGGGGTGGTGGCCACCCTGCAGGAGCGGGCCCAGACCCTGGAGGAGATGGCCGAGCGGGCCCTGTTCTACTACCAGGCCCCCCAGAGCTATGATGAGGCGGCCCTGGCCAAGTTCGACAAGCCCCACCTGGCAGCGGTCTTTACGGCGGTGGCGGCCAAGCTGACCGCGGCCCAACCGGCTGACGCCGCTGCTGTCGATGCCCTGTTCAAAGAGCTCTGCGCCGAACACAGCTGGAAGATGCCCCAGGTGGGCCAACCGGTGCGGGTTGCCCTGTCCGGCGGCACCCAGGCCCCCGGCATCGGCGAGATTGTGTTGGCGCTGGGGATAGCCGAGACCGTTGCCCGCATCGAGCGTGCCAAAAATCGGGTGGCGTAGAAACGAAAGCCCGGTCTGCCTAACAGGTAGAACGGGCTTGCTTAAAAATGCACTTCCAACGCCCCATAAACGCTGTAAGAATTACTGGCTGGTGACACAGTTGAAAAACTTGATGGCATTGCCGATGTAATCGAAGATATGGACGCTGGCGCACCGACCCAATTGCTGGTGCTTGTGCTCTCATTCACATAGTAGTCATGATATCTGTAACCGACTCTTAAAAATGTTCTAGCAAATATGGTTGTAACCGGATTTTGATTGATTTCCTGAATGATGTACGGCTCATAGACATGGCCTCTTGTGCCTGCCTTGCTCGTTGCATCCCCCACTGTAGCCACCCAGTATTTGCTACCATAGTTGTACTCAAACCCAATCTTGGTCAGCGTAGGCAGATCGTACCTGATGCCCGTGTAGACAGCATAACCGGTTTGATTTACAGGCTTATATGAAACTCCGCTTACTCCTGATAAAAGCCCCGTAAAAGTTGTGGTAGCGTGCGAACTTCCGCCCGGCCTCGTAACACTTATTCCAAAATCAGCAAATCCGTGCAAATCACCAGGGCCGAGCTTTACGTTTCCGCGACCACCAGCACTGAACCAGTCGACATCTCCAGAGTCAAAAAGCTCAAATCCTCGCACCCACTGGAACCATGTGACGACGTTGTCCAAGTTAACGGGCACAATGGCTATTGCCAAAAGCTGCTCGTCATTATTCGAATCTGTCCCAATGTCATACCCCTCGTCGTAGCCATAACCATAGCTGATTCGCCAATGTGAGCCGAGAAGCGACAGATTTTCTGGAGCATAACTCAATGTGACCCCATCAAAGTGCAGAGTTTCCAAAAGAGACGGATTGCCCCGCTGATCGACTTGATCTCTGTTCTGGAGGAGACTTAATGGTACGCTATCGCCCAAGGGGCGCCGACCGGCAGCCAGCTTCAGTCGCTTGTCCATCACTTCAAGGGTGGCGTAGCCGCGATGCACTTCAAAATAATCTTCAAAAACGCTCGTTGAGCTATCCACGAAAGGATAATTACTAGGATCTATTCCATGCGCCGCGACGTAAGCAGCTGAATAATCTTGATCCATATCACGGTAGCTTATTGTGTTAGGCTCTTCGTCGAAATGAGTGGGTAGCCGTGGTATAGTCGGTCATCTCATTTTGGAGGTGCCCGTCACATGCAACCCGAACAGCTCTTTGGTATGGCCCTTGGCATCGTCTCTCCCTGGGAAGT
>NZ_JAVEPN010000008.1:0-125506 GCF_034008105.1 Trichlorobacter sp.
TGCGAGATTGTAGAAACAGGGAATGAAAGCTGGAGAATCAAAACCAGAAATTCACACAAAAACTAACCGCTGGGGTGGGTCAATTTTGGACGCCGATGGTGGGTCAATTTTCAATGCCGATTGACACTGAATGTCACGTGTGGTCATGCCACGGGCATACATGGAGATGATTTTGTCATCAAAGCCGGTGAAGCGGCTTTCACCCTTGGGCAGAATGACCGGCTCAAAGCTGGCGTTACGATCGCGGGGGACGGCAACATCGAGGTTGCCGAACTCGCCCTTGACCCGTTTCTTGTAATTGCCGTTCCTGGAGTTGCCACTGTTATTGCCGGCAGGCTCATGCTTCTCATAACCGAGATGGTCTGTCAGCTCGGCTTGCATGGCTCGCTCCAGAAGCCGTTTGGTCAGTTGTTTCAGAAGCCCATTTTCACCAATCAGGTCTTCGGGCTTCTTGTAGTCTTTCATCAAGGCATCGAGCAGTTCGTCGGTAGTGGCCATCGGTTCCTCCTGTGAGGTCAGATTTCAACCGATTTTTGCCACTTACACAATCTATTTTACAGGCTCCCATCCTTGGCTGTGGCCGTTTGAGCTGATAGTTATTCTTATTTACATATTTTAAGTATACGCCCGATATTACGGCTTTACGAAAATAAAAAAGGTCCCGTTTGGGACCTTTTTTAAGTTATTCAACCTTGGTGAATTTCCCCTTTTCGCCACATTTTTCACACTTTTGCGGTTTGCAACGGCCTTCCTTGCTGAAACCACAGGCGCATTTCCAGGTTGCCATGAACTGATCCTCCTGTGTGGTTATTTGATACAGACTTTACGAACTTCCTTCAGGTCCGTCAATCCCTGGAAGCATTTCAGGATGCCGTCCTGTTTGAGGGTGGTCATGCCGTCGGCGATGGCCTGTTTGCGGATCTGTTCAATCTCGGATTTACGCTTGATCAGGGTCTTCATTTCGTCGGTGCCCTGCAGCAGTTCGTGGATACCCAAACGACCCTTGTAGCCAGAATCACCGCATTTGGGACAGCCCACCGCTTTCCAGAGCTTTATTTCGGCAGGGTTGATGCCGGTTTTTTTGAAGGCCTCTACGCCATATTCCAGGATGATCTCTTCCAATTCTGGGCGTTCCGGTTGGTACTGTTGCTTGCATTCGCACAGCCGGCGGCAGAGCCGTTGGGCCAGAATGCAGAGGATGGCGTCGGAGAAGGAGAAGGGGTCCAGCTCCATATCCAGCAGACGGGTTACCGTCTCAGGGGCCGAGTTGGTATGCAGGGTGGAAAAGACCAGGTGGCCGGTGAGGGATGATTCGACACCGATCTCGGCGGTTTCCTGGTCGCGCATCTCGCCAACCATGATCACATCCGGGTCGGCCCGCAGGAAGGAACGCAACGCAGCGGCAAAGGTAAAGCCGATTTTGGGATGGACCTGTACCTGGCGCAGACCGCGCTGGGTGATCTCCACCGGGTCCTCGGCGGTCCAGATCTTGGTCTCCGGGGTGTTAATCACCGATATGGCCGAATGCAGGGTGGTGGTCTTGCCGGATCCGGTGGGGCCCACCACCAGCACCAGGCCGTAGGGCTGGTTGATGCAGTGCCGCAGTACCGTGCTGTTACGTTCGGTCAGCCCCAGCTTATCGTAGGGCAGAGCCGCTTCGCCGGAGGCCAGCACCCGCATGACCACATCCTCCAGCTGGCCGGCGGTGGGCACGGTGGCTACCCGCAGTTCCACATCCAGCGGTCCGAATTTCTTGAAGTCTATCTTGCCGTCCTGGGGTTTGCGGCGTTCGGAGATGTCCAGTCCGCACATGATCTTGATGCGCGAGGGAATGGCGTATTTGTACTTGTAGGGGATGCGCTGGTAGACCTTGCAGCGGCCGTCCACACGGGTGCGGACGATGACATCCTCCTTGCCGGGGTAGGGCTCGATATGGATGTCGGAGACCTTGTTTTGGACCGCTTCGATGATGATCTTGTTGACCAGCTGTACGATCACACTGTCCTGTTCCGAAACCTTGGATGATTCCAGTTCGATCTCCGGCTCATCGTTGGTATCCAGCTTGTTGATCAGCTCATCAATGCTGCCGCCGGCTGCCAGGGCTGCACCCTTGTTGTAAAAGAGACCGATGAAGCTCTGGATGTCGTCTCGGAAGGCCCCGACATAGCTGATCCGCTTGTATTCAGGGTAGATAAACTTGATCATGTCCTGGCGGTTGAGGTCAGTGGGGTCGTCCATGATGATCGACAGCACGCCGTTTTCCACCTTGTAGGGTACCCACCATTCCTTCATCAAGCGATCCGGTCTGACCCGCTTCAGCAGGTCTTCGCTCATGGGGGGGATGGCAGGTTCGTACTGGATGAATTCGGTGCCGAAGAACAACGACAGAGCCTTGGCCATCTCTTCACGAGGTACGCCGCATTCGCGCATCAGGACACTATCCAGCCCAAATTTGGCTACATCGGGATGGCTGGATGCCTTTTCAATCACCTTGTCGTCCAACAGGTTTTTATCCAGCAGATAGTGATAGCGGCTACGCTGGCGAATGATCTTGGTGGTGACCTGCAGGCGATAGATGTTGTGAATGGCGATGGAGAGCGAGGTGGCCAGTTCCATGGCATAACTGATGGCGGTCTCATCGAAGGGGGTATTGTCACCTTTGTTGATGATCTGAATCACGCCGATCAGGGTGCGCTGGAACTTCATCGGCACACACAGTACCTGCTTGGTGGTAAAGCCGGATTTCTGGTCCCATGATTTATCGAACTTGAGGTTTGAGCTGATCATCAGCAGTTCATGATCGCTATAGGCGTCCTTTATGTTCAGGATGGTGCCGCTCAGGGCGCAGAAACCGGCCAGGCTGGTGTCGGCGATCGGCACCACGATCTGGGTGATCTCGGTGCCGGAGAGTACTTTCGAGATCAGCAGGTTGCGTTTTGCGTCGGCCAGGTAGATAGTGATCCGCTGGGCGTTGAACAGGGCCGCGATGCTGTCCTTGATGTGCAGCAGGATGGTGTTGAGGTTGTCGGCGGAGTGGATCTCGTTAATCTTTTCCATCAGCCGCTTGCGATACTCAAGCTGTTGTCTCAGGAGTTTTGCATCGGCTGCACTTAACGGTGTTTCCATAGTCTTTTGTCCCTGTCTGGTCAGGATGCGTTGCCGGAATAGGGTAAACGATAGCAGATAACGGCCAATCTACAAGGGATTAAATCTGTTTCATTTCGGCTCTCTTTGTTTGACTCAATCATGAATGCTGGTACAATTCAACAACTGAAAAGGTCCTGCAGATTCAGCTTCCACCAGGAGGTATGCCCATGAAGAAACTATTTTGTTGCCTGCTGGCCGGTTTGTTCCTGATTCCGGCCTGGTTGCACGCCGCCCAGGTGGGAAGCGTTACCGGACTGTCTGGTCAAGCACAGGTGCGCGCCAAAGAGGGGCTAGCGTATGTAACGCTTGCCAAGGGTGCGGCGATCAGCGAAGGAGCCTGGATCAAAACCGGCGACAAGGGCTGGGTGGAGCTGACCCTTGCCGATAAAAGCACCTTTACCCTGTCCAATAATACCGAATTTCAGGTGACGAGCTTTCTGCTGGGCAAGCAGAAGCGTGAAGGTGTGTTCAACCTGGCTCAGGGTAAGCTGCGGGCCTCGGTGGTCAAGTTTAGCGGTCGTCAGAGCGGTATGACCGTCAAGAGTGGCACTGCCGTGGCTGGCATCAAGGGAACCGAATTTCTGATGCTCTCCCAGGGGCAGGCCAACGTCTTTTTCGGCAATGAAGGCAAGGTGGGGGTGGCAGGTGAACCTCAGAGGCAGCAGCAACTGTTGATCCCTGGCACCATGACCCAGAACACCCGTGGTATTACTCCTCTGGAGCCACTCAAGGTGGAACCCGGCACGCCACTGGCTGAGGCCAAAGATGTCTTTGAGCAGGTCACCGCAGCGGTGCCGCCGGCTGCGTGGACCGATTCGGGCAAGATTGCCGACATCATCGCCCGCTGGAACATCAACTACGGTCATTATCTGGCCGACAGCGGCAAGTATCAGGAGGCGCTGCACGTCTTTCAGATTGCGCTGGACCTGACCAGAGTAGCAGAGGTAAGGGCTGACGCCCATCTTGAGCGGGGAGCGGTCTATGCCCGTTTCCTGTCAAACCCTGAACTGGCGTTGGCAGCCTATCTGCTGGTGCTGGAAGAGTACTCCACGCTGCCCCAGGCAGAAACGGCCCTGTTCAGTGCCGCTCAGACCTTGGTGGAACTGGGGTTTGCTGATCAAGCCAAACTGCGTTTCAACCAGTACCTGCAGCAGTATCCGCAGGGAAAACATCGCAGCAATGCTGAAACCTTACTGCAGAGCCTGACGAACTAAAGGCTGTTTGTGAAAAAACGCCTGATTTTCATTCTCTTTGGCCTGATTGCGGCGGCGGTTGCCTTTGGCGCCTACCGTTACGCCCCACCAGCACTGCAGCAGTTGGATTACCGGCTGAAGGACGCCCGTTTCAGGGTGCGTGGACCAATCACCCCCAACAAGCAGGTGGTGGTGGTGGCTATTGACCACAAGAGCATCAAGGAGATCGGCCGCTGGCCCTGGTCACGCGAGGTCACGGCCCACTTGATTGAGCAGTTGGCCCAGTACGGCGCCAAGGTCACGGCTCTGGATATCGTCTTTTCCGAACAGCAGGATCGTGCCCGCGATGCTGCACTGTCTGCTGCGGTGGCCACTGCCGGCAATGTGGTGCTGGGCTATTTCTTCAGGGATGAAGAGCAGCCGATCGAACCGATCTCCCTGCTGCAGCTTGAATCAGCCAAGGTCAAGCTGGTACGGGTGGCTGATGGCGTGACATCGATACCCTTGAACGAATACCGTTCGGTGGATACCAATCTCGCGCTGATCGGCAAGGGGGGGCGCGACTTCGGTTTTTTTAATGCCCGACCTGACGGTGATGGCCTGTATCGACGTTCGTTACTGCTGCTGTTGTATAACGGTGATATCTACCCCTCATTGGCCATGAAGGCCTTACAGCACTACCTGAGCCAGGAGATTATGCTGGATATTCAGCCCTGGGGGGTGGATGCCATCCAGTTGGGCGAACTGCGTGTGCCAAGTCGTGAAGATGGTACCATGGCGCTCAACTATTATGGACCGTCCGGTTCATTCCAAACCATTTCAGCCAGCGATGTTATTAAAAAACGCCTGCCGCCAGATGCGCTGAAAGGTGCCATCGTCTTTGTGGGGGCAACCGAGATCGGCATCTTCGATATTAGGCCGACCCCTTTCGACGCGACCCAGCCAGGGGTGGAGCTGCATGCCACAGTAGCGGCCAACGCCCTGGACGGTCGTTTTTTACGTCACGATGGCAGCACACAGACGCTGGAGTTGATCAGCCTGCTGGCTCTTCCGTTGTTACTGGGCGTCGGGTTGGCGTTTGTGCCGGGCACTCTGGCTGGATTGCTCGTCTTTGGCGGTATGGCCCTGCTTTTTTGGATCGTCAATTACCTCTCCTTCGCACAGGGCCTGCGGGACATGACCCTCTTGTATCCCCTGCTGGGGCTTGGTCTGACGTACCTGGGAAGCGAGGCCTGGCGTAATCTGGTGGTGGAACGGAAGGGGCGTCAGCTAAAAAAGGCTTTTTCCAATTACGTTTCTCCCGACCTGGTCAAGCAGATTGAAAAGAACCCTGATAAACTGGTGCTGGGGGGCGAGCAACGCGAGCTGTCGATTCTGTTTTCCGATATTCGCGGCTTTACAACGGTCTCTGAA
The DNA here is from genome assembly GCF_034008105.1 of Trichlorobacter sp. Lineage (NCBI taxonomy): Bacteria > Pseudomonadati > Thermodesulfobacteriota > Desulfuromonadia > Geobacterales > Geobacteraceae > Trichlorobacter > Trichlorobacter sp. The sequence goes on from NZ_JAVEPN010000008.1 coordinate 5,754, forward strand.
GATCTTACGCCGCCTGAATTGGTGGCGCTGCTTAATGAGTATCTCTCTCCCATGACCCGTATTGTGTTGGAGGAACGGGGAACTCTGGACAAGTTTATTGGCGATGCGGTCATGGCCATTTTCAATGCCCCACTGGATGTCCCCCAGCATGCGCTGCACGCCTGTCGTGCTGCGGTGCGCATGTTGGAAGAGCTGCAACGCCTGAATGAAGGTTTTGTCAGTCGGGGGATGCATACCCTCGATATCGGTATCGGCATCAATACCGGACCGGCGGTGGTGGGCAATATGGGGGCCGATATCCGGTTCGACTACACCGCCATTGGCGATTCGGTCAATCTGGCCTCCCGCCTGGAGGGGCTCAACAAGTTGTACGGCTCCCACATTCTGGTCAGTGAAGATACCAGGCAGCAGGTGCCGTCCGATGTGTTTACCTTTCGTGAGGTCGATCGGGTGCGGGTCAAGGGCAAACACAAACCGGTCGTACTGTTTGAGTTGATGGTAACCAAACACGAACTGCTGCCCCGTTTTGAGCAGGCCCTTGAGCAGTATCGTGCCCAAGCGTTTGAGGCAGCACAGCGTGCGTTTGATGAACTCGCGCAACAGTATGACGACGGTCCCTCACGGCTGTACAGCAGCCGGTGCAGCGAATACTTGCAAACACCCCCGCCAGATGGGTGGGATGGTATCTATACGGCCAAGAGTAAATAACGTATGCCTGAATTACCTGAAGTGGAAAGTGTTCGGCGACTGCTCACTGAGGGTAGGCCGTCGTTGATAGGGACAACCGTCGACCGGGTCGAGGTGCTGAGAGACAACGTCATCGGCGGCCATCTTTTGGCAGAGCAATTTTGTCAAGATGTACAAGACTCGGTTTTTCATGAGATTATTCGGCATGGCAAGTATCTTTTCTTCCGGTTGCACAGTGCACGTGCTACAAACAACCTCTGGATGACGGTGCATCTGCGGATGACCGGCCGATTGTTTCTGGTGTCTGATCGTGCCTCAAAGACAATGTATACCCGGCTTGTAGTGCATCTGCAGCAAGGATTGGCTCTACGCTTTGACGATCCCCGCGCCTTTGGCAGGGTCTGGCTGGTGGAAGATCCGGCTGAGGTAATAGCAGGCTTGGGGCCTGACGCACTGACGGTTGATGAGGATACGTTTTTGCGGCGGCTGGATCACCATCGGCGGCAGCTGAAACCGCTGTTACTGGATCAGTCTTTTGTGGCTGGTATCGGTAATATCTATGCGGATGAAAGCCTGTTTCGCGCCGGCATCCATCCGCTTAAGACGGTGGCTGACCTCACAGTATCGCAACGGAAAGTGCTCTACCGGGCGGTACATGATGTCATGCATGAAGCTGTGGCATGCAAAGGCGCAAATATAGATGGTGTTTTTGAGGCAGGCTGCTTTCCTGTAGCCGTTTATGGGCGTGCCGGATTGCCCTGCAGGACCTGCAGCACCGCTCTTGTAAAGTTGCGGGTTGCCCAACGGGGGACACATCTTTGTCCGCAGTGTCAACCCATTGAAAAGGTGAAATCTTTGGCAGGGGGACAGGTGTGAAGGATACGTATCAACTGGTTACACAGGTTAACGGCAAGGAAGATACTGCCGATATCCTTTCCATGTTGCAAAAGATCAAGGACGGGATTCTTAAAAACGACCTGAGGCTTTTGAACTATTACCATGAGGTGCCGGTCAGCTATGGCGTTACCATTGACAACATTGAGGGAGATGCGGTTGAGTTTACGGTACACCAGGCACAGGCTGCAGTGCTGGGGTTGCAGAAGCAGACCTTGATGAAGAGCTCCCATTTTTCTAACGGTTTGGGAGTACACTGTTTTGTTGAGTACATCAACGTGCGAAACCGGCTGGCAGTATTGGGGCGTTTTGCCTATGCCACTATCAAGGCGGATCGTCGCAATGCAGTCCGGGTGTACGCCGGGGCGCCATCGATTGCAACGCATTTTCAGGCAGAAGGACAATGTGTAGCTGGTGAGTTAAAGGATATTTCGGTCACTGGTATGGCGGTGATCAGTTCCTCAGAGCGGCCCAGTGGACTGTCAGAAGAGGGGACGCTGAAGCTTAACTTGATGGGGCATGCCATGACGGTGAAGGCCGCCATGGTGCGTTCTGTCGCTGTTGAGGGCGGTCATCTCCACACCTTCAGGATTGAACTGGATGCCAAGATGGAGGAAGTGGTTTCACAGTTTATCTACAGTCGCCAGGTTGAGATTATCCGTGAGTTGAAGGAACATATCGACTAACTGCAGGTAGTTTCGCAACCACCATGATAGTAATGGTGAGGAGGACGGATGAGACTGCGCGTGTTGGGTTGTGCCGGTGCCGAGTTCCCAGACTTCAGGCCACCCGCCTTTTTGGTTGATGATGGCCTGCTGCTCGATGCAGGCACCATTGGTGCGGTGCTGACAGAAGAAGAGCAGTGGCAGATACGGGCAATTTTTATTACCCATGCCCACCTTGATCATATCAGAGGCATTCCCGCCCTGGCAGACAATATCCTGATCAGGAGCCTGCGTCATCTGGTGACGGTCTATGCCACTGAGCCGGTAGTTGCGGCAATGCGCACACACCTGCTGAACGGCACGATCTGGCCAGACTTTACGATGCTACCCTCTCAGCACGATCCGGTGCTGCAGTATGATGTTGTTACCCCGGGTCGTCCATTGACACTTGGCGGCCCTGATCTTTCTCGGCGATCGAGCGACGGCTATACGATCACTGCTGTCGAGGTTGATCACACCGTGCCGGCTGTAGGGTATTGCGTTGAAAAAAATGGTGTGCGCCTGGTGTATACCGGCGATACAGGGCCCACTGATGCCATCTGGCAGTATGCCAACGGTGCAGATGCAGTTATTGTTGAAGTATCGTTCCCTAATGCCATGGAATCATTGGCCACTATAACCAAACATCTCTGCTGCTCCCAGCTTGAGCGAGAGTTGGCCAAGATGGCGGTGTTGCCTAAAAGAATCCTGATCACCCATCCCAAGCCTCAGTATTACGAACAGATCAAGCATGAGATCGGGGCTATCGGTATCAGGCAGATGGAGTTGTTGCGTGACGGCGCAGTCTATGAATTGTAGCTGGTGTTCAGACCCCGCCCGACGCTTGGGTGGCTGGGTCTTGCTACGCTTGCGTTTTCTTGCTGAAGCAAGCGGCCTGGTGGGGCAGGCAGCGCGGGACATCACCAGTTCGCCGTCACTGGAGAATAGCGCTATCCGTTCTGTGCTGCTGAAGCAGGTCTATTTCACCGGCTATGAGGCATGGAAAATCATCATGCTGGTGGCACTGATCCTGGGGACGGTGATTGTCAGCCAGGTGGTTGGGCTGGTGGGAGGCGGCAGTGGTTCATTAACCGGCAAGGTGCTGGTCTGGGTGGTATTTCGTGAGCTGGGACCGTTACTGACCGCCTTGATTGTTATTGCGCGGAGCGGCACGGCCATCGCCGCTGAACTCGGCACTATGAAGATCAACGGCGAGCTTGATGCTTTGGAATTGATGGGCATCCCTTACGAGCGATACCTGATCCTGCCGCGGATTGTCGGCGTGACTGCCGCAGTTGCCGTGCTCACGGCGTATTTCGTGCTGACCGCATTTGTCGGTGGCTTCCTGATCGCTTCAGTTGCACACCACATTCCCTATGACCAGTTTGTGCAAGGTGTTGTGTCTTCGCTTGGCCCTTGGGAAATAGTTGTTTTGGCTATCAAAACGGTATGCTTTGGTCTGACTATTCCGGTCGTTTGCTGTCATGCAGGACTATCGGTCGGGACAAGTGCAACAGAGATTCCCCAGGCTGCCACCAGGGCGGTTATCACCAGTCTGTTTGGCATTGTGTTGTTGGATGGCCTGATCACCAGTATTGCAACTATGCTGGTTCAAGCCTGATTCTCCTTGCCTTGATGTCTATGCTGGGGTATTTTTTGTAAAATTCATGCTGTGGCAGATCAGTTTATGAAGGAGCGTCTTTATATGGGTAAGGAGCCAGGTAGCACCAAGTTTCAGGTTGATTTTCGTCGTCACCTGCGCCAGCAAAACATCAGTGATAATCTGGTGCATCTTTTGTGTGAGATAGCCGAAGCCAGCAAATATGTCATTAACGCTGTGCGGACCGGTGACCTTGGAGTGGCCGGTACTTCAAACCTGTATGGTGAGGAACAGCTGGCACTTGATGTGCTTTCTGACCGAATCCTCCGTAAGCGTTTAATGCACTCTGGTGTGGTTTGTAACATAGCCTCGGAGGAGATGGATGAGATTTTTCAGGTCACCAGCAACCCTCAGGGAATGTTCTCAGTGGCCTACGATCCGCTGGATGGCTCTTCGCTGGTTGATGTAAACTTGGCGGTTGGTACTATCGTCGGTATTTATCAGGGGGATAACCTGCTGCAACCGGGGCGTACCATGGTCGGTGCGATGTATATCCTGTACGGACCGCGTGTTTCCATGGTCTATTCGGTTGGCAAGGGTGTCTATGAGTTCACCATGAACCACTTGATGGAGTATACGCTCACCCGTGAAAACGTGCAGATGAAGCCGTTTGGCGACATTTATTCGCCAGGGGGGCTGCGGAAAAAGTATACGCCGGAGAATGAAGCCTACATTCGTTATCTGGAGGATAAAGGGGCTAAATTACGTTACTCAGGCGGTTTTGTGCCCGATATTAATCAGGTGCTGATGAAGGGCAAAGGCATATTTATGTATCCTGCCCTGAATGATGCCCCTAATGGCAAGCTTCGTCTGCTGTTTGAGTTGAATCCAATGGCCTATCTGATAGAACAAGCCGGAGGGGCAGCCACGAACGGCTGTGTGCCGATCCTGGATCTGCAACCTGAAGGTCTTGATCAGCGTGCCCCGGTCTATATCGGTTGCACTGAAGATGTGGCCAAGGTCACAGATTTTCTCAACGGGGCCTGTGCGTGATAAAGCTTGAAGAGCAGACCGCTACTAAACCGGATGTCGAGGAGCCGCCTCGACGTCTGTGCAGCGAGATTCAATTGTTTGACCTCTGCGATTTAACACGGTGCAGTTTCAAGGAGGGGCGTTTTTGCACCCATGCCGACCTGTTGGCCCGTTTTGAGGCGTTGGCAGAACCTGATGATCGACCTGCACAGCGTTATGATGACGATGACGACGATGATGAAGACGAACAGTACCCCGAAGAACAGGAGGAAGATGATGATGGCTACAGCGTCTTCGATGATGAAGATGGCCTGGAACGGCCTGAGGATGAATGGTAACAGACGGTAGTATTAGCTGATTTAACCACTATTCTGGGGAGGTTGTTACATGCTGCAAAACATGAAGATAGGTACCAAGTTGACGGCTGGTTTTTTGTTTGTCGCTTTGGTGGCCCTTGTCATTGGATTGGGTGGCTATGTCAATCTTCACCGTATTGATAGCGGAAGTGTGAGAATTTACACGCAGGTCGCCCAGCCTCTGGGAGATTTAACGCTGCTTTCTGCAGAATTTCAGCGGGTGCGCGTCAACTCGCACAAGATGCTGTCAATAGACGATATTGACGAACATGATTTGATGGTCGATCGCTCCAATGAGTTGATCGACATCATCACAAAACGCTCTCTGGCTTATGAAAAAACCCTGATTAATGCAGAGGATAAAAAACTCTTTGCCAACTTTAACAAGGCGTTGAACGAGTATAAGACACAGCTCACGACGTTCAACAAATTGATCATGGAGAGTAACAAGGCTGCAGCCAATGAGCTCATCGTTGATGAGTACGATTATGCCGCCCGTGAGTTGCAGGTGGCCATTGAGAAGCTGGTCGAGACCAAGATGGCGCAGGGTAAACAGGTGTCTGGCAATAATAATACGTTGGCCAGAAACGCCAGCATATTCATGGTAGCCCTGGCGCTTGGCGGTTCGGTATTGGCATTTCTGCTGGGCATGTTTCTGTCACGCATGATTACCCGCCCGTTGGCTGCATTGGCCGATGATGCGCAGCAGATCGCTTCAGGCGACCTGACCGTGCAGATACAAAGCAGATCCAAGGACGAGATCGGAGTGTTGGCTACTTCTTTCAATTCGATGGCCGACAGCTTGCGTGGTGCCATTCGACAAGTATCTGATACCTCTTCCTTGCTTACCTCTGCTGCCAATGAACTGCTCGCCACCTCAGAATCGATCTCCAGCGGGGCTGATTCTGTTGCCAGTCAGGCACAGACGGTAGCCACCGCTGGTGAAGAGATGGCGGCTACCTCCAATGATATTGCTAACAATTGCCAGTCAGCTGCAGCTGGTGCGTTGGATGCCTCCACCAGTGCCAGTGACGGATCGGTGGTGGTTGACAAAACAGTGCAGGCCATGGGACAGATCGCCCGTCGTGTGAAAGAGACTGCAGACACGGTTGCCCGCCTTGGTCAACGATCTGATCAGATTGGGCAGATCGTTGGCACCATCGAGGATATCGCTGATCAAACCAACTTGCTGGCCTTGAATGCTGCCATTGAAGCCGCACGTGCCGGTGAACAGGGCAGGGGGTTTGCCGTTGTGGCTGATGAAGTGCGTGCATTGGCTGAGCGTACCACCCGTGCCACGAAAGAGATCAGTGACATGATCCGCTCCATTCAGGCCGAAACCAGATCGGCTGTCACGGTGATGGAAGAGGGGGTACATGAGGTCGCGCAGGGGACTGATGAGGCTGCCAAATCAGGTGTGGCTTTGCAGACCATTATGGAGCTGGTTAACAATGTTTCAATGCAGATCAGTCAGGTGGCTACCGCAGCAGAAGAACAAACAGCCACCACCAACGAGATCAGCCAAAACATGCTGCAGATAACCGATGTGGTGCAGCAGACGGCACAAGGCGCAAAGCAGTCTGAGGCAGCAGCTGCAGAACTCAGCAAGTTGGCCGCTGATCTGGAGGCCTTGGTTCATCGCTTTAAGCTGTAACTGGCTAGCTCTATATTTGCTGTATCCAGCTAAAGAGGCAGGAGCACAAATGCTCCTGCCTCTTTGCCGTTATATTTGTACGTTGTTGCCGGATTGTACAGATCAGATGTCTGGCCAGTTGTTATGATGGCGGTCACTAGGCATGTCAGCAAGATATGCAGACCGGTATGCTTCTCCAGATTTGTAGGCGGTACTTACCTGCGGATTAAAAGGCAAGCTACAGCTTGAAAACTGGCACTGGCTTGATGGATGGTTGGACGTGTTGTTGCTGTGAATAGCCCATAATCGGTAGATGGCAGATGCTAAGAAAGCGGGGGAGTGCGCATTTAACGCACTCCCCCGCTTATTGGGTTGTAGGTAGGCGGGCTGTTAGAAGCTAGCGCAGCAGTTTAAACAGATAGGCAAAGGTGCCTGCCACCGAAAGACTGGTAAGTACGTTGAAGGTTTTGAATAACCAGCGTGCCAGCTGAACCTTGGCCATATGGAGTTGTATATCGGTACTTTCGCCAGTGAACTCTATGATGTCAAGCCAGGGCTTGTCCCACTGGTAGATCATCATATAAAGCCCGGAACCCTTCCAGATCAGCGCACAGACAAACACCACACCAAAGGCGATGATGCCGTTGACGATCGGTGAGTCTTTCATCTCGCTGTAAATCTTAACGATGTAATAGATGTTGAGGATGCACAGGAAGAACCAGATGGTATTGTTCATCATCCGGTAGTTGCGCAGAACATACAACGATGGTTTTGGGTTCAGGCTGATAACAAGGATGGCTATTGCGATAATCAAAAACGTGCCGATATAAATGGTCTTTTTAGAACCAGTGATCTCAAGGGTACGGGTGAACAGGTAGTATTCCTGGATACCGTGGCTGACCAGCAGGATAGATATGGTGCCGATCATGTAGTGAACGGCAATCATGACGGTGAAGGTCTCATGCCACGGGTTCAGCTGGTACGACTGGCTCCAGAACAGCAAGAAAAAACCGATGCCGATACTGGTCCAGATCCGAGAGTTGTTAACACTGAAATACAAGGCGATTGAAGCTGCCACCAACCAGCACAACACCGTGAACAGGCTGGTAAAGTCGATCACGACCGGGTTGTAAATCTTGGGCAGAAATGGCAACCAGGTGGTCAAGTTTTGAAAAAATCCCGTCAAGTCCATACAACGCCTCCTGTGGTGGTGGGCGAATTAGAGTTTAGCTACTTCATTCGAAATGGCAGCGTTCATTTCCTTAATCTTGTTGACACTGGCCAGCATTTTTGAGCCTCGTTCCATCGCTGCCAGAAATTCGCTCAGTGTGCCTGCATCGGACAGGGCCTTGGCACCGCCGATATTTGAGAGTTCTTTTTCGGCCAGTGCCTTGCCAAGTTTGCCTAAAAACTGGTTGGCGAATTCAATGATGGCAGTTTCGACATCACTGGCACTGGCTGCCGGGGTTGGTGTTGGAGGGGGTGTCGCGGCCTTGGGGGCAGCGGCTGGAGGGGCGGCGAAGATGTTGCCTGATGCTGCCTCCCACAGTTTGCGAATGTCAACCATGGTTGACAGATCAGAAAGCGCCTGTTCGTTTTGGAGTGCACTCAGGGAGGCTTTAGCGCCGGGCAGGCCGGCGATCTGTTGTACTTCGCCGGCTGAGGTTTCTACAGCAGTGGCGGCATTGTGGAAGAAGCCGATCGTGGCCCCGCCTTTGTAAAAAATAAGGCCGCTGCGGTCGGCAGTGAAGATCTTCAGGGTGCCGGTCATCTGCTCATTTTTGATACGGTCGAGCAGGGCCTTGAAATCAATCTGCTTAATTTCCTGGCCATCAATGACGGCAGTTCCGTTGATCATGCCCAGAAGTGCAAGCGTCATCTCCCGAGAAAAGCCATAAACGCTAAAACTGCCGCTGTTGGCCAAAACCAGCAGGTCAACCAGCGCTTGCAAGGCAGCCTGATCACGCAGTTCTTTGTTTTCCCGATGCACTAATGCGCCAACCATTTTACCGGCGTCATAGATCAGGGCGCAATCGGCGCCGGGAAAGTCGAAAACGGCGCAGCCAGTTAAGGCACCGTTTTTCAGTTTTTCCAACGCCTCTGGAAGCTGCAATTTTGCGACCGGGACATTTTCGGCCAGCGGATTTCCTTTGGGAAGAAGAAACATAATAGGTTTCCCTCTCGGTGAAATGGCGGGTGGACCCGCACCAGCGCTGTGGTAAACTGAAGCTGTTCGATTGAGTAGTACTGCTGCAACGGTCGCTATTCTAGCGCATGCCTGCCCACTGTCAAGTATTTGTACCGGTTAAGGTCTTTTTTTATGTATCTTGCGTTCGCAGGGAGCCAGTTTGATGGGACAATTGTGTGACGAACACCCACTCCTGACACTGGTAAGCGGTCTTATTACAGGCTGTCTTATTGGCATTAATTTGCAGATACAGGCACCCATGTGGTCGCTTTGGGGACTGCTTGTCTTGCTGATCGTGGCTGTTGGTGTGCGAACAAAAGCAGTTTTTGCGGTTGTGCTCTGGTTTTTTTGCGTAACCTGGGCAGTGTTTGCAGTTGAACCGTTTCACGCAAGCCGTTCTGTGGCACAAACGCTTGGCGTAGCGCCACTGGATGGGATGCAGGTGGTGGAAGGAACCGTTGTCAGGCGACCGGTGACCTTGCCACAGGGACAGCGTTTTGAACTGCACCTGGAACGGATTGTTATGGCCGGCGGTGAGATCGCGGTTGACGGACGTTTGTTGGTCACCATCGCCAAGGGTGAAGGGAGCTGGCTGAGTGGTGACCGTATCAGGTTGCGCGGTTCACTGCGCAAGCCCCGACGCCTAGGCCTGCCAGGTGAGTTCGACTACCCGCGTTATCTCAGATTGCATCGTATCGATGCGACTTTTTGGGTAGCTGATGCCAGGCAGGTGCTGCTGATGCGTGCTGCAGCCGTTTCCTCATGGCAGCGGCTGCTTGATGGCGCTGCCTATCGGTGTGATCAGCTTATCCGGAATGCCGTACCGGATCCTGACACAGCTGCCGTGGTAATGGCGCTGGTCACCGGTAGCCAGTCAGCACTTTCTCCAGAACTGAAGGCAGCCTACGCAAGGGCCGGAGTTTCACATATTCTTTCGATAAGTGGTTTTCATGTGGCGGTGATTGCCGCAACGCTGGCACAGCTGCTGCAATGGGTGGGGCTGCGTTGGCAGTGGCTGGCACTGCGTTTTAATGTAAGACAGGTGGCATTGCTGGCTACCTTGCCGGCAATGATCGGCTACCTCGTGTTTACGGGTGCTGCACCGGCAACGACCCGTTCGGTAATCATGCTGGCGGCCGTCTTGCTTGCCTTGTGGGCAGAACGGGAAAGTCAGGTGCTGGATGCCCTGCTGTTGGCTGCATTCTTGCTGTTGGTGTATGATCCAGTGGTTTTGTTTGATATTTCCTTCCAGTTGTCCTTTCTGTCGTTGTGGGGAATTGTCGTGCTGACCCCTTTGTTGGTGTATCCGTTCAAAGATCGTCTGAGCGGGTGGAGGCGACAGCTAGCTCTGTTTTTTGCAGCATCCCTGGCAGCCATACTTGCAACAGCAGTTCCGACCTTGGTGACCTTTCACCAAGCCTCCTTCACGGGTCTGCTGGCAAATCTGGTGGTGGTGCCCCTGTTGGGCTACGGCGCCGTTATTATTGGCGCTGGTGCTGCCATGTCTGCCGTTGTCGCGCCATCACTGGCCAGTGCTCTGTTTGGCCTGGCCGGCTGGCTGGTGGCGATCAGCAATCGATTTGTCGTCTGGGTTGCCGATCTGCCACTGGTCCGTTCATACGAAGCAGGATGGCCCGATCTGGTGGCGCTGGTGCTGGTTTTGTCAGTGCTGAGTTTTGTGTCCTCGGTACGGTGGCGGGGGATACTGCTTGGCAGTGTATGCGCGTTGATAATGGCGGTACATATCTGGCCTGAAAAGACATCGGATGGCCATTTGCGACTTACCTTTCTGAGTGTGGGGCAGGCTGAGGCTACCCTGTTGCAGTTTCCTGATCGCACTACCATGCTGATTGATGGCGGTGGCTATCTGCGGGAGACTGGGCTTGATTTCGGTGATCGCTACCTGGTTCCCGCGCTCCATACACTTGGTGTCAAGCGTATCGACCGCCTGATTCTCACCCATCCCCACCCCGATCATCTGGGAGGCTTGCCAGCCGTTGCTGAACAGTTTCAGATAGCTGAATTCTGGCAAGGAACGTGGAAGGTGGAGGTCGGTGGTGATGCTGACCGCCTTCAGTCAACACTGTTGCGACGTGGTGTCCCTATACGACAACTGAATCCTGGTATCTGGCGCGAATCTTTTGGAGGGTGTCAGCTGGTGATGATGGTGCCTGAGCTGGACGATGCAGCCACGGGGCGGGATAACGATGATGACAACGAGGCATCGCTGGTATTGCAGGTAACCCATGACCAGTTTACCGCACTCTTTATGGCTGATGCAGGTATTGCATCAGAACAGCGCATGCTTGAGCAGAAGGTTGTACAACCGGTCACCCTGCTGAAGGTTGGCCACCACGGCAGCCGCACTGCTACGGGAGAGGCTTTTGTGCGCACGGTTCGTCCTCATCTGGCGCTGATATCGGTCGGGGCAGGCAACCGCTTTGGTCTTCCTGCCCCAGAAACATTGGCACGGTTGCAGCGCGCGGGAGTAGAGATTTATCGCACTGATCAGCATGGTACGGTGCTTGTTGAGAGCGATGGGAAGAATTACACAGTCACCACCGGACTATGAGACTGATACACGGCGCTTTTGTTTGACAGCAGTTGTCCTGCTGGGCTACATTTTTGCGGTTTAATGATGGCTTGGTCTGCTCCTGATGAAAAATTTTGAATGGGACACCAGATGAACAGGGCACTGCTCGTCATAGATGATACCGTTTTCCAGGCTACGCTGTGTAATCTGGCCAGAGAGTCTGGTTTTGTGATTGACGTGGTCCGCTCATTGCGGGATTTACGTCATGCGTTGACTGAGCAGGTCTACCCGGTGGTGATGGTGGATTTTTCTTTGAGCGAGACGGGACTCGACGAGATGCTGCAGGTATGTCGGCACCAGGCTCAGCTTGATAGCAGCCTGCTTGTTTTGGTTGGTCCTGATGACGATGAAGCTGCTTGTGAACTGATCAAGGGCAGTGCCAGTCGTTGCCTGCCCAGGACAGCACATCCCGCACTGCTGCTGCGTGAGGTGCGGCTCAGTTTTGAGTATCAGCAGCTGAAACATGAAAATAGCGAGCTGCATGCCATGAACACTCTGCTGCAGACCAGCCAGGATCTGTCACGCTGCCTTGACCCAGCTGAGGTTTTTCAGCTGATTGCCCACGCATTGATCCGTGAAATCGGTGCGGCGCGCGCCATCGGATTTGTAAAAGATGGCGAGCAGTTTTCCGCCCTGGCCGACCAGTGTGGTGATAGCTACGTTACTCCTCTGTTGACGGAACAGATCGGTCTGTTGTTGCAGCAGCACATCCTCCATTCGTCCCGCGTGGTACGACTGGTGCTGCCCCCCGAGTTACATGGTTCCACAGCGCTTGATCTACGGGAGGCACTGGTTATTCCCCTGCTGAGTCATGGTGCCGTTCTCGGCTGCGTCGTTCTTTTCAATGATGCGGGACAGCTGTTGCCGCCCATTCAAAATGATCGCCCCATTGTCTTTCTTCAGGAACAGGGCGCACGGGCCCTGGAAAATGCCTTCAGATTTACCGCCACCAGGGATTTACTGTTTGTAGATGAACTCACCGGTCTCTTTAATTACCGTTATCTGAAAACGGCCCTGGAACGTGAAATTAAGCGGGCTGACCGCTATGCTACCCAACTGACAGTCATGTTTCTCGATCTTGATAACTTTAAAGGGGTTAATGACACCTACGGTCACATGGTGGGCAGTGGTGTGTTGCGTGAATTGGGCGCACTGCTTAAAAAAGCGGTGCGGGAAGTGGATGTGCTGATCAGGTACGGCGGCGATGAGTATACGATTCTGCTGGTTGAGTCTGGTCCTGAACAGGGGCAGCGGATTGGCGAGCGTATCAGGAAGCAGGTCGAGACCAATGTATTTATGACATCTGAAGGATACGATATCAGGCTGACTGCCAGCATCGGTTTTGCCAGCTACCCTGACGACACCACCGGCATGCAGGAGCTGCTCACTATGGCTGATCAGGCCATGTATGTTGGCAAGGCATCTGGTAAAAATTGCGTTTTTCGAGTGGCTAGCCCACTGGCCGGAGCTGGACGTCTCAACTAAGGAGCAAGCAAGGATGAGTATTACCGCTGTCAAGGGATTCAACGACATGCTGCCATCGGAAACACCGGTCTGGCAGTTTATTGAGGAGACTGCGCGCCGGGTATTTACCCGTTTTGGTTTCAGCGAGATCCGGGTGCCGGTGGTGGAAAAAACCGAACTGTTTTGTCGTTCGATTGGTGATGCCACCGATATCGTTGAAAAGGAGATGTATACCTTTTGCGATAAAGGCGGCACCAGCCTGACATTGCGACCAGAAGGCACCGCCGGTGTTATGCGTGCGCTGATTGAGCATAAGCTGTATGCCCTGGACAGCATCAGCAAATTGTACTACCTGGGACCGATGTTCCGTCATGAACGTCCCCAGAAAGGCCGATATCGCCAGTTTCACCAGATCGGCGCCGAGGTGACCGGCGCCAGCGATCCGATCGTTGATGCCCAGGTCTTGCTGATGGTCAGCCGCCTGTTTCTTGAATTGGGACTTGACGAACCCACACTGCAGGTAAACTCATTGGGCTGTCCGGCTTGCCGACCAGGCTACCGCAACGCGCTGGTGGCCTTTCTTGCCCAGCGTCAGGATGCGTTGTGTGAGGATTGCAGGCGCCGTCAGACCACGAATCCCCTGCGTGCACTGGATTGCAAGGTCCCGGGCTGTGTCGAGGCCACTGCCGGTGCGCCGGCCATGCTTGAGCATCTCTGCGGCGAGTGCAGCGACCATTTTGAGCGTGTGCAGGGTTATCTCGGCGCAGCGCAGGTCCCGTTCAGCATCAACCCCCGCATGGTGCGCGGACTGGATTATTACACCCGCACCACCTTTGAACTGGTGACCGGTCTGCTGGGATCCCAGTCAGCCGTGGCCGCCGGGGGCAGGTATGACGGTCTGGTGGCCCAACTGGGTGGACCGGCGGTGCCGGGTATCGGCTTCGCCCTGGGGGTCGAGCGGGTGGCTCTGTTGCTTGGTGACCGTTGTCCGGCTCGTAGGCCCGAGCTGTTCGTGGCGGTGGCGGGTGAGTCAGCCCGATTGCATGGTTTTCGACTGACGGCCGAATTGCAGGACCTCGGCCTGTGGGTGGAGACCGATTGTGAGGGCAAGAGCATCAAGAGCCAACTGCGGCGCGCCGACAAATTACATGCCCGCTACAGCATGGTGTTGGGTGACAATGAGCTGGCAAGCGGTCGTATCTCCCTGAAGCGGATGGAGGACGGCAGTAGCCAGGAGGTAGCCCTCGACGCAAAGGCTCTTGCAGCACACTGTGTGTAAGGACAACAGCGCAGTGCATCTGGACGGAACTGACTACAGGAGGAAACAGGCATGAATTATCCGGTCTGGTATGTCCCGACATTTGGTGGCGGCCTGCTGATCGCCCTGGTGGCGATCGTCCATGTCTTTGTCTCCCACTTTGCCGTGGGTGGGGGGCTCTATCTGGTGCTGGCGGAGCGCAAGGCGTTGCGCGAAAAGAACCAGGCAATTATGGCGTTTGTCAGGAAACATACCAAATTTTTCATGCTGCTGACCATGGTCTTTGGCGGCCTTACCGGGGTGGCGATCTGGTTTATCATCTCCCTGATCCACCCGGCTGCCACCTCGTTGCTGATCCATACCTTTGTCTTTGGCTGGGCCACCGAGTGGGTCTTCTTTTTGGTGGAGATAGTGGCGCTGTTTGTCTACTTCTACACCTTTGGCAAGATGGATGACCGCACCCACCAGGCCATCGGCTGGATCTACTTTGGCGCCGCCTGGATGAGCCTGTTCCTGATCAACGGCATCATAGACTTCATGTTGACGCCCGGTAGCTGGCTTGCCACCAGCAATTTCTGGGACGGTTTTTTTAATCCCACCTTCTGGCCCTCACTGTTCTTCCGCAGCTTCATCAGTTTCATGCTGGCCGGTTGCTATGGTTTTCTGACCGCCACCTTTCTGGAAGACGAGCAGACACGGCACCGGATGATCCGTTATTCCGGGATCTGGGCCCTGGTGTCACTGATCCTGTCGCTGCCGTCCGGCTGGTGGTACATCTCGGCACTGCCTGAGCAGGCCGGCAAACTGGTTACGGGCGCTTCTCCCACCATCGCCCGTGCCGCAACGGTTGCCGCCTTCTCTATGGCTGCCCTGGCGGGCCTGTTGATCACCCTGATCCTGCTCAATCCCAAGGCCCGCACCCGCGGCCTGATTGTGGTGGTAATGATCGCTGCCATGGGTTACATGGGGGCCTTTGAGTGGACCCGTGAGGCTGCCCGCCGTCCCTACGTGATCAATCAGGTCATGTATTCCAATGGAATCCTCGCCAAAGAGGTGGAGCGGATTAACCTGGAAGGGTTTCTGAAAAATGCCAAATGGGTCAAGCACAAGGAGGTCACGGAGGCCAACCAGCTTGAGGCCGGCCGTGAGCTGTTTCTGCATCAGTGTTTTGCCTGTCACACCGTTGGAGGTTTTAACAACGATATCGTCAGCCGCACCAAAAACATGAGTTTTGGCGCCATGCGCAAGTATCTGGCTACCATTCATGAGAAGCGGTACTTCATGCCCCCCTTTGTCGGTAACGAGACAGAGCTCAAGGCGCTGGCAGCCTATCTGACAGCCGGTCTGCACCAGAAGCCGCTCGTCGAAGCTGCCTCCGCAGCGGATGATCGCGGCCAGATGTTATATGAAGAAAATTGTGCCGCCTGTCATGCTGCCGATCAACTGCAACCGAAGATGGTCGGCTGGTCCCAAGAAAAGATACGGACAGCCCTGGATAAACTGGCTGCCTTGAATCCGGCCATGCCTGATTATGATGCGCCGCCTGCTGATAAGGACGCCATGGCCGGTTACCTGTTCGGCCTGAACAACCCGGAGGCAGCTGCTCCGGCCAAGATTCAGGGGGGCACCCTCTACGACGAGAACTGCGCCGTCTGTCATGGCATTGATCAGATCGCCCCGAACCTGAAGACCTGGTCGCGGCAGAAGGTACGCAGTTCGCTTGATAACCTGTCGGCCATCAATCCTGCCATGCCTGACTACACGGGAACTGCTGCCGAAAAAGAAGCCCTGACCGACTATATGGTGCAACAAGCAGGAGGTGCCCAATGAACCCGAGCAGCCTGATTCCTGTCGCCGATAGCTTGACCGCCCATTGGGGCTGGTTCCAGTTCCTGTTGATGTTGACCTTTCCGCTACACCTGCTGGCCATGAATGCCATGCTTGGTTCTGCCCTGATCGCCTTTGTCGCCCACCTGTTTCCCGGTCAGCAGTATCGTGATCTCTCCCATGAACTGGCCAAGGCCTTGCCTTTTCTGGTGGCCTTTACCGTTAACCTGGGGGTGGCGCCGCTCTTGTTCGTTAATGTGCTGTATGGGCACCTGCTCTACACGAGTACGGTGCTGATGGGCCTGTTCTGGTTATCGGTAATCCCGATCCTGATCATCGCTTACTATCTGGCCTACATCTATGATTTCAGCTTCAAGCGGCTGGGTAATGCCGGCATGTTCATCGTACTGCTGGTGCTGGCGTTGCTGCTGCTGGTCGGCTTCTTTTTCAGCAACAATATGACCATGATGATCGCGCCGACCAGCTGGGAACGCTGGTTTTCTGTATCGAACGGTAGCCTGCTCAATCTGGCCGATCCGACCCTGCTGGCCCGTTACCTGCACATGATCACCGGAGCCCTGGCGGTTGGTGGGTTGTGTGTGGCTTTGTATGCACAGGTGGTGCTCAAACGACAGCCGCTCGTGGCGGAGGCCGGGGTGCGGATCGGGATGCAATGCTTCAGCTGGTTGACCTTGTTGCAGCTGGTGGTCGGTACCTGGTTCCTGTTGACCCTGACACCGGAGGTGCTGAAAGGTTTCATGGGAGGAGATACCCTTGCCACCGCATACTTCGGGGCTGGTTTGCTTTTGGCTCTGGCTACTCTGGTGACCGGTTTCCGGCGACAGGTGCTGGCAACGGTCTGGCTGACCGTGCCGTTGGTTTACCTGATGTCCTTCATGCGGGACAGCGTTCGTAGCGGGTATCTGGCTCCCTATTTTGATCCTGCCACGGTGCCGGTGTCGGTGCAGTGGTCACCCTTGCTCCTGTTTTTAATCAGTCTTGTCGTGGGACTTGCTCTGGTGGTCTGGATGCTTATGCAGTTGCCATCGTTAAAAAAATCAGCCAGACAAGACTGAAAAAGTCCTGTTATTGATTGGTTAACTGGTGGTGAGAGATTGACATAAAGATATGAATATGTTTTTATACACCGATTAATTGGTCTGTAGTGCCCGACAACCCTGCCGGGCTTATTTATCTGCTGCACGAGAAAGGGGAAGCGTATGAAAGGGATGAAGGCTGTGATGGCAGTGCTGACTGCCGCCCTGGTCCTGGTGGCGTTCCAGGCATTTGCCGGGCCTGACCACAAGGATTTTGTCAAAGGTCCGTTCACCAAGGGACAGGATGTAACCAAGCAGTGCTTGGAGTGTCACGAGAAGCAGGCTGAAGATGTAATGAAGACCTCCCACTGGACCTGGTCTGGTACTCCCAACCATGTCAAAGGTATGGAGAAGAGCACCAAGAAGTATGGCAAGACCAATATGATCAACAACTTCTGCACCACCGTCTTCAACGGCCCCGATGGTATGGTGCGTGAATCCTGTCACAAGTGCCACGCCGGCTACGGCTGGACCCGCACCAAGTTCGACCTGACTGACAAGACCCGGGTTGACTGTCTGGTCTGCCACGCCCAGAAGGGCAACTATGCCCGCTCCGCTGTTGGCGCTGACGTCGACAAGAAGGCCATGGAGAAGGGTTCCATGAACCTGGAAGAGGCTGCCCAGAGCGTGGGCGCCCCGACCCTCAAGAACTGCGGTTACTGTCACTTCTTTGGTGGCGGCGGCGATGCCGTTAAGGTGCCTGGCCTGGATTCCACCCTTGAGTATGCAACCAAGGATCAGGATGTGCATATGGCCAGCAAGGCCAAGGGCGGCGCAGGTCTTTCCTGCCAGGCCTGCCACAAGACCAAGGATCACCAGATCGCTGGCGCTTCCAGCCAGATGGCTCACCATGAAGGCCATGTGAACTGCACCGATTGCCACAGTGGTGCCAAGGCGCCGCACCAGAAGTCCAAGAACAAGGCCATCATCGAGAAGCACACCGCTTCCGTGGCCTGCCAGACCTGCCATATCCCCACCATCTCCCGTGGCCAGGCCACCAAGACTTCCTGGAAGTGGTCCGATGTAGGCAAAAAGATCGAAGCCGAAGAGCAGTTCGACAAAGAGACCTTTGCCAAGCACAAGGGGACCTTTACCTATAACATGAACTACGTACCGACCTACGCCTGGTACAATGGTCAGATCGAGCGCTACATGGTGGGCGACAAGATCAAGGACCCCTCCAAGCCGGTAACGATGTACAAGCCGGTGGGCAGTATCAAGGATAAGTCCGCCAAGATCTATCCCTACAAGTACTACACCGGTGACCAGCCGATGGACAGCAAGTTCAAGTACCTGAGTACCTTCCAGCAGTACAAGGAGCTGTGGGTGAACTTTGACTGGGAGAAGGCTCTGGTGAATGGCGCCAAGAGCTCGGAAGGCCTGCCCTATAGTGGCAAGTACCAGTTTGTCAAGACCGAATCCTATCTGAGCGCTGGGCACGAAGTTGCTCCCAAGGAGCAAGCCCTGCAGTGTGGCGAGTGCCACATGGGCGCCAAGCGGATGGACTGGAAGGCCCTCGGCTATAAGGGCGACCCGATGCAAGTGGGTGGCCGGGTGATCAAGGCTGGCAAGAAGTAGTAGTCAGTTGCTGACGTAGTATTAAACGCCGTCCGGCCTGTCTGCCGGACGGCGTTTTTCTTTATCTGGACAAGCTGTGTAACTGGTTTAGAATGCAAAAGGAAACAGGCCGACATAGAATCTAGAACGGGGGCTGTCATGCTACGATTTTTTATTGGTGGTCTATTGCTGACGCTTGTACTGGGATGCGGCACCAAACAGCCGGTACTCTATCCGAACCAGTATTTGACATCGGTGGGGGACGAGGTGGCGCAACAGGATATTGAGGACTGCTTTCGGCGTGCTGAGGAGGCAGGGGCTCGAGGCAACCTGGCTACTGAACTGGCGCTGCGTACCGGTAAGACAGCAGTTGTTGGTGGCGCAGCTGGTGCAGTTGCCGGGGCAATCAGTGGTTCTGTTGGTCAGGGAAGCCTGATTGGTGCGGCAACCGGCGGAACCGTCGCCTTGGTGAGCGGTCTGTTCGACGTCAGTGAGCCCGACCCGTTAGTGATGCGTTTCGTGGAACAGTGTCTGTTTGAAAAAGGATACCAGGTGCTGGGATGGCGCTAAGATGCTAAATGGTGATTTGTGTCAGGGTTCTGCTGGCGTGGGTGGTTGGCGTCCGGTTTTTTTAAGGTATTCGAAAAACCCCTTTTCAAAGATCAGCTCAATTTCACCTTTGGGCTTGTTTTCAGCATGTTTTTTGAAGTAGACGACAATACTGCTCAACAGGATGATCACAACCAGCGTCAGCAGGGCGCGAAAGATTTTTGCCTGCAGTAGCTCCGCATTGCTCAGTTCGCGTTTGTCGCTCTTGATGTTCCGCCCCAGGTACTGTTCCCGCAATTGCCGAATACGTTTTAACTGTACGTTTGAGATATGTTTGACGATACAGTCTCGGTCGCGTTCATCAATGAACAGAAATTCTATGCTGGTATTGAAACTTTCACGTTGCAGCTGTTTGCTGGCAGCATAGTTTTGGGTACACAGCACCACACGTCCCACTGCGTCAATAATGCGGGGTTGCGGTTCGGTAGGGACGTAAATCTCGAGTACCATCAGATCATCAACCCTGAACTGGTGATGAAGCAGGATTCGCAGACCACCACCGCTGATGTTGGCAGCCAAGGGGATTACATCGTCCCAGCTGTTATCAGCCGTCGTATCTTCAACTTCTTCCTCGGTTTCAAGATCAGTTTCATCAAGGGCCGCTGTCGACGGCTCCAGCTCTTCCTGGGGGAACTGCTCCTCGTGCTGGGGCAGCATCAAGCGCTGCCAGGGCTTTTTTTCGTGCTGTTTGCGCTCAAGCTCTGCTGCTGCTCGTGCCTCGCGCTTGGCGATCCAGTCCTCACGGAGCCGGCGCTCGCTGGTGTGCGTCGAAATAAAGTATTTGATCGGCAGGAAGGCATCAATGCGGTAAAACTCGCGCAGTTCGTCAGAGACAATCTCGCCGATCAGGCGTAGCAGGAGTTCGCGTTGCCTTCCTTCTGTTACGATGATGGCACGGCAGGAGTAGCCGTTGTTGTCCTTGCCGCCACGGATATCAAGGATAATTCCCATTGAAAGCAGCACACCATCAGGTAGCACGTCACGTGACAGCTGCAACTCCAGCAGGTCTTCATCGATGTCATTGATGATGGCCCAATCGTGGAACACCGATCCGCCAGGGACCGGAATGCCCACATTGACCTTCATCCCTATTGAAAAGTGTTCGGTGTAGTGGTCGTAGGCACCCATGGCTGGGAGGGTTAGACCTTTGCCGCTGCATTCAACTCCTGCAGCAGTTGTTCAATGGAGAGTTTGTGGAACTTGGCGCCATGCTCCAGGGTTTCCAGATCGGCGATCTGGCATTCGAAGCATTCCAGTTTATAGCGGGCAAAGACATCGACGGTGGCGGGGTACTGCCGGATGATGTCGCCGATAATCATCTCTTTGGTGATCATGAGCAGACCTTTCGATACAGGCAGACGTAAAAAAGGGGGACGCCGGAGCGTCCCCCTGATAGTTACTTGAGGTTCTTGATCGCTTCTTCGATACGATCCATTCCCTTTGTTATGTTTTCCATGCTGATGGCGTAGGAGAGCCGCGCATAACGGTCATCGCCGAAGGCAATGCCAGGCACCAGCGCAACCTTGGCGTCTTCCAGCAGGTAGGCGGCAAAGTCGGTGGAGTTTTCAATCTTCTTGCCGGCCGGGGTGGTCTTGCCATAACAACCGGAAAAATTGGGAAAGACGTAGAAGGCGCCGTTGGACTTGAAGCAGGAGACCCCCGGCATGGCGTTCAGACGATCGACAATATAAGTGCGACGCTTTTCGAATTCAACGCACATGGCGGCAACAGCGTCCTGTGAACCGTTCATCGCTTCAACAGAGGCCTTCTGTGCGATGGAGGTGGCATTGGAGGTCGATTGAGACTGCATCTTGGTCATGGCAGCCATCAGCTCTTTAGGGCCACAGGCATAGCCGATCCGCCAGCCGGTCATGGCGTAGGTCTTGGAAACACCGTTCACCACGATGGTGCGGCTTTTCAGTTCCGGTACCACTTGGGCGATGTTGTAAAATTTCAGACCATCGTAAATCAGACGCTCGTAGATGTCGTCAGCCACCACCAGAACGTGGTCGTGCTTGAGCAGCACCTGGCCCAGTGCGGCCAGCTCTTCCTTGCTGTAGGTTGAGCCGGTCGGGTTGCAGGGCGAGTTGAGGATCAGGTACTTGGTCTTGGGGGTGATTGTCTTGTCCAGCTGGTCCGGAGTGATCTTGAAGCCGGTGGACTCATCGGTCATGATAAAGACCGGAGTGCCGCCAGCCAGAACCACCTGGTCGGGGTAGGAAACCCAGTAAGGACCAGGGATGATGACTTCATCTCCTTCCTGGATCAGGGCCTGTGAGATGTTGTACAGGGTGTGCTTGGCGCCACAGGCCACCGAGATCTCGTCGCGGGTGTACTCCAGGCCATGATCACGCTTCATCTTGGCGATGATGGCGTCCTTCAGGTCGTCAGCGCCGCCCACCGGCATGTAGCGGGTAAAACCGGCATCAATCGCCTTTTTGCCAGCCTCACGAATGTTGGCAGGGGTATCAAAATCGGGCTCGCCGGCACCGAAGCCGACCACATCCACCCCTTGTGCCTTAAGCGCTTTAGCCTTGGCGTCGATGGCCAGGGTAGGAGAGGGTTGAATCTTGTTGACGCGATCTGCGAGTTTCATGGAAGTTCTCCTTCGTTTCAGGTAGTCACAACAAAAACTGATGTAGGTACGTTACCGTTTGTTCAGCTTGTATTTCGTTACCATGGCAGCCTTAACCTCTGGCGGCACAAAGCTGTCGACATTGGCACCCAGCGAGCAAACCTCCCGAACGATGGAAGAGGAGAGGTAGCCGTACTGAACTGAGGTCATCATGAACAGGGTCTCTACTTCATGGCCAATGGTGCTGTTCATCTGGGCGATCTGGAATTCATACTCAAAATCCGAGATGGCACGTAGACCACGTATAACCACATGGGCCTTTTGTGCGGCCACATAATCTATCAGAAGCCCGGTGAAGGTGTCAACGGAGACCCGTTCTTCATCCTTCAAGACGGTGCGGATCAGTTCAACGCGCTCGTCAATGCTGAATAGGGCGTTTTTCTGGGAGTTGCGGGCAACTGCCACGATTACCCGGTCAAAGATGCGTAGACTGCGCTGGATGATGTCCAGGTGACCGTAGGTGACCGGGTCGAAGGAGCCTGGATAGATGGCAATGCGGCTATGGGGCATCGTTCCCCTCCAAGACGTAAAATGCAAGGGCGGTATCACCGTAGACCCGACGATCAGTAAGCCGGCAGCTTCCGACCCGTTCCGGCAGGTTTTCACGGGTTGCGGCCTCTGCAACCGCCAACCCGGTTGGCGTTAACAGCGGCGTAAGGCGCTCCAGTGCCTTCACCTGCAACCCCTGATTGTAAGGTGGGTCGATCAGGATTAGGTCAAAGTGGGCCTGTTGGCGAATCAGTTGGTCAAGCGCATGCCATGCATCAAGTCCGATGATCGTTGCCCGGTTTGCCAACTTGGTGTGTAGCAGATTTTTGCGTAACGCCTCAAGTGCCGGCCGGGATTTGTCTACCAGTGTGACGTGGTCAGCGCCGCGGGAGAGGGCCTCGATACCCAGGGCGCCGCTACCGGCAAACAGATCGAGCACCTGTACGCCGCAAACAGCATCGGCGCTATCCAGGATGCTGAAGAGCGCTTCTTTGACCCGGTCGGTGGTTGGCCGGGTGGTTATGCCTGCAGGCGTGGTCAGCTTTAAGCCCCCTGCAGTCCCGGCAATTACCCGCAACGGTTTCCTCCAAATATTTACGGTAATCAGACTGAACAGGGGCAACCCTACCGGAGGGGCTGCTGGCTGTCAAGTGACAACAAAGACGGCGTTTGATGGTCCAAATCAGCCTGTGCAGGGCTGCCTGATTTGTCGGTTTCACATATGAGCTCAGGTATGTTATAGAAAACCAATGTAGTGCTGTTCTGTAATGAATCTGACGGAGAGCTTTATGCCAACCACTTCCCAAAATCCAGTAGCCGTTGCCGAATCAATTATCGCTTCGTTTCAAACACTGCCGACCATTCCAGCCGCAGCAACCCGTGCGATTCAGTTGTTGAACGGGCCAGATCCCGATCTGTCGGAAGTGGCGGATATCATACTTGCCGATCAGGTGATTGCGGCACGGGTGATACGGATCATCAATTCGCCGTTGTACAAGCTGCTGCATGAAGTGGAATCAGTCAAACAGGCCCTGATTTATCTGGGGCCGCAAAAGGTGTTTGAGATTATTCTCACCTCCTGCTTTCTTGAGCTTACCGACAGCCGTACCTTGGCCGGTATCCGTCCACAGAGTTGTTGGGAGCACTCCTTTGGTGTGGCGCTGGTTGCCCGTAATCTGGCTGAGCTAAGTGGTGTGGTAAAACCTGAAATGGCCTACGTTTCAGGGATTTTGCACGATGTCGGCGAGGTGATTCTGATGCATTATCGGCAGGATCAGTTCAGGGAGGCCGTTCAACGTTCCGTAGAGCGTGAGCTTGATCTGCATGATGCCGAACGTGAGATTTTTGGCACGACCCATTGTGAGATCGGGGCCCTATTGGCTGCACAGTGGCATTTTCCCGAGCTGCTTACACAGGTGATCATGCATCACCATGCAGATCAGATGGAACTGAAGACTCCCTTGATACAGGTGGTTCATCTGGCAGACCAGATTTGCAGTGATGTCCGCCTGAAATGCTCCATGGATGTTGAGGTGCCAGGTGTCGGGGCGGGGGTTTACGGAGCGCATCTGCCTGAACTTGAAAAACAGCTTGCCCAGTTGGGGGTGACGGATATGGATGCCTTCCGTAAGGCATTGACCCAAATGGTCGATCATATTAAAGCAGCTGTGCAGGCCATCTACACGTAGAATAGTGCGCTGTATCCTTGCTGTTGTCATTTCCTACATAGGGGACAAAATGGCGTCAATCTCTTGGTCCAGCTCTTCAAGCCGGTCGGCAAAGGGGGCCGTAACGTCGCCCATGGCACCGTAAAGTGGTGAGTGTGCCGTCTCAGGTGCTGGTGTGTCGGTCTTGGTCAGCAGGTCCGATATATGGACCACCTCAACCAGTTTGGGGTAGTGTACCGCGTTTAGCGGGTTGTGGTGATGCCTGATTACTTCTTGAATGTCTTCACTCAGGTTCCATTTTTTAGCCACCAACCCTCCCACCACACTGTGATGGTCCATGATCATCTGATCCCGTTTTTCTGCAGGCAGGTCGTATTCCGCCAACAGTTCCAGCATCACAATCCAGCCCAGATCATGCAGCAATCCGCAGACAAATGCCTGGTCATGGTTGCAGCCCATGTCCCTGGCCAGTTGTTTGGCAATCATGCCCGTGGCCATGCTGTGCCGCAGCAGAGCCTGAACCTGCTGGGCATTGCGGGGTGAAAAACCGCTCAAGGCGTGTACGGTCACGATACTGAGCAGGGATTTGAGGCCCATATAGACCACGGCCTCGCGCAGGGTGCTGATATTGCTGCGGCGACCATAAAAACTGGAATTGCAGACACGCAACACCTTTGAAACCAGGATCGGGTCGTCGACGCAGTCGATGATCTCGTCAACCATCAGATTGGGATTGTTGATCCGGCTCATCAGCTGTTGCATCTCTGTAGGCAAGGGCGGAAGGTTGATGGCGCCCTTGCGTATCAGGTCAAACATCTCATCCAGCACTGAATCGGTGCTGGCCTTGCCGGCCAGGTTGGTTTCGTCGATCAATACCGCCGATTCCATCAGCACTTTGGTGGTTGGCAGGGTGACCGGGCTTGATAATACGGTGAGTGGCAGGTGATCGCTAAAACGGAAGCGCCCGGCCTTCCAAGTGATGACATCGGCCATGGCCCGCTCAGAGAGGGTATTGATCAGGCTGATCAAGCGTTCCAGAGGGATGCCCTGCTCGCTGGAGAGGTAGCCGACACAGGAAATACCGAGTTGTTCGGCTGAGCGCAGTGTCTCGTGGATCACCTCCAGAGGCAGGCCGGTGGTTTGGTGCAGGGCCTCACAGAGTTGTTCATCCTCTTTTTCCGACCAGAGGAATATCAGACGTCCGTCCTGAAAGAAGAACCGTTTGGTGATCTCTTCGTTGGCAACCATCAGCGTACCTGAACGGCGCGACACCTCGATCCATTGCAGCAGGTCTGAAAGCGTCATCAGACTTAAGCTGCCCTCGATGGAGCGGGAGAGCTTGTCGTCATTCTGTTCAAGAAAGCTCATCAGCATGGCTGCAACTCGTCGTTTTAAGGTCGTGTTATTGGTAGGCAGGAGTATAGCGACGCTTTTCAGTTTTGCAAGTCAGCATGTCAACTTTCTTCGGCCAGCATGCGCGCAAAAAAATCCATACCCAGATCAGCCGGCTCAGTCGTTAACGCAGCTGCTGTGTTGTCGGCAATCAGGTGTGGTGGCAGTTCTGCAAGAAAGCGGCTCGGACAACGTTCTTCCTTGGTGCCGTACTTGCGACGGGTGAGACAGCGGGAAAGGGTGAGGTGTTCCCGAGCCCGTGTAATGCCCACGTAACAAAGCCGCCGTTCCTCAGCCACTTCCGGGTCTTCTTCTGCGGAGCGATGGTGGGGCAGCAGCCCTTCCTCCAGGCCAACCAGGTACACGTGAGGAAACTCCAGTCCTTTGCTGGCATGCAACGACATTAAGGTCACCGCGTCCTGCGGTTGATGCTCTTCGCCGGTTTCACGGCGGTTGTCTTCGGTAAGTGCAATCCGCTCCAGGAAATCGGTCAGCCCGGCACCGGGTGTGCGCTCCTCAAAGGCTGCCAGGGCGTTCACCAATTGCTCAATGTTTTCTATTCGCTTGCGAGCTTGGTTGTGATCACCCAGCGTGCGGTGCAGCTCTTCGTTGATACCGATCCGTTTGAACAGTGCTGCTGCCTGTGCTGCCATATTGACCGGTTTGAAGTTGGCAAGTTCTGTGCGTAGCAGACTATGGAAGGCGTTGACCGCTTTCCGGGCTGCCTCGATGATGCCGTCTATTTCGTGAACCCGCCCCAAGGCATCAAACAGGGTGGTGCTCTGTTCCAGTGACCACTGATTCAGGCGTAGCATGGTGGTATCGCCAATGCCACGCCGTGGGAAGTTGATGATCCGTACCAGGGCCGCTTCATCGCGGGGGTTGGCCAGCACCGCCAGGTAGGCCAGGGTATCCTTGACCTCTTTGCGCTCGAAGAACTTCTGGCCGCCCACCAGAATGTACGGAATCCCCTCCATTCTCAGCGCCTCTTCAAAGGTTCGGCTCTGTGCATTGCTGCGGTAGAGGATGGCAAAGTCCCGCCATGGTCGGCGTTGCTGATACTGGGCCAGTTGCAGTTGTTCCACCACTTGGCGGGCTTCGCTTTCCTCATCCTCGGCCACGATCTGGGCTATCGGTTCACCATCACCGCTGTCGGTCCAGAGGGCCTTGTCGCAGCGGGTCGGGTTATTGCGGATGACTGCGTTGGCTGCAGACAGGATAGTGCCGGTGGAACGGTAATTCTGTTCCAGCTTGATCACTCGGCAGCCGCTGCGCTGGTGTTCAAAGGAGAGGATGTTTTGTACCTCTGCCCCGCGCCAGCCGTAGATCGACTGGTCATCGTCGCCCACCACACACAGATTGCCATGACGCTCGGCCAGCAGGGCGATCAGGCGAAACTGGCAGGCGTTGGTGTCCTGATATTCATCCACCATCAGGTAGCGAAAACGCTGCTGCCAGTAATCCCTGACCTCCGGCAGCGTCTCCAGCATCTGTACCGCCAGCATGATGATGTCGTCAAAATCGATGGCGTTGAACGCCTTCAGCAGTCGTTGATAACGTGGGTAGACCAGTGCTGTGGCCGCATCCAGTTGGTCCGTGCCGCTTGCGGGGTAGCTGTCGGGGCCAATCAGTCCGTTTTTGGCCAGCGAGATGCGCCAGCGAATACTATCCGGGTTATATTGCTTGGGGTCCAGGTTCAGATCCCGCATGGCTTGGCGTAACACACCGGACTGATCGCTTTCGGTGTAGATCGAAAAGGTCGGCTTGTAGCCCAAGCGTCGAATATCGCGCCGTAAGATACGCACACCCAGCGAGTGAAAGGTGCTGATGACCATGCCCTGTGCCGATTTACCGGCCGCAGCCGTTACCCGCTGTTGCATCTCTTTG
Source organism: Trichlorobacter sp. (assembly GCF_034008105.1). Lineage (NCBI taxonomy): Bacteria > Pseudomonadati > Thermodesulfobacteriota > Desulfuromonadia > Geobacterales > Geobacteraceae > Trichlorobacter > Trichlorobacter sp. The sequence goes on from NZ_JAVEPN010000008.1 coordinate 33,323, forward strand.
GCAGCCTTGTTGGTAAAGGTAACCGCGAGGATCTCTTCAGCTGGGATACCCTTTCTTTTGAGCAGGTGTACGATACGGCTGGTAATGACCTGGGTCTTGCCGGAACCGGCGCCTGCCAGTACCAGCAGGGGGCCTTCGGTGTGATGAACCGCTTCGTATTGTTGTGGGTTGAGACGAGCCATGGGGGGTAGGGTGTACCATAAAAGCGGTGACCAGTGCAATCCGTGACCGAACCGGTTTGTTGCAAGATCGTAACAGCAGGGTACAATGGTCACATGCTATACCTCAGGAGGCGCCTGTGTCCGCTGCAAAGAGCATGTTAAAGGGTAAAAAGAATATGAACCATCCTGCTGAACAACAAGCCGTGCATAAGCGTACCGTGGCATCCGAGGCATCTGTCGCTGCTGCTTCGAATCAAACCACTGCGGCTGTTAAATCTGAGAAGCCAACACCACCAGCCAGCAAGACAACGATCAAGGCGCAGGCCCCTCCTTCGTCACCGATCGATCTGGGTGACAGTCAATGGTATCTGAACCGTGAACTGACCTGGTTATCCTTCAATCAACGGGTATTGCACGAGGCTGCTGATCCACGGACACCGCTGTTGGAGCGGGTAAAGTTTCTTGCCATTGTCAGTGCCAATCTGGATGAATTCTTTATGAAGCGGATCGGTGGTCTGAAGCAGCAATTGGCTGCCGATGTGCAGGAGTTGACGCCTGACGGCCGTACGCCACGACAACAGCTGGTTGAGTGTCACCGGGTGATTCGCGAGTTGGATGCCAAACGTGAGCTATTGTATCGCCAGGTTATGAAACTACTCGATGAGAAAGGTATCGAGATCGTCACCTGGAAAGGCCTGTCCGTCAAAGAGCAGAAGCAGTTGAAAGAACACTATGCCCGCGATATTTATCCCCTGCTGACGCCCCAGGCCATTGATCCGGCTCACCCGTTCCCCTTTATCTCCAATCTTTCGCTCAATCTCCTGGTAACCGTTCGTTATCTGAGGGAGAAGGAGGTTTCGCTGGCCCGGGTCAAGGTGCCCTTGGGACCAGGTGTGCCGCGTTTTATGCGGATTGGCAAGGGAGAACGGTTTATTCGGTTGGAAGAGGTGATGGCTGCCAATCTGGGGATGCTGTTTCCTGGCATGAGGGTGGTGGGTTGCGAATTTTTCAGGGTGACCCGTAATGCCAACACCGAAAAGGATGAAGAAACTGCTGATGACCTGGTCTCGATGATTGAATCTGAACTCCAGGAGCGCAGGTTTGCTCCGATTGTTCGACTTGAGGTGGCTACCGGTGTTGACCCGCTGCATAGAGGCCATCTGGCGGCCCAGCTTGAGTTGGACGAAGAAAGTGACGTCTTTGAGGTGCCGGGCATGCTGGCCATGCGTGACCTGTTTGAGCTGGCCCGGCTTAACATCGCCAAGCTGCACGATTCGCCCCATCATCCGGTTGACCCACCGCTGTTTTCGACCAATCGAAATATCTTCCATCTGATCAGGGACGCCGGTTCGGTGCTGGTACACCACCCCTATGAGTCGTTTTCATCTTCGGTGGAACGTTTTCTGAACGAAGCTGCCGACGACCCAAAGGTTTGTGCCATCAAGATGACGCTTTACCGCACCTCTCGAGAGAGCCGACTGGTGGATGCCCTGGTGCGAGCTGCTGAAAATGGCAAGCAGGTGGCAGTGGCAGTGGAGCTGAAGGCCCGTTTTGACGAGGCCGCCAATCTTCTTTTGGCTGAACGGATGGAGGAGGCCGGCATTCACGTCACCTATGGCGTGGTGGGCTTGAAGACTCATTGCAAGGTAACGCTGGTGGTGCGTCGTGACTATTCGGGCATCCGGCGCTATGTGCATATTGGCACCGGTAATTACCATGGGGATACTGCCCGTATTTATAGTGATCTGGGTTTGTTTACCAGTGATGATGTCATTGGTCGCGACGTGACGGAACTGTTCAACTATCTGACGACCGGTTTTACGCCCCGTCGTACCTATCACAAGCTGCTTCCGGCCCCCAAACATCTCAAGCGTGCGCTGCAGGAAAAGATTGAGCGCGAAATAGTACAACACCGTGAAAAAGGTGGCGGTCATCTGCAGTTCAAGATGAATGCCCTTGAAGATGCTGATGTTGTGGCGTCACTGTATCGGGCAACGCAGGCAGGAGTGAAGGTTGACCTGTATGTGCGAGATTCCTGCCGCTTCCGGCCTGGTATTCCCGGCTTGTCTGAAACCGGTCGGGTGGTCAGCATAGTAGGGCGTTTCCTGGAACACAGCCGGATTTACTACTTCCGTAACGGCGGAGCTGAAGAGTATTTCATCGGGTCGGCCGATGCCATGAAACGCAATCTTGAATCCCGGGTAGAGATACTGGTGCCGGTTGAACAGGCTGAGCTTCAACAGCAGTTGCGCTCAATCCTGGATGCCCACGATGTCGACCGCCGTTCTGCCTGGGACATGCAACCAGACGGCAGTTATCAACAGCGCCGAACCAAGACAGGTAGTGAGCAGGTCATCCTGCATCAGTTTTTGATTGATGCAGCGGAGAAGGCCGCCAAAGAAGCCCGTCGTCTAAAAAAACGGATGGCTCGTGTCAAGCTTGGTCGTTAGATCAACTGGGCAGTAACCTGATGTTTTGTGTTGCTGCACGAGTGTAAAAAAACTCCCGCCGCCCACGTGCCTTTCTCTACATACCTTTTGTGCTGCTGGTTACCAGTGCATGACCGTTCATATCTTGTTGCAGTGCAACGTTCAGGTTGCATGGCGTGTTGCTTTATTAATTTACTGATATTATTGGTTATTTTATTTTATTAGTCAGTTGCGTTGCGACTGCAACAACTTGGTTTTTGTGTCATTTGTGGCAAGGTCTTGTAATTATGGGTTTTTTGGGGGTTGGCCCGTAATTTGCTATTGAATTTGCATAGCAGAATGGATTGAGTCTGTAAGCAGGGCAGGAGGAAGCCATGAAAGCAAAACATAACTACGGTGGTTTGGTAGGCGTTGTTCCGTTGTCAGGTAGCAGTCTACTGGAAACCGTTACCATAAGTGGCAGCGAATCACTTGTGCAACGGGCGGATGAGCTCTTTCAGACTGGTAATGAACAAGATGCTCGGGCTGCTGTGCGTGAGGCCTTACAGATAGCCATGCGTCGCCTGGATACCAAGCATGGTGCTGGTCGGGATACAAAGAAAGATACTTCTGATCTGCATGAGGTGTTGTGGAAGGGGGGCGAAGTGCCTACCTGAGCCCAGCCAGATCGAGCAATTTTCCCCATATTCTGTTGAACCACCGGCCAAGCCGTATCGAAATCCGTTCCAGCCAGGTTTCTTCGCCACGCTGTTTTTTTAATACTAACGCCGTGTTAAGGCGTGTTTCATAATCTTGAGGATTAACGGCTTGGGCAAGTCGCAACCATTCCATTGCTCCGTCCAGGTCATTCAACATGGCCAGTGAGATGCCAAGCTGGCGCATGGCATCATAGTCCTGGTCGTTAATCAGCAAGGCCCGTTTGAACCACCCCAGCGCCTCCTGGTCATCTCCCAACTTGGAATACGAAACCCCCACCTGACGCAGGGCATCGGCATCATGGGGATTGACAGCCAGAGCGGATTCAAAGAATGTGATGGCTTTTCGATCCCTGTCCAACCGCGAATGGGCGATTCCCATGCAACGCAACGTGTCTGCATCGTGAGGATCAAGCGTCAGGACCTTGTCAAAGGTTCGGACTGCGCTCCAGGTTTTATTGCTCATCAGTTGCCAGATCCCGACACCGCGCAGCAGGAAAACATCGTCAGGGGCAAGCTCCGCTGCCTCGTGGAGTAGACGTCCCTGCTCTTTGGTGCTGCGGTTCAGATACCAGGCCGCTTCGGCTTGAAAATAGCGCTCATAAGCAGGAGTGCCCTGCGATTTTTCGAGCGCAGTGGTCAGAGCCTGTTGCCCCTCATCTATTCGTCCTAAGTCAAACAGATCATCAATCTGGGCGGCTAATTGTTGCAGCGCTGACCGTTCCACGTTGTGAGAGCTCCCCAAGTTAGTTGTCTGATAATCCGTAACGTTTCATCCATCGCCACAGGGTAGTACGTTCCACGCCGAGTTCTCGCGCAGCGTCTGCGCGATTGCCGTTATGGGCTGCCAAGACCTTGCTGATCTCTTCAGCTGTTGGGAGGCGGCCGCTTCGGCGTGGTTCAGCTGTCGTTGCACCAACAGTGTTTTCAATAAAACTGCGTGGCAGGTGCTCCAACTGGATTTCATTTCCTTTGCACAAAATGACAGATTGTTCAAGCAGGTTCAAGAGCTCACGCACATTACCCGGGAAACTGTGGTGTAGTAAAAGCTTTAAGACATCAGGGGCAACATTACGAACTTTTTTGTTATAGGACAGGTTAAAACGTTGCAAGGCCATATCCACCAACAGGGGGATATCCTCGAGGCGTTCTCGTAATGGCGGTATGTTGAGGGTAACAATATTGATTCTGAAGTAGAGATCCTGACGGAAGGTCCCGTTGGCAACCATCTCTTCCAGGTTGCGGTGCGTGGCGGTGATAAAACGTACGTCCGCCTTGATCGGAGCGCGTGCGCCCAATGGCTGGAACTCATGATTTTCGAGCACACGCAGCAGTTTGACCTGTAGCGGCAATGGAAGATCGCCGACCTCATCAAGGAAAAAAGTGCCCCCCTGACAGAGCTCTAAGCGGCCAGGACGGTTTTCTGTAGCCCCGGTAAAGGCGCCTTTGCGTACGCCAAAAATCTCTGACTCAAGCAGTGTTTCCGGCAGAGCACCACAGTTGACGATCACCAGCGGGCCGTTGCGACGGGGGGACAGCTCATGAATGGCCCTGGCAAACAACTCCTTGCCGGTGCCTGATTCGCCATGCAGAAAGACGGTGGCATCGCTGGCAGCTATATCTTCCATCACATCAAACAGTCGGCGCATGACTGGATTGCGGCTTACCAGGCTACGGAAGGTATATTTGTCACGCAGTTCTTCCCGCATGCTGCTGATTGGGGTCAGGTCACGCACGGTTTCAATGCCGCCCATTACCTTGCCAGCGCAGTCATACAGGGTTGAACAGCTGACCGAGATCAGTTTTTTACGGCCGGAACGATCAGTTATATCCACTTCTCGTTGAATCGATTGTCCGGTTGCTATCGCCTCGACCATTGGACAGGCGCCGGTGCACACCTCGGTCTTAAAGATTTCGTAGCAGGGGCGGCCGATGGCCTCATCATGACTGACACCGGTTATCTCTTCACAGGCCCGGTTAAAGTGGGTAATCAGCATCCCCTCATCAACGGTGAACAGGCCGTCAGGAACCGAGTCCATAATGGCGTAGATTCTCCGCAGGCTGCGGATGGTCTCGACGCCGCCGATCGGATTGCCTTCACCGTCATACAGTATAGAGGCGCTTACTGATACCGGCACCGGTTCATCCTGGCAATTTTGTATGGTTACCTCACGGTTGAGTACCGGCTTGCCTTTTTCGATTGCCTCCCGTACCGGACACCTGCTGAAGCAGACGGCAGTGCGGAAAACCTCATGGCATGGCCTGCCAACAGCTTTTTCACGCGGTATGCCGGTTATCAGTTCTGCAGCCCGGTTATAGGCCATGATCTTCATGTCTCGGTCGACGGTAAAAACGCCGTCTGCGACTGAGTCCATGACATGGCTGGCATATTCGAGGTGTTCGCAGTTTTTTTGCTTGGTCATTGCCTCTCCACCCGGGATAGGTCGGGAGCTTACTATCAGGACTTAACGGAACAACGTAGTTGGCGTTCGGTGTGGTTGCGCGAGATGCGCATCAGCATGACGCCGGTCATGGAAAGCAGGACACCGCCGACCAGCAAGCTAAAACCGGTCACCGTCCGATCATTGGCGCCAAAGGCCAGCAGGCCAATGCCGCTAAACGTGCTGATGCCGCCGCAAATATACAGCACCAGAGCAAGTATGGGAACTGTTTGTGATGCCTTCATAATTCATTCCTTCCTGCAGGATGTAAACAGGGGACGCAGCCGATGCTGCGTCCCCTGGCCTTAAAGGTTTACTTCAAGAAGGCAAACAGCATGCCCACCACCAGTGCCAGGCCGGTAAAGACAGCCAGGAATCCGAAGGTCTTGAAGAGGAAGTCATACACCACGCCGCTTGGCTTTTCGCAGACGAAGTTTTCAGTGATACCCTGTTCTTCGTAGCGTTTCCACTGATCGCCGCGCTCCTCGATGAACTCTTCCTTGGACATCTGACCGTTAAAGATCACGAAATCCATCGGGAACTTTTCAGGGCGCCCGTGGGTGTTGAAGAAGTGCACCGTAAAGATGAAGCCGGTAGCCAGCAGCGCCTCGTCAGAGTGGACAATGGTCGCGATGTTCATCATCCAGCCCGGCAGGAACATGCCGAAGAATTCAGGGAACCAGAGGATCAGGCCGGAGCCGCCGATGGCAAACATACCCCAGAAGACGGCGATGAAGTCGAATTTTTCCCAATAGGTCCAGCGTTCAAAGGTGGGCTTGGGGCCCTTGAACAGGAACCACTTAACCATGCCGATAACATCTTTTACGTCGCGGAAGTTAGGCATCAAGGAGTCGGGGCCGAACATCCGTTGCAGGAAGTTGCCCTTGATATCCTTGCGCAGGAACAGGAAGTCAATGCTCATCCAGAGAGCGCCCAGGAAGTAGTAGAAGGTCAACACGGCGCAGCCACGGTGGATCAGGCCGGCATACTCAATACCACCGTAGAAGGACATCAGCGTCTTGGCCCAGCTCTGATCGGCGAACTTGAGCGGCAGACCGGTCAGGGCCAGTCCCAGGAAGCTGACGATCACGGTGAAGTGCAGGAAGATATGGCGCTTGGTGAAGCGCAGATATTGCTTGTGCGGTTCTGTTACGTGATGCACATGGCCTTCTGCAAGCAGACGCTGTTTTTCACGGTTTTCAACGAAACCGCGGAACAGCCAGAGCAGGGTATGGATCCAGAACACGGCAAACGTGCCTACCAACAGTCCGCTCATGGCAAGAAAGGTCCAATAGAGCAGCGGATAGTTCTCGCGGTCGGAATGGCTGCCGTGAGAATAGTACTTGGCAAACAGCGGAGTAGCCTTGGCATGGCAGGTCTGGCAAGACTTGTACAGGTTGTCGGGGTGTACCGATGAGGCGGCATCCTCTTTGGGCAGCACGTTGTGGGCGGTGTGGCAGTCGGAACAACCAGCCGCCTTCTCCAGCATGCCCAGGCGATAGCCCTTGCCGTGGTAGCTCTCCAGGTAGGTTTCCACTGAGGTGTGATTAACGTGGTTACGCTCCATCATCTCTTTGTCATCGTGACATTTGATGCAGGCATCAACGTGGAACATCCGACCTTCAACCGTAGTGGCCGGCTGAACTTTTTTGACGCTGTGTAATCCGTGGCAGTTTGAACAGTCCGGTGCGTCCTTGCTTCCTTTCAGTACTGCCTTGCCATGCACCGACCCTTCAAAGTTTTTGGTGTTGGGATGGCACTTGAGACAGGAGGCCATAACCGCCTTTTTGTCTCCTTTTTTTGCGGTCATGTTGTGAATATCACTGTGACAGGAAGTGCAGGTCAGGCCCTGTTCGGCATGGACGCTCTTAGCAAATTCCTTGGCCTCATTGCCATGGCAGCGGGAGCAGTTAACCTTGTCGAGTTTAACGGCACCCGTCATGTGGCGTTTCAGGTCGGCACTCTGCAGGTGGCAACTGGTACAGCCGTTTTTGCCGTGCGGCGAGGCGCCGAATTGTTCAAGTCTGATCTTTGAACCGTGACAGCCCAGGCAGTTTTCGGGATCATAGGCCATACTGCTGGTTTCGGCAGAAACGAACGCCGGAGCAGCCAGTAAACCAAGGATCACGAACAGAACCAAAATAGGGGTAGCAAGATGTCGCATGGTTTAGTTCTCCTGATGGATAGTGTGATAGATCAACAATTGAGAGCAAAGGTTTGCAGCGTCCGGACGCTGGCGCACCTTGAAACGGAATTCCATCTCCCGCAAAAAAAGAGGAAAGTTGTGGCGAAATCCTCCCTGGTAGCGTGCCAGACCTTTCTTGGCAAACTGCCAGAATTGGCGCGGGAGTTCTGATGCATGATCAGTATGCAACACAAGATGCATCTGGTCCAACAGGTGCCGTTCGATGCTTTCCTGATTGCGTCCATAAAGCCATCCTGCAACATCATCAGTGGTATGCAAGCAGGACGTATCGTTTCTGTCATCGCAAAACAGTAACGATAGTGTATCGGCAGAAACTGCTACGGCGCACACCGGTTGTGCCTGTACACCACATTCTGCCCGTGACGGGCCACTTTCAAAACAGCTGAGGGGGAGTCGATCGCTACCAAAGTGAGCAATTGCTGAATGTTCGCAACAGCGAGCCATCCCTTCACGTGCTCGCAGGAAGTAGCGCTGGACGGTTTTGATATTCAGCTGTAATTCAGCCGACACCGCTGTAGTGGGTGTCATTTCCCAAAAACGCTGAGCGATAACACGGATGGTCCCTTCGGGAAGATGTGAATGTCTGGGGATCGGTGTAAATTTATGGGCGCATTGGGCGCACTTCATCCGACCATCCTCAAGACGGTAGGTTTTCCCTTTGCCGCAAAAGGGGCAATGAAGTGCAGTTGTGGCTGAAACGCTCATGATATCGTCCGGTTTGGTGGTGTAGTCCGAAAATCTGGTGTAGTTGTCGACAAGGCACAAAAAGACAGGAAGGGGTTCCTTCCTGTCTTTTTGATGCAGCTTTAAATCTGGTTAGCTCACCAGTTTGATTGCTATGTGAGAAAGGGCGGGCCAAGCTACTGCCAAACCTGCACCTGCGGCGAACACCCCTGCGACTGCCAGAACCTTACCGATGTACTTACGGTCATCAAGATCAGAATAATTTACTTTTGCCTTCATTGTGAAGCTCCTTTCATGATTTTATCGTTGATGGTTAGTTAAAGAGGCTGACTAATGCACCGACTGCACTGGCTGCTGACCAGGTTACAAAACCTGCCAGGAAGATGGTGATGCCGGCAAATACTGCCAAGCTACCGCGTGCGGTGGTTTCTGCTACCAGGGTCGAGAAATTGCTTTTTGCTTTCATGGTCCTACTCCTTTCGTTGATGCGTAGTTAGTTGTACCTGCTTGCTTTGTTGTCTGTTGATCACTAGATGACGTTAAGTTGTTTTAATAGCCTCTTTGCTGCTTCGCTTCCCTCGCTGAAAACCCTGATGCCGGCGCTGATCATGGTTACGAGGGTTTTTTCATCTGGTTTTTTGCTGCAGACCACCTGCTCCACACCGATGTCATGCAACCACGAGGTCAGAAAGGGTGTCTGCTTTGCATCCCAAATCCCCAGGCTGACTGCTTGCTGTTGGACGGGGCGCTGTGCGTCATGATCGATAATGAAAAAGATCCGTTCAAAGCCACTGGTGGGGTGGGTCAGGTTCCCGTAGTAGGGTATCGCTATCTTTCCAGTGGTCATGGCTTCCTCTCGGTTTGTTTGTTTCGTTTGCTTTCTTCTATTCCACATTACGTGCCAACTGCGATTATTTTTCTTTTAAAAAAATATATCGCAATGATATTGATATGTTATGATTTTTACAAGTAGAGGGGTGTGTAGGCAGGAGATTTGGGTGGCTATGTTGCGTTTGCAACGTGTTCCTGATATGCTTTGTTTATCTTGCTGTAATCAAAGAGATATTTTCTGGCGCAACGCTTGTGCAACGTGTTGCAGTTGATGCAACAGGTGATCAGGCACAAAAAACGGGGCGGATTACTCCGCCCCGAACTACTGCTTTTAGATGTAACTGATAGCTGCGCTTATTCGGTAATGGTGTAGGCACCGTCTTTGAATTTGACGTTAGCGTTTAGCACCTTGAGGTTTTTTAGCCCCTTTGCCTTCAGGGTTTCATAAGCGGCGCTGGAGCGGATGCCGGTGGCGCAGTGAAGCACTACGGTCTTATCCGTAGGAATTTCTTTGTAACGTGTTGCAGCCTGCTCAAAGGGGATATGCAGTGAGCCCTTGAAGCTGCCGGTGGCCCGTTCTGCGTCAGTCCGTACATCGAGAATAACAACGGTGGGGTCATCCAGCATTTTCTTGAAGTCTGTAATGCTGACGTCATGCGGCTTCAACACGCGTACAAAGGTCAGTTTTTCAGGGGCTGGCTTGGCGCCGGTTTCTACCTGATAGCCGAGCTTTTTCCACCGTTCAAAGCCGCCGGGGAAAACAGTGGCTTTTGACAGGTTGTAGTCGTACATCAACTCACGGGCCTTGTCGATATCGGCCTGATTGTCACTGTAAAAGACGATTGTAGCGCCCTTGAAGGAAGGCCAGTTTTGCTCCTTGTACTGATCAAGTTTTGCAGCAGGCAGGTTCAGGGCACGGGGGATGTGCCCGGCAGCGAACTTGTCAGCAGCGCGCAGGTCCAGCAGCAGGATATTCTCGTCCTTCACAAACTTGGGAGAAGAATGGAAGGGATGATCTGCATTGGCCCAGGCGGGGTCACCACCGGAATATACCTTGACGTTGGTGTAGCCATTTTTGGCTGCCAGACCGGCAGCTTTGATGGAGAACGGTCAGGTGGGGCCTCCGCACCAGAAGATCAACAGCTTGTTCTTGTCTTCACCGAGACGCGTGGCGACCTTGCCTTCTTGGTCCAGTTTCGCCATTTCGGTATCGGTCAGGTTTTCTGAAGTCGGAATAGTGGCAGCGTGGAAGCGGCCAGCAGGGCGGCTGTCAAACAACAGATAGTTGCCGGCTTCTGGTCCCTTGTCTACCAACGCTTTCAGGGCATCGGTGCTGATCACGCTGACACCGGCTGGCATGACAGGCCCAGCTGGCTTTGCGGGTTTGACTGCTGCAACAGTTTGTTGAGCGGGGGCCTCGCTTCTTACCTCTGGTCCGGTTTCGCAACCTGTCAGCAGGGCCACGGCCATCAGTGTCGCCAAGCTGGCGACGAGTCTGGTGCGGATACTCATGATGCCTCCTTGTGGGGTGATATTCCCTGAACGGGAATCGATAAACTGTATATTTGAATATTCTAATTAATATGCAATAATATCAATTGGTTGCAAGTCAAGATACGCAGCTGATCCAATGCTGTCAAGCAAAAGAACGCATCAGCCAGAAGAAGACAAGCCGGTCGTTCCTGTGCTGGAGGCAATAACTATACCGTCTAGCTGCTGATCGCTGGGGGCAGTAATGAACGCTCCCCGAGTGGGGCGTTCTGTCCTGTGACCACAATAGGGGCAACAAACAGCTCTGGTTACAAGCGGAGCTGGTCTATCGCCACCGAATTCGATGAGCTCAAAAAAATGGCTACAGTTGGTATTTGCACACTGTTCAATGCTCATGGAGCTATACCTCAACCCTGTAATGAGTAACGTGGGTGGTTACGGCGTTGAAAAACTAACCTAGGGGTTGCGTCAGGTGTTAGGCGAAGTTTTGAGGCGGATTGCAGATGGAGTAGAATACGGCGGGAAAACGTAGTTGAAGTTCTGTGTTAAATATCTGGTTGGCAGGGCAGGGGGGCTCGATGGATTTAACAGTAGCCAGCAACAGCTCTTGTGGGCCGTCGTTCAGGTAGGTTGAATCATTAGAATCGGATGACTGTTCAGAAACAGGGTCAGCGGGAAGCGTTGAAGTTGGGCATGAATGCTCATGTTGTTGATGCGCAGCCAGGCAGCAAAGTGGCGATAGGAACAGCATCGTCAATGCCATAAACAGCATCGGAACAGCCACGTATTTTACGGAGCGAGCGTTCATTGCAGTACTATCTTATATTTCTAGTGAAATCGTCAACTGGCAAAACGTTGCGGCTTATCTACAGATCTCTATGCGGAGCAGGAACAGCACGTCAAGGCCGCAGATGGTGCTTGACAGTGGCTTGGTGATGCTATACTGAAAACCTTCTAACATCGTTATAAACTGCAATTCATAGACAGGAGGCGTTCGCAATGAGCCTGGTAAAATTGTATGATACAACCCTGCGGGATGGTACGCAGGCCGAAGATATTTCTTTCCTGGTGGAAGACAAGATCAGGATCGCCCATAAGTTGGATGAGCTGGGTGTTCATTACATTGAAGGTGGCTGGCCCGGCAGCAACCCTAAAGACGTCTCTTTTTTCAAGGATATTAAGAAAGAAAAGCTGCAACAGGCCAAGATAGCTGCCTTCGGCTCCACCCGGCGGGCCAAGACCACTCCCGATCAGGATCACAACATCAAGACCCTGATCGCTGCCCAACCGGACGTGATCACTATTTTTGGCAAGACCTGGGATTTTCATGTGCGTGAGGCGTTGCGCATATCGCTGGAAGAAAACCTGGAGCTGATCAACGATTCGCTGGCGTTTCTCAAGCAGAATGTAGGCGAAGTGTTTTACGATGCCGAGCACTTTTTTGATGGCTATAAGGCCAATCCTGACTACGCCATCAAGACCTTGCTGGCTGCCCAGGATGCCAAGGTCGACTGCATCATCCTCTGCGACACCAACGGCGGCACCATGCCCTATGAGGTCGCAGAGATCATCACCAAGGTACAGCAGCAGATCAAAATTCCACTCGGTATCCATACCCATAATGATGGTGAATGTGCCGTGGCCAACTCCATTGTGGCAGTAGAGCGCGGCATTGTGCAGGTGCAGGGTACCATCAACGGCTTTGGTGAGCGCTGCGGCAATGCCAACCTCTGCTCGATCATTCCAGCCATCAAGCTGAAGCTGAAAAAAGACTGCATCACCGACCAACAGCTGAAGACCCTGCGTGAGGCCTCGCACTTCGTCTATGAGTTGGCCAATCTTTCTCCTCATAAACATCAAGCCTATGTAGGTAAGTCAGCCTTTGCCCACAAAGGTGGGGTTCATGTCAGCGCCATCCAGCGCCACCCTGAAACCTATGAGCATATCCGTCCAGAACTTGTGGGTAACAGCACCCGCGTACTGGTCTCTGATCTCTCGGGTAAATCAAATATTCTGGCCAAGGCTGAGGAGTTCCATATCAATCTGGATAGCAAAGATCCGGTTACCCAGGAGATTCTGGAAGAGATCAAGGACATGGAAAACCGTGGCTTCCAGTTTGAGGGGGCTGAGGCTTCCTTTGAGTTGATGATGAAGAAGGCTCTTGGAACTCACCGCAATTACTTCCAGGTTATGGGTTTCAGGGTGCTGGACGAAAAACGAACTGACGAGCAGAAACCGACTGCCGAGGCCACCGTCAGGATTAAGGTGGGCGGCAAGATAGAGCATACTGCTGCTGAGGGGCACGGCCCGGTGAACGCCCTTGATAATGCGCTGCGTAAGGCGTTGGAGAAGTTTTACCCGAAACTGAAAGAGGTTAAGCTGCACGATTATAAGGTGCGGGTGTTGCCAGCAGGCCAGGGAACGGCCTCTTCGATCAGGGTGCTGATCGAGTCAGGCGACAAGGCTTCCCGCTGGGGCACGGTGGGTGTTTCAGACAACATAATTGATGCATCCTATCAGGCGTTGATCGATGCCATTGATTATAAACTGCATAAGTCTGAGGAAGTTGTTCAGGCATAACCGATGATCTGGCAGCGGGTAGCACTGATGTTAGTGGCTGCCGGAATGGTGCTCGTAATCTTTATTACAGGCCGTCACTGGGGGGAGCGTTCCTCGGTGACGGCCTTTCGTGTTACATCGCCGCCGGTTGGCTGGTTACAGATAACAGGTTCTGTGCGGCATCACGGAATTTATTCGCTGATCGACATAAAAATGACGAATGATGTCATCCAAATGGCGGTGCCTCTGTGCGCGATCAAGCTCGATCAAGCGAGCCTGGAAACTGTTTTGAAAAAACAGGGGGCGGTGAGACTGGATATAGCATGTCCGGCAGGTAGGACCCGCGGCTTGACAACGATTGAGCCTTTGTCGGGCCACCAAAGGCTGGTGCTGTTGGGCACTCTTTCGGTAAATAGCTCAACAGTTGACGAACTGTGCCTGGTGCCTGGTATAGGTCCGGTCATGGCTCAGCGCATAGTGCGGCACCGTCAAAATAATGGCGATTTTAGACGTTTTGAAGATCTTTTACAGATTGAGGGTATTGCTGAAAAGAAACTTGCACTACTGAAAGCGTTCTTAACTATATGAAATCCGTAGAGTATGGCAGTGTTTGCAACAAATGGCTCCAGAAGGGATTAACTTGGCACGCTAGATGTATAAAACGATCTCACCTGTTTTATTTGTATTCGGCTTACATCATACGCGTGAAGGAGGGATCGTTATGAAGTGTCCACGTTGCCAGGGGCGGATGTTTGCAGAGAAATTTTATGATTTTGTACGTTCCTTTGACGCCTGGAGATGCACCTGCTGCGGCGAGGTGGTTGACTCGACGATCCTTGCAAATCGGGCTCGTTGTTCGAATACGTTTTTGGGCTGATAGACCCCATCTTGGTTAGGATGACCCCACGGGGGATTCGCGGTGCGAATCCCCCGTTTTTGTTGACAGGGCAGGCTTGAAACCGTACATTTCCGGCACTAACGAAAGAATGAGGTGTTTCTAAAGTGCGCACAGAACGCAACAACCAGCAGCTTCGTCCGGTCACAATTACCAGGCATTTTATCAAGCATCCCGAAGGGTCAGTGTTGGTTGAATTTGGCGACACTCGGGTGATTTGTACCGCCTCGATAGAGGAGACGGTGCCGCCCTTTCTGCGCGGCAAGGGAACCGGCTGGGTAACGGCTGAGTACTCGATGCTGCCACGGGCCACCCATACCCGGTCACCCCGTGAGGCTGCCAAGGGCAAACAATCGGGCCGCACCTTGGAGATACAGCGCCTGATTGGGCGCTCATTGCGTGCTGTGACCGATATGACACTGCTGGGTGAGCGGACAGTCTATCTTGATTGTGATGTGATCCAGGCCGATGGCGGAACGCGTACCGCCTCCATCACCGGCGCCTACGTTGCCCTGGCTGATGCGGTTGCTTCACTGCAGCAACGAGGTTTGTTGGTAGTCAACCCACTCAAGGAGGCGGTGGCAGCGGTCAGTGTCGGCATGGTCGATGGTCAGCCATTGCTTGACCTTGATTATCATGAAGATTCGGGAGCCGAGGTTGACATGAATTTTGTAATGACCTCGTCGGGCCGTTTTGTAGAAGTGCAGGGTACGGCTGAGGCCGAACCGTTTACCATCGATCAGATGGATGCCATGCGCAGCCTTGCCATGGATGGTATTCGCCAGCTGTTTGATCTGCAACGTGAGGCGCTTGCGCGATGAAGCGGCTGTTGGTGGCCACCCGCAACCGGGGCAAGCTAAAGGAAATCCGGGCTATTCTGGATGACCTGGTGGAGGAGCTACTTTGTGCTGCTGATCTGCCTGAGCTGCAGGAAACGGTGGAAGATGGTGCCACCTTTGTTGATAATGCCTTAAAAAAAGCCCGCGAAGCCTGTCTGGTTAGCGGCTTGCCGGTGCTTGCAGACGATTCAGGCCTGGTGGTGGATGGTCTGGACGGACGTCCAGGTGTGCTTTCAGCCCGTTTCGCCGGCCCCGTTGCAGACGATGCCGCCAACAACCGCAAGCTGCTTGCTGAACTGGCGTTGCTTCCCATGGCCAGTCGTAAGGCTGCCTTTGTCTGTGTGATGGCCTTTGTGCATCCCGATGGTACTGAGCAAACCTTTCAGGGAATAGTTAGCGGTCGCATCCTGGATGGTTTGCGAGGAGAGGGGGGATTTGGTTACGACCCCCTGTTTCTGGTGGACGGCTTCCACCAGACCATGGCCGAATTGTCGCTGGAAGAAAAAAATCATATCAGTCACCGGGGACAGGCCCTGCGCGCTTTTCAGGTCTACTTGAGGCAACGGGAACAACGATGACCGCCTATCTGCTACGTCGCATCTTACTGCTGATTCCGCTGATGTTCGGTATCACGCTGATCACCTTTACGGTGATCCACATGGCACCTGGTGAGCCGGTTGAGATGCAGATGGCCATGAACCCCAAGGTTGGCAAAGAGGCCCGCGAACGGCTGCAGAAGTTCTACGGTCTCGACAAACCGCTGCATGTTCAGTATGTCACCTGGGTCAAGCAGCTTGCGCAGTTTGATTTTGGCCGCTCATTTTCCAGCGACAACCGACCGGTGCTGGATAAGATCAAGGAACGGTTGCCGGTGACCCTTTCACTAAACATCGTGGCGTTGGTGATCGAATTCGGTCTAGCGATCCCGATCGGCGTGCTGGCGGCGGTTCACCGCAACACTCTCCTTGATAAGGGAATCACGGTGTTTGTCTTTCTCGGGTTTGCCGTGCCCACTTTCTGGCTGGCCTTGCTGTTGATGTACCTGTTTGGCGTCAAACTTAACTGGCTGCCGATTTCAGGTATGCACACCCTGGGCTATGAGGCCTACGGCTGGTTTGGCCAACTGCTGGATCTGGCCAAACATCTGGTCATGCCGATTCTGGTGGCTTCTTTCGGCTCGTTGGCCGGTGTCTCCCGCTACATGCGTTCGGCCATGTTGCAGGTGATTGAGCAGGATTACATCACCACCGCACGGGCAAAGGGACTTTCCGAGCGGGTGGTGATCTGGAAGCATGCCCTGCGCAATGCCCTGTTGCCGCTGATCACCCTGGTGGGTTTCTCGTTGCCAGGCCTGATCGGCGGCAGCGTCATCTTTGAGACTATTTTTTCCATTCCAGGCATGGGACAACTTTTTTACCAAGGGGTGATGGCTCGAGATTATCCGGTGGTGATGGGTATCCTGGTAATCGGAGCCTTTTTAACGTTGCTGGGCAATCTGCTGGCCGATATCAGTTATGCACTGGCTGATCCCCGCATCCGTCAGCAGTAATAGGGAGCCTGATGTTTAAGAAGAGCTTTGCCTATACGGTTTTCTGGCCACGCCTGCGCCGCAACCGCCTCGCCATGCTTGGCGGGACGGTGGTGTTGATGTTGTTTGTCATATCACTGTTGGCGCCCTGGCTTTCTCCATATCACCCCTCAACCATCAATGCCTGGGAAGTGTTGCAACCGCCCACCTGTCAGCATTGGTTTGGCACCGATGAACTAGGTCGGGACGTGCTGGCGCGGGTTCTGTTTGGTGCCCGGATATCGCTTAAGGTCGGCTTTGTGGCAGTGGGTATCGCAGTGCTGTTGGGTATGACGGTTGGTTTATTGGCCGGCTACTATGGTGGCTGGCTTGATACTCTGCTGATGCGGCTGGTGGATATTATGCTCTGCTTCCCCAGTTTTTTTCTGATTTTGGCGGTGATCGCCTTTTTACAACCTTCGATCTGGATCATCATGGCGGTGATCGGCCTCACCGGCTGGATGGGTGTCGCTCGACTGGTGCGGGCCGAGGTTCTGACAATTCGCGAGATGGAATATATCCTGGCAGCCCGTTGTATCGGCTGTTCTGACCTGAGAATTATTACACGGCATATTTTGCCTAATGCCTTGTCACCGGTGCTGGTGGCAGCTACCTTGGGGGTAGCCGGAGCGATATTGACCGAATCGGCGCTTTCCTTTCTGGGCATCGGGGTTCAGCCGCCCACGCCGAGTTGGGGCAATATCCTCACCTCGGGCAAGGATTATATCGAGTTTGCCTGGTGGCTTTCGCTGTTTCCCGGTTTGGCGATCCTGATCACCGTTTTGTCCTATAACCTTTTGGGGGAGGGGATTCGAGATGCCCTTGACCCACGTACGATCCGTTAAAGGAGTTACACGACTGTGCCGCAGATAACATTTGAACATGCCGATTTTGACTTTGAGAGTCTTGAGGACGAGTTAAGGGTGGATGGGTTGTGTCGCCAGCTGTTGGAAAAGTTCTACAATAACTTGCAAAACAATGGATTAACACCCGAACAGGCTTCAGGTTTGGCCTATTCGGCTGACTATTTTGTGCGT
The DNA here is from genome assembly GCF_034008105.1 of Trichlorobacter sp. Taxonomy (NCBI): domain Bacteria; kingdom Pseudomonadati; phylum Thermodesulfobacteriota; class Desulfuromonadia; order Geobacterales; family Geobacteraceae; genus Trichlorobacter; species Trichlorobacter sp. Next base: position 51,158 of record NZ_JAVEPN010000008.1, read on the forward strand.
GATTATGTAATTGATTTTTTGCAACAGAACATCTTGCGTCCACAGCCAGGCTTGGTACGGTATTTTGCCGCCAATTGGTATATCACCCGTACCCTGGAACCGGAAATGGCCGTCCTGGAACGCCACCTGGAGGGGGTGCTGGCTTGGTACCGTTTTTTGCACCAGCAGCACCTGATTTCGGCGGATGAGTTGGCCGATGTCGAACAGGAAGCAGCACCGTTGGATTATTTTAGAGACCGGATGGAGCGTTTTTTAAACCTTGCCGGTGATGGTTATGAGGTATGGGATGCAGAGTGCCCACGTTGTCCTATCCGGCTGGAGGCAGTATGACCGGTCAGCAGGTTCGTCGCGACTTTGATAGTGCCGCAGCCAACTGGGATCAGAAGGAGCGGCGGGTGAAGCTGGCGCACGCTGTAAGTGATGCCATTATTCGCGAGGCCCATCCTGATAGCTCTATGCGCGTGCTTGATTTTGGATGCGGTACCGGCCTGGTGACCTTGTTACTGGCACCGTTGGTGCGTGAAATTGTGGCGGCTGACAGTTCTCGGGGGATGTTGGAGCAGCTGACTTGCAAGATAAAGGATTCCGGCATTACAAATGTCACTCCCTTTCTGCTTCCCCATGATGGCTTAGGCGAGTTGCCACCGACTTTTGATCTGGTGGTCAGCAGCATGACTATGCACCATATTGCCGATGTTGGTGGCCTGATCAAGACGTTTCAGGCCACACTCAGTCCTGGCGGCCAACTCTGTATCGCTGACCTGGCTACTGAGGACGGCAGCTTTCACGATGACCCGACCGGCATTGAACATCATGGTTTTAGCAACCAGGAGATGGAACACCTGTTTTGTGAGGCCGGGTTCAGCAATGTCCGTACGGTCCGGGTCATGGATGTTGAAAAACAGCGTGGAACTGATATTCAGAAGTACCGGGTAAACCTGACCACCGGTCGTCGTTAAGATTGACAACTATTTGAATATAGAATAAGTACGTACCAGTTTTTGTGCAGATGTTCGTCTTTCAGGAGGAGTGCATGTCCCAGGTGGTGATACCAGAAACGGTCAGAAAACTGCTGGCCTCACAACCGATCGAGCTTCCAATTTTTCATCCGGTGGCGCTTAAGCTGCAACGGATGCTGTCGGATTACGATTTCACCGTTGACGAGGTGGCTCAGGTAGCCAATGAGGACCAATCGCTGGCCAGCCAGATGCTGAAGATGTCCAACTCGCCCATGTACATGGGGCGCACCAAGGTGGCCACCATCAAAGAGGCAGTGATACGTCTGGGGGCCCAGCAGGTAATCAATATTGCCATTGCCGCTTCACAGGCATCGGCCCATGCATCAGAAAACGCTGCTCTGGATCGCTACATGAAGGCGATGTGGCTGCACAGCCACGGCAGCGCCCTGGGAGCCCGCTGGTTGGCCCAAAATTGCGGCATGCGCGGCATCGCGGATGAGATTTATCTGGCAGCCCTGTTACACGACGTGGGCAAGTTGTACCTGCTTAAGTCCATTGAGCGACTGGTGCAGGCCGGGGTGATCAACTCCATGTTTGATGACGAACTGGTGCTGGAGATATTTGAGGCGATGCACGTCGAGCAGGGGCATCGTCTGATGCAGCACTGGAACTTCCCGGCCATGTACTGTGATGTAGTGCGTGATCACCACCTTGAGGAGTGGGACCCTACCAACAAGATGCTGGCCATAGTACGCTTTGTGAACCAATCTTGCCATCGTTTCGGTTTGGGGCTCAAACATGATCCCAGCCTGGCTTTGCAACAAACACTGGAGGCCGAGGTGCTGGATATTGGTGAGATGCAGATTGCAGAACTACAGGCGCTGTTGGAAGAATCGCGTGAGGCTGAATTCTAACGTTACGATTAATTAGCATATTCGATACAGAAAAGCCCCGTTCAACCATGTTTGAGCGGGGCTTTTTTTGCCTAGCGATGGGTGATGCGGCGTAACAAGGCATTGATCGTTTCTGCTTTTTCAGGAACCCCGAGGGCAGTAGCCAGCTCATCGGGCGACGACATATCAGGCCTGGTCTTCAGCAAGTCATGTAGCTGCCGCTGCAGTTCAATGATCGCCCCAGCAGCCTTCTTGCCTGCCTCAACACCGGGCTGATGATAGGCGTTGATATTGATCAGCGAGGCATATAACCCAACCGTCCGCTCAAACAGGGCGATCAGGGTGCCGACCGTGCGCGCATCAAGCCGCTCAACAGTGATGGTCATGGATGCACGTCCCTGCTCAGTCAACGCCTGTCGAGTGCCGTACAGAAATCCAAACAGAAAGTCACCGCTGGTGATACCGGGCTCAACCTCCAACGACTCGCCTTGGCGATCCTGCAGCACCTCGATGAAGGTCACAAAGAAGTTGTGCACCCCCTCACGCAACTGTTGTACATAAGCGTGCTGATCGGTGGACCCTTTGTTGCCATAGACCGTCAACCCCTGATGCACCTGTCTGCCGTTGCGGTCAAACTGCTTGCCGATCGATTCCATGATCAGCTGTTGCAGGTAGCGTGAAAACAGCAGCAGACGATCCTTGTACGGTAACATGACGAGATCTTTAGCACCGCAGCCGTTGGTTGCGTGGTGCCACATCAGGGCCATCAGGGCCGCCGGGTTGCTACGGGTAGTGGTGCTGCGGGTTGCCTGATCACACAGACGTGCCCCCTCCATCAGGCCCTGGATATCAAGACCTTGCAAGGCGGCAGGCAACAACCCCACAGCCGACATGATCGAAGTGCGACCACCTACCCAGTCCCACATCGGGAAACGTGCCAGCCAGCCCTCTGCTACTGCCAGCCGATCCAGCTCGCTGTCAGTTCCTGTAACGGCCACGGCCTGACGGTTGAAATCCAGGCCGGCTTTATGCCACGCAGCCTGGGCCTCCAGCATGCCGTTGCGGGTTTCTTTGGTCGAACCGCTTTTGGAAATGACCAGCACCAGACACTCAGCGAGTTCACCAATCTGTTGAAATACACGGTCCATGCCGTCCGGGTCGGTGTTGTCAAGGAAGTAGGCGGCCATTTTGTCGCCTGGCCCGCCCAGCGCGTCAGCCACAAACTGAGGTCCCAAGGCTGAGCCGCCAATACCGATCAGTAGCAGTTTGTGAAAAGGGTTCCCTGCTGGGGAACAGATGGTGCCGTTATGGATGTCGGCCGCAAAACGCTCGATGGTTTGAACGGTTTGTTCGATTTCCTGTCGCAGTTCCCGCGAAGGGGCCAGTGCGGTATCCCGCAGCCAGTAGTGACCCACCATCCGCTTTTCATCCTGATTGGCGATCGCGCCTGTCTCCAAAGCCTGCATCTCAATAAAAGCCTGCTGCATGGCCGGTTCCAGTTGTTGCAAAAAGCCATCATCAGCACCCATCCGGCTGACATCAAGCCAGAGGCCAAGTTCAGGACAGTGGCAGAGGTACTGTTGATAACGCTTCCAGAGTGAGGCCGAATCCATGGATTGTAGCTCCTTTAAGTTGTGGTAGTGCCTAGTGCTATACCACAAGCTGGATGAATTGCCAGCGCAGGCTGATACGCCAAACGGGCGGGGAACTTGCTCCCGCCCGTTTGATATCATCTATTCAAATATACAGAGCTACTCTTTATTTCAGGTTGTAGAACACGTCCTTGCCTTTGAACTGGGCAGTGGTATCAAGCTCATCCTCAATCCGCAGCAGCTGGTTGTATTTGGCAACCCGGTCGGTGCGGCACAGGGAACCGGTCTTGATCTGGCCAGCATTGACCGCCACTGCTAGGTCGGCCAGGGTGGTGTCTTCCGTTTCACCGGAGCGGTGGGAGATGACCGTGGTGTAACCAGCCCGCTTGGCCATCTCGATCGCCTCCAGGGTCTCGGTCAAGGTGCCGATCTGGTTCAGCTTGATCAGGATCGAGTTGGCGATCCCTTTCTGGATACCCTCTTTCAGGATGGCAGGGTTGGTCACAAACAGGTCGTCACCCACAATCTGGACCCGCTTACCCAGACGGTCGGTCAGCAGTTTCCAACCATCCCAGTCGTTTTCGGCCATGCCGTCTTCGATGGAGATGATCGGATACTTGTTGACCAGGTTCTCGTAAAACTGCACCATCTCTTCTCTGGTCTTGACCTTCTGGGCCTCGTTCTCCAGGGTATAGGTGCCTTTCTCCTTGTCGAACAGTTCTGAAGAGGCGACATCAAGTGCCAGCAGTACATCGTCACCCGGTTTGTAACCGGCCTTGACGATCGCCTCCATGATCACTTCCAGGGCCTCTTCGTTCGATTTCAGGTTGGGCGCGAAACCACCCTCGTCACCCACTGCGGTGTTGTAGCCCTTAGCCTTTAATACACCCTTCAGGGCGTGGAATATCTCGGCACCCATCCGCAGGGCCTCGGCAAAACAGCAGGCGCCAGCCGGCATGATCATGAATTCCTGAATGTCGACATTGTTGTCGGCATGGGCGCCACCGTTGATGATATTCATCATCGGCAGCGGCAGCTCGCGGGCGTTGGCGCCGCCAATGTATTTGTAGAGCGGTTGGCCGGCCTCTTCGGCAGCGGCCTTGGCTACTGCCAGCGAAACTCCCAGGATGGCGTTGGCCCCCAGGGTGCTCTTGAACTCGGTGCCGTCCATCTCCAGCATCCGTTGGTCAATCCCCACCTGGTCGCCGGCCTCCATGCCGATCAACTCATCAGCGATCCGATTGTTTATGTTCTCAACCGCCTTAAGTACACCTTTTCCCAGATAGCGGGACTTGTCGCCATCCCGCAGTTCCAGCGCCTCTCGCTCACCGGTGGAAGCCCCGGAAGGAACAGCAGCCCGGCCAAAGGCGCCGGACTCAAGGAATACTTCACATTCAAGGGTGGGGTTGCCGCGGGAGTCGAGTATTTCCCGTGCGTAGATGTCGACGATTTCACTCATGCTCTCTCTCCTTCAGGAATAAATGTATCCGGCCGCAGCAAGGCGGTCGCACTGAGATAACGTCTGTCTTGTATAGCAACTGGCACGTCAAAAGGGAAGCCTGCAATGCTTAAAATGTGGTCACTCGATGGTTTTGTGGACTCTGTTTTTTGTATTCGACCACTCGGATCTTTTTTGGGTTCATAATGGGACAATCAGTAGTCTGAGTTTAAACTAATGTTTAGCTTGGCTTGACAGGTGTGGTGTAACAGGCTAATAAAGCCTGATACAAGCAGACAAAGGTCTTGCCATGGTCCCCCACAAAACTACCTCACCAACAATCACGCCGCTTGATCTGCGCGAGCTTTCCATTTTGTTTGCCGAAGACGATGAACTGGTCCGCAAGCATGTTGCCCGTATTCTGACACCGATCTGCGGCGAACTGTATCTGGCTGAAAATGGCCGTGTGGCGCTGGAACGTTTTCGCAGGCAGATGCCAGACCTGGTTTTGACTGATCTCACCATGCCTGCCATGTCCGGGTTGGAGCTGGTTCGTCACATCAAACAAGAACGCCCCCAAGTACCGGTGATTGTCGTTTCGGCCTGCAGCGATACCGAACATCTGCTGAAGGCAATCAGTCTGAAGATCGATGGCTACCTGTTGAAACCGATCGACATTGAACAGCTACTTCACCTCCTACAAAAAGAGGCTGCTGCCCTGCGCAGCCAGCGTCTGGCCAGCCAGCAATCCCGGCTCTTGTCAGGCGTGAATATGGCAATCCAGTATCTCCTATCTGCCGATGCCAATCAGGATGCCGTTGACTTTGCCCTGCAAGAGATGGCCAAGGCTGCCCAGGCCGACAAGGTTTGTCTGTTCAGCTATCAGGATTCACTTTTTAATCAGCGTGAAGTGCGTCTGGTGAGCGGTTTCGCAAGTGGTGATATGGTCAGGCGGGTACTGGACGGGATCGATCCCGATGCGCCTGAATTGCCCTATGTCGAGCGCTGGCACCGCATGCTGGAACAGGGCAAATCTCTGTCCGGTCCGCGAGCGTCTTTCCCCCCTGAGGAGCGCACCATACTCGATGCGCTCAAGATCCGTTCGCTGCTGATGACCCCTATCTTTGAGGATGGTTGTTTGTGGGGCTTTGCGAGTCTGTATGACATGCATCGCGAACGGGCATGGTCCGATGCTGAAACCTCAATGGTAATGACCGCCACTCGAGGCCTTGGAAGCTTCATGGGGCGCGTAAAACTGGAAGAAGAGCGGATAAGTGCCCGGCGGGCACTGGAACTGGCCAATGTACAGTGGCGGGAAACCTTTGACACAATCCCTGATATGGTCACGGTGATCGACACTGCCCATCAGATTGTGCATATCAACAAGGCTGCCCGTGAGCGGTTAGGGAACGATGGTACCGGACTATCAGGTCGAGCCCCCTGTTACCTGCAGTTCCATGGCGCCAGCCACCCGCCGGACAGTTGCCCCCATGTGGCACTACTCAAGGACCGTCAGCCCCACGAAGCCGAAGTGTTCATTCCCCACATGGACAGTTATTTTCATATTACGGTCAATCCGACCTTTGATACGGATGGTAATCTGGTGGGCGCGGTGCACGTCGCCCGCGACGTCACCAAACGGCGCGAGATGGAGGACCGGCTGCGCTATCTCAGTACCCATGACGAGCTTACCCAGCTATTTAACCGGGCCTTTTTCGAGGCAGAACTTGAGAACCTGCGCCAAGGCCGGACAGCCCCCATTTCGGTGGTGATTGCTGATCTGGATGGCCTCAAGACGGTGAACGATCAGTATGGGCATGACCATGGTGATGCCATGATCAAGGCAGCGGCCAATTTGCTGCGGGAGGCATTTCGCGGCGGTGATACCATCGTGAGGCTGGGAGGAGATGAGTTTGCGGTGCTGCTGAAAGGGGTGGGGGAGGAACTGCTTGAAACCATCATGCAGCGCGCCCGGGAACTGCTTTCCAGTGGTAACAGCCGCACTGAACACGATCTGCCGATTCTGTTTTCACTGGGAGCCTCAACCACGCATGTCCCCGCTCGTTTGCATGAGACCATTCGCGAGGCTGACCTGGCGATGTACGAGGACAAAAAACAGCGCAAAATGTCTTAGGATGACTGCTTGCGGCGGTCAAGCAGTAGCAGAAAATTTTGAACCAGTGGCTGGGGAAACTCGGTGCCGGTTTTTGACAACAACAGGTTGGCAATCTCGTCGGTATCCCTGGGGGGTTGATAGGGACGGCGGGTACGCATGGCATCAAAGACATCGGCAATCGAGGTCATCTGGCTGGCCAGGTTGAGCCGCCACCCTCTGGGGGCTGCTGGATAACCGCTCAGATTGTCACGCATGTGATGCTCATAGGCCACGATCGCGGCCAATCTTGGCACCCCGGGTGTCTCCAGCAGATAGCGGGCCCCTTTTACCGGATGTCGCTTCATAATGGTAAATTCCTCATCCGTCAGCTTGCCCGGTTTAGTCAGAATCTCATCCGGCACAAACATCTTGCCGATATCGTGCAGCATGGCCGCCATGCCAATGTCGTTCAAGAGCTGTCCCTTGATCCCCAGCGACATGGCTTGTGCCATAACCAGGATGCTGACATTGGCGTTATGGGTGAAGGTGTACTCATCCTTTTCACGTAAGGCAGCCATCACCAGCAACGCTTCACCTTCCCGCCTGAAAGCCTCCAGCAGCTCGGCAACGGTTGTCGCAATACCGCTCGGCTTGAGCCGTTCGTTTCGCTTGATGGCCTCATAGACCTCCGTCAAGCGGGCCAGCTCGACCCCTGACAGCTCCTCAAGACTGATCTGCCCGCTTCCGCTGCCCGTGCTACCCGCCCCAAGACTGCCCACATCATCACCTTGTTCCGGCAGTTCGACCCGACCGACCCGAATAAACTCACCAGACCCCAATGGTTGATCGGTCTGTTGTGCCAAGGTGCTGATAAAAGAGCTTAGTTCATCCAGTGAAACACCGGCCAGGAAGCGCAGGTGACCGATACCGTTGTCTTGCAACATGCGGGCAAAACGCTCCAACACCAGCGAAAACGGTTGCGGTTCAGCATCAATCACCAGCTCACCATTCACCTCCAGCATGGCAATATCGGGACGGACAGCCAAGGCTTTGCTCAGGCTGGCGTAGGCAACTCCCACCAGACGCTGTACCTGCTGATGAGACATGCCATACAAGCCGGCCGCAGCCGACGACGAAAGCAGGTGCCTGATGAATTCATGAATATTTTCAGTCATGACAGCTTTATTCATATGGTCTTGCTCCGTACCAGCTTCAGCTGTTCCGACGCCAATGAAGCCAGTTCGTCAGAACCCTTTGCGAGGCGTTCGAGGAGCGGAAGTGCTGCCTGGGAGGGATAGCGATCCAGAGACCTGACGATATCAGCCTTGAGTCGGTTGAGAGTTTTAAAAGCCAGTAAACTGCGACTGCCAAGCACTTTTGTCAGCTCGGGCAGCGCCTCGGGACGCCCCGTTTCGGCCAAGGCCTGCACGCAGGCTGCCTTTAATTCGTACTCGACTGGGCTGTAGCCGCCAGTTGAAAGCAGCTGCACGAGTTTTGCGGTCATCTCTGGAGGGCTGGAGCGGTCAACCAGGCTTAAAGCAGCCAGCTGGGTCTCGCGGTCTGCTGAATCAAGGTCGCGCATCACCTGGCGTTGGGCGATCGGATCTCCACCTAACAGCAGTGATTTGAGTACTTCCTGACGGACCTTGGCGTTTGCATGTTTCAGGAGCGGCCGTAAACGGTCTGTTTCCTGGCCCGGCGCCAGAGTGCGTAGCATGACGATGATATTGCGCAGTACATACCAGCGACTATCAGCGAGCCGTTCCAAAAGCGCTGGACGGGCGGCCTCGCCAAAGGCCAGCACACGATCCATCATGAATCTGCGCAGCGACATGGTTTCTTCTTCGGCCAACCGGTCAAGCAGCGGGTCGAGGAACGGCCTGCCGATAACCTGGATCAACAGGCCTACCTGCTCATATTTGGGTTTGCCCCAGATGGTCAATCCCGACAGAATCTCATCTAAAAACTCCCGGCGGCTGAAGGCATCGCGCAATGCCAGACGAAGCTGTTGCGGCACCTGCGGTGAGGCTGCCTGGCTGAGAATCCGCAGTACCTGTGCGTAATCACCCAATTCCAGAAAATATCCGCACATATCGGACAGGTTGTGGATCAGTTGTTCGAGATCCTCTCCTTCCGGGTCAGTAACCACCAACTGCAGAATAATTTCGCTGGCTCGGCATTCAATGGCGCTTACAGCAAGAGTTTCTAATTCCTCCTGCAGGATAGCGGGGGCAAGCTGCCGTAACGGTGTGCCGCTTAAAAGGTCTTGCAAGCCATCCAGATAGTCGTCGGGGATATAGGTCTCCTGACGGTGTTCTTGTAGCAGTACACGCACCTTGTCGCGGATTTCTTCCTCTTCGCTGCTGGTTTCGTATGATGTTGTCATCTGCGGAACCAGTTTGCGTAAAATACCCTTTAACAACTCAGGAGCGGTTGTAAACTGCTCAGCTGTTGCATAGGTTTCCTGCAGGAGACCTGGTCCAAGATGACGGAAGAAGCTCTCCATGGCTGTGGCATCGCCCGAACCGATCTCGCAGAAACCGTCCAGAATCTGACGACGGAGCGCGGGATCAAGTGCAGCAACAAAGGCAGCAAGACCAGCCTGGTCACCGGTGGCAGGGTACGGCGACACGTCAGATGCAGTGTCAGGTGCTACCGTGCCCTTGGCATTTACGATGGCCTGCATGGTTGACAGCGCATCTCTGATCTGATTAAAGGCGAGACCACTGCCCACACCCATGCGCTGCGTAAACAGGGCATTCAGTGTAGCCGCCAGCACCTCAGGACGTGTCTCTCCGGTATGTTCCTGACCTGCCAGGCCGACCTGTCCCTGCATCAACAGCTGTACAAACCGCTGCCACAACGAGCCGCTATCAGCATCATCACCAGTCAACTTCAGCTCTTCAGTACCGCTGAAGCGGTCATAGCGGATACCACGCAGCTTAATGGCACTACTGCCAGTTTGCTGCCAGACCGCTTCAATGCCGCCTGATGCCAGGATCTCTTCGCGCTTGAGCGCCAGAATGCGCAACAATGCCTGTAGTTCGTCCAGAGATGGCTGCTGACAGATCACCAGTGCACCAATGCCACGTTCAAAGAGTGCGGTTGCCATGGCACGGCAGTTTGGGCTGGCTTTGTCGAGGTAGTCTTCGCCCAGCAATAAGCCGTCACGCGTTACGCCGATCGTCACCTGTGGCTGGATGGTTAGCAGTTGTTGAAACGATTGCTGTATTTTTAGCAGTCCGTTTTGCACCACTGGATGGCCAGGGGGGTAGGCGATCCAGTGGCGACGGATCAGGTGCAGATCGGTGATCAGCAGGCTGAGTGCCTTCTCCTGATCAATAGAGACGGTCATGTTTTGGATGACGGAATCGAACACAGCTACTCCAGCGCGGGGAATGTTTTGACTATAGCGTACAATTCCGTTAATTCAAACAGTAGCCGTGTTTTAAAGGGGGTATCCATGACTGTCAGACGTCGTGCCGGCGTATTGCTGCACCCGACCTCACTGCCGGGCAACGGCGGTATCGGTTGCCTGGGGCCTGAGCTGTTCCGTTTTCTCGACTTTCTTTCCGAGTCCGGATTTTCACTCTGGCAGGTGCTGCCACTTACTCCGCCAGCGGCTGGCAATTCCCCCTATTCATCCTATTCAGCCTTTGCCGGCAACCCGATGTTGATCGATATCGAAGCAATGGTGAAAGACGGTGATCTGCCCGCTGATACGCAGTTCGATGAGTTTTCCACTGATCGTATCGACTTTGGCGCTGTTACAAACCATAAGGAACGGCTGCTGGCTATGGCCGCAGCCAATTTTTTTGCGCAGGGCCGAACGCCGCGACTCGAGGCTTTTTGGCGTTTTTGCGACTCTACCGACTGGCTACACGACTATGCGCTGTTTCAGGCACTGAAAGGTCACTTTCATGGTCAGCCCTGGACCAGTTGGCCCCAGGATCTGGCTCTGCGTGATCAGGCGGCCTGCGAACGCGCCTCGTTATCTCTGGGGGTCGAGATCGGTGTCCAGAAATATCAGCAGTGGCAATTCTGGCTTCAGTGGCAACGGGTGCGAGACTATGCGGCTGAACGTGACATAGCTATCGTCGGTGATTTGCCGATCTTTGTATCCCATGATTCATCCGATGTCTGGTGCAACCGCAATCTGTTTCTGCTGGACAATACGGGGCTTCCGACCGAGGTGGCCGGTGTACCGCCTGATTATTTCAGCAGTACCGGTCAACTGTGGGGTAACCCATTGTATCGGTGGGAAGAGATGGCCCGTGACGGCTATGCGTGGTGGGTTGCACGCATCAGGCAGATGTTGACGCAGTTCGATCTGGTACGGATTGACCATTTCAGAGGGTTTGAGGCTGCCTGGCAGGTGCCGGCCGATGCTTTGACCGCCGTCGAGGGAAGTTGGGTCCCGGGGCCTGGTGCTGGATTTTTTACTGCAGTGCAGAACGCCATCGGCAGCCTGCCATTCATTGCCGAAGACCTCGGCGTGATCACCCCGCCGGTTGAGGCGTTGCGTGACCGGTTTGGGCTGCCCGGAATGAAAATTTTGCAATTTGCCTTCGATTCGGATGCGTCCAACCCGTATCTGCCTCACCACCATCTGACTAATAGTGTGGTTTATACCGGCACCCACGACAATGATACCAGCTACGGTTGGGCTGCATCGTTACGTCCGGAGGTGGCTCAGGCAATGCGCGAATACCTGGGGGTTACCGGAGACGATCTTGCCGATGACCTGATCCGGACCTGCCTGATGTCGGTTGCAACCGATGCTATCCTGCCGATGCAGGACATTTTGAAGTTGCCAACAGGGGCCCGCATGAATCTTCCCGGCACGGCTTACGGGAACTGGGGGTGGCGCATGCCACCAAAATCGTTGACGCCAGCATTGGCGGCGCATTATCGTCAGCTTGTCAAGCGTTACGGACGACTTGCCACGTCGAAGAAGATGTGAAAACTCTTGCTAAAAAAGTAATTGTTGCTTATGTTTTTGACGCTGTTTTGCCGGTTCAGTTTTTAAATCAGCACCGAAAAGGAGTTTGCATCATGAAAAAAAGCTTTTCTGTTTTTATGGTAGTCGTCATGCTCGGCCTTTCATCGCTTGCTTTTGCCGCTGACCAGAAAATTGTCGGGGTGGTTGAAAAAATACAGTTTTCTGGTAACAGTGCCACGGTCATGCTGAAAGACAACAAGACCGGTAATAAAGTGCCGATCACCGTCACTGATGACCTTACCTTGGATAAGTTGCGCGATAAACGGATCGGCGTGGGGGATGAAATACGTTGCAAGTTTTACGATGCAGAGGGCAAGAACGTCAGCAAGCTGTTCCGCAAGACAGCAGGCTGTTAGATACTGAGATACGTGTGTCAGACACGAAAAGGGCGCTGAGATTCTCAGCGCCCTTTTCGTTAGCTTCTATCAACAATCAGTCTGGCGAGCCGCTGCTGATATTCTTTACGACAGGCACGCTCCACCGATACAAGAGCGGCAAACGGCTCGCTAAAACTATCCTGTCCGATACAGAAGACACCATGTCCGCGCACAATGACTGTCCTCTTTCCGGAGAGTTTAAAGGCGCGAGGCAGAGTCTGGGCCAGACCGCCCTGTCCACCTTCACCTCCCACCACCGGAATACCACAGACTTGATCGATCCCTTCATGTTCAGTAGAGCTGCTGAAAAAACTCATAACCACCGGGTAACGGGGGTGCCCATGCAGAACAGCACGACAGCCGGTTGCCGCAACAATGGCCCGGTGAGCAGGAAGTTCACTGGATGCCGTAATACCCGCTGTTGAAGAGTTGTCATGGGGAATCGGATCGATCTGGTGTTCCAGTTCATCCAGGCGGGCTGATGTCTGGGAGATGTAGAGTGTGTCATGACTGGTGTAGGAAATGTTGCCAAAAAAAGAATCAACCAGCCCCATCTTGACAGTGGCGCGCCCAACAGCGGCAAGCTCGCGGATGATACTGGTCGCATCGGTCAGGGAGGCACTACAAAAATCTGGTTGCTCGCCGTTTATGGCTGGCAAGGGGGCCAGCAGCTGTTTAATGGTGTCTGCCTCCTCCGACAGCTGGGGGCCGTAGGCAAGCAGGTCTTCGAGATATTTGATGCAGGTGGCGTGATACAGTGACGACCAGCCAATATAGGCCTGCTCCACGGTTAACGCGCCATGTGCAACCATGCCGACGCCACTGACAATGGCGCCTTTGCGGCATGCAAGTGCCGTTGCAATCATATCTGGCAACGAATGACCATCTGTGGCAGCAATAAGCGGTATATCGTGCAGCGAGGCACGTGACTCTGAGTCGCGAGGTACAATGATCTTCTGATCAGGAGTGGCACGACGCTGCAATAATGCGGAATAGGGGAGCAGTGGCTCTGCCACAACCAGCGCCGTGCAGGACAGGCGCTCCATGACTGCTGCAGCCAGTGTTGAGAGATCAGCCGGTCCAATGCACGTCATGGCATCGTTACGGCCGGCCAAGGCCACTCTGCCGGGTCGCACGCAGCCCTCGTCTGCCAGCAAACGGTTGTATCGGGTCAACATATGATTCACTACGGAATGGCGTTGGGCACGTTGGTAATCAGCAATGACCCATCAGCCAGCACCTGCTTGCGGAAGCTGGCCCGGGTGCGTTGGTAGCCGGGTAATGAGGCAATCTTGATGGTGCTGCCGGGCATAAAGGCCGGGGTGACGTTGTTGCCTGTCTGCCATGCCTCAAAATGCACATGGGGGGCTGTCGAGCGACCGGTACTGCCGGCCAGGGCCACAACATCGCCTTTTTTGATGCCTTGACCGACGTCTACCGTTATTTTGCTGTTGTGGGCGTAAAGCGTGATCATGCCGTTGTCGTGCTCAATCAGCACGGTCCAGCCGTAACCGGAGCGGAGCCCGGCATACAGGACCGTACCGCCGGCCACCGACCTGACCGGAGTGCCTTCAGGCACGGCGATGTCGATCCCATTGTGGTTGCGCCAGGTGCCGTCAATGGGGTCGATGCGCATACCAACCCCTGAAGTGATCTGGCCATCCACCGGCAGTAAGGTGTCGTGTAATGTGGTGTCAGGCACTGCGGCCTGGGCCTGAATGGTCTTTTCAATGATTTCGTGCAGAGAAGGGGCCGGTGTAAGCCTGGTTGTTTTTGAAAGGCGTTTGGCAGAGGTTTTACGAGCATTTTTAGCCGTGTCTTTAATGACAACCCGCGCCTCCTTCTTAAGCGGCGCATCGGTGAAAGTCTCGACACCGTCAATGGTTACAAAACGATAAATGTCGGCCATAGCAGGAGAGGACAGGTAGCACAACACCAGTATACAGATACAAATCAGCCCCGAAAACAACCTGAGACGTGTGCCGTGAACCATACGTTTTTTTTGCATATGAGTGCTTGTGGTCGGTCCTGTTTTTTGATAAAAAAAGAAGTCGCTGTAACTATACGCTTTTTTTAAACCACATTGCAATCGCTTCTCTACGCCAACCAGGCCAACTTCCAAGGATCCGACGTGGATTTTTCCTACTACGATAATGTGGTTCGTGGCTCCGAGCGGGAAGACAACCTGCTCATCATACAATTTTTGAAGGGAATGGTAGGAGAGACCTTCTCGTTCCTCAACTACTACAAAGAAATCCCCGTATCATACGATGCTCGTCTTGTGTCAGTTGACAACGAGATGGCCGAGTTCGAAGTGCATGAGTACCAGGCAAAGGTAATCACCCTTGAAAAAAAGGTGCTGATCCGCTCTCACGAAAAAAGCCCGGTGCCGGAAGATCTGGTTGGCGAAGTATTTTATGTCAACGCCAGTCGTAAAAAGGTAATCCTCAGTCGTTTCCGCTATGCAAAGATCCGCTCCGACCTGCGTCGCTTCGTACGGGTCTGCCTCGACGGACAACACGGCCGTCGTTCTGATGCTGATATCTACTGCGATTCTGAAATAGTTCCTGCCACGGTCCGGGATATTTCCCTGGGCGGCGTTGCTCTACAGGTACATGGCGAACTTGGTCCCCTCAAATCGGGTAAGGAAGTCAACCTGATACTCAAACTTGAAGCCCCTGATGATCTCTCGGTGCGTGAGATCGGCGTCACCGCAACGGTTGTCAAGATCGTTGAAACAACCCCATCCGTCACCTGCTTCCTCGAATTTCATTCCGAACGACACTCACAGCAGTCCCTTGCCTATTACATCAACCAACGCCAGGTCGAGATTATTCGCGAACTGAAAGAACTGACCGTTTAGTCGTCTGATTTATGATCAATAAATAGGCATGCATGCGTGTTGTGCACTTTATTTGTGCAGATATCTTTTGGCCACGTTATCAGACACCACGTTGAATTACGTGATTTTAGCTTGTTACACTGTTTCCAAAATTGGCAAACTGCTTGCAAATGGATGGGGCGAAACCAAGACGCTTCAAGATTCCACAAGCCCGGTGATTGAGAGGGGAGGGTACAGAGCGTGAAAAAAGTAGAGGCAATCATCAAGCCGTTCAAACTTGACGAGGTCAAAGAGGCCTTGAACGAAATCGGCATTCAGGGCATCACCATCAGCGAAGTAAAGGGGTTTGGTCGTCAGAAAGGGCACACTGAACTGTACCGCGGCGCTGAGTATGTAGTTGATTTTATCCCCAAGATAAAGTTGGAGATCATTGTTGCTGACGGCATGTTACCAAACGTGGTTGAGGCAATTGAAAAAGCAGCCAAAACCGGTCGCATTGGAGATGGCAAGATCTTCGTGACCCCGGTGGAAGCCGTGGTTCGTATCCGGACCGGCGAAACCGGCGAAGAGGCACTTTAACGAGTCCGCTCGTATACTCTACAGAGACAGTTTAGAAAGGAGACGTTCAATGACCCCGAAACAGGTGGTTGAGTTTGCAAAAGAAAACGGCGTCCTGATGGTTGATTACAAGTTCATGGACTTTATTGGCACCTGGCAGCATGTATCGGTGCCGATCACCGAATTTGACGAGGACACCTTCGAGGAAGGCCAGGGGTTTGATGGCTCCTCCATTCGCGGCTGGCAGCCTATCCACGCCTCTGACATGATCCTGCTACCCGATCCGACCACCGCCAAGATCGACCCGTTTGTTGCCGTGCCGACCATGTCGTTGATCTGCAACATCTTTGACCCGATCACCAAGGAAGACTACACCCGTGATCCGCGTAACATTGCACGCAAGGCAGAGGCCTATCTCAAGTCGACCGGCATTGGCGACACCGCCTTCTTCGGACCTGAGGCCGAGTTTTTCATCTTCGACGAAGTGCGTTACGATTCCAGCGCCAACCAGGCCTTCTATATGGTTGACTCGGTAGAGGGCGCCTGGAACACCGGCCGTGAAGAGTTCCCCAACCTTGGCTACAAACCACGCCACAAGGAAGGCTATTTCCCGTGCGCGCCGGTTGATTCGCAGAACGACCTGCGTAATGAGATGGTGATAGAGCTGCAGAAGGTGGGCATTCGTGTCGAGTGTCAGCATCACGAAGTGGCCACCGGTGGGCAGGCCGAAATCGACATGCGCTTCTCCTCGCTGGTCGATATGGCTGACCAGTTGCAGTGGTTCAAATATGTGATCAAGAATGTTGCCTGGCGCAATGGCAAGACCGTTACCTTTATGCCCAAGCCGCTCTACTGCGACAACGGTTCCGGTATGCACTGCCATATGTCCATCTGGAAAGACGGACAGAATCTGTTTGCCGGCGATAAATACGGCGGGCTGTCCCAGATGGCCCTCTGGTACATTGGCGGTATCATCAAGCACGCCAAGGCCCTGTGCGCCATCACCAACCCGACCACCAACTCTTACAAGCGTCTGGTGCCAGGTTTTGAGGCGCCGGTTAACATGGCGTACTCCAGCCGCAACCGCTCCGCCTCCTTACGGATTCCAATGATGTCCACCAACCCCAAGGCCAAGCGGATTGAATATCGCACCCCTGATCCATCCTGCAACGGCTACCTGGCCTTTGCCGCCATGCTGATGGCCGGCCTGGATGGTATCGAGAACAAGATTGATCCGGGCCAACCGCTGGACAAAGATATCTACGGTCTTTCTCCTGAAGAACTGAAGGACATCCCGTCCGCTCCGGGCAGCCTGGAAGATGCGCTCAAGTGCCTGGAAGCCGATCACGACTTCCTGCTGAAGGGCGATGTCTTCACCCCGGACGTAATCGAAAAGTGGATCGAGTACAAGATGGAGTCTGAAGTGAACCCGATGCGGATGCGTCCGGTACCGCTGGAGTTCGCCTTGTACTACGACATCTAGGCAAAAAGACGGTTTTTTATTCACAAACAGGTGTAGCCAAAGGGCGGGAGCAATCCCGCCCTTTGCTGTTGGCTTAATTGACGCCAGAACAGCTTTCATGCTACAAAAACTGACCAATAATAATCGGAGGTGTTGTGGAAGATTTTTTTCTCAAACTGTCCATCAAGCTGGTGCCGGGACTGTTTGCCATTACCTGTCATGAAGTCTCCCACGGCTTTGTGGCGTGGCGGTTTGGTGATCCCACCGCTAAAATGGAGGGACGCCTCACGCTCAACCCATTGAAACACCTCGATATCATCGGCACCCTGATGCTGTTTATCATTGGTATTGGCTGGGCAAAACCGGTGCCGGTGCTGATTGAAAACCTGCGTAATCCCAAGCGTGACATGATTTGGGTATCAGCGGCCGGACCGATCACCAATTTCGGCATTGCCATCCTGTCTGCCGTTTTGTTACGTGCCATTTCCGGTATATCCGTGGGTGGGCTTGAGACATCAACCACGCTGCAGGTGCTAAAACCGATTGAATACATGCTGGCCTTTTCGATCTATATCAACCTGCTCTTGGCGGTCTTTAACATGATCCCGATTCCGCCCCTGGATGGTGGCCGTGTGATGATGGGGCTGTTACCCTACCGGCAGTCGATGGCCCTTGGGCGGCTTGAGCCTTACGGTATGATCATCATTATTCTGCTGGTGTTCTTTACCCCGGTCTTTTCCTATATCCTGCTGCCATTTCTGTCGGCTGGCATCAAGCTGCTGGCAGGTCCTTACAGTCTTTTAGTCTACAACGCGGCCAGTTTTAAGCTCTTCTGAAATGAGGTAGTCAGTCCATGCAAAAGCAGCGCATCGTTAGCGGCATGCGCCCCACCGGGCGCCTTCATATTGGTCATTATCACGGCGTCCTGGAAAACTGGGTCAAGCTTCAGGATCAGTTTGACTGCTTCTTTTTTGTGGCTGACTGGCATTCGTTGACCACTGAGTATGCCGATACCGCCGGAATCAAGGATTCAACCCGCGAGATGGTACTGGATTGGGTTGCCTTTGGCCTTGATCCGCAGAAGTGCCTTGTGTTTGAGCAGAGCCAGGTGGACCAGCATGCCGAACTGAACCTGATCCTGGGGATGATCACGCCGGTTTCCTGGCTTGAGCGCAACCCTACCTACAAAGAGATGTTGGACAATATTGAACAGCGCGATCTCTCCACCTTCGGTTTCCTGGGGTACCCGGTGCTGATGGCGGCCGATATCATCCTCTATAAAGCACTGCGGGTGCCTGTTGGACATGACCAACTGCCCCATCTGGAGATTACCCGTGAGATTGCACGGCGTTTTAACCACCTCTACAATTGCCAGGTCTTCCCCGAGCCGGAGGCACTCCTGACCGAGACGCCCAAATTGCTTGGACTGGATGGCCGCAAGATGAGCAAATCCTACGGCAATTCGATTTACCTGTCCGAAACTGCCGAGGAAACCGCCGCCAAGATCAAAGGGATGGTAACTGATACTCAACGGATTCGGCGGGCCGATCCCGGCGACCCTGAACAGTGTGTGGCCTTTAACCTGCACCGGATTTATCTCCCGCAGGACAAGCTGGATGAGATTGTACCGGCCTGCAAAAACGCCTCAATCGGTTGTGTGGACTGCAAAAAAATACTGACCGAGCACCTGAATGAGCGTCTGGCCCCGTTCCGCGCCAAGCGTGAAGAGCTTGCTCAGGATCCGGGCTTTGTCAACGATCTGCTGGCAGACGGCAGCCAACGTGCCACAGTGGAAGCCAAGAAAACCATCCAGGATGTCCGTGCGGCCCTGAGGGTATAGTTGTGCCCCCAACGGCGGATAGCAGTTCATCACTGTTTGAGGGCAGTTCATCCGCCTACAGTGTCAAGCTGGACACCTTTGAGGGCCCGCTTGATCTGCTGCTGCACCTGATTCGCAAAAACGAGCTGGATATCTACGATATTCCGATCGCCCTGATCACCAAGCAGTATCTGGAATACCTCTCGTTTCTGAAGGAGCTGAATCTTGAGGTGGCCGGCGATTTTCTCGTAATGGCCTCCACCCTGTTGCAGATCAAGTCGCGGATGTTGCTGCCCAACCCGGAGCCGGAAGAGGGGGAGGGTGAGCAGGAAGAAGATCCGCGGGCCGAGCTGGTGCGCCGACTGCTGGACTACCAGCGTTACAAGGAGGCTGGCCAGCATCTGGGGGAACGAGAGCTGCTAGGGCGCGAGGTGTTTGCCAGACGCATCACGGACCCGGATCTGCTTCCTGTGGCCTCTGAAGAAGGTCAGCTGGAGCTGGACCTGTTTGAACTGGCCGAGGCGTTTCGTTCGCTCCTGGCGCGGGTGCCCACCGCCCGTGTGCATGAGGTGATCGGCTTCGAAAGTGTCAGCATCGCCGACGCCATTAACGAGATACTGTCACTTTTGCAGGAACGGGAGATGCTGGCCTTTGATGAGCTGTTCAGTCTGGATGACAGCCGTGAACGCCTGATTGTAAACTTTCTGGCCCTGCTTGAACTGTGTCGCCTGAAGATGTCAAAAGTATTACAAAATTCAGATTGTGGTATAATTTATATATATCCGGCGGTAGCTATTGAAACCGCCGATGGAGTTCGCGGTGGCGACACCCTCTCTTAACGCAATCATCGAGGCGATGCTGTTTGTAGCTGATTCTCCGATGACGGTGGATCGGCTCAGTGAGCTACTGCCAGAATATGAGCGTGCCGCCATCAGGATTGCGCTGCAAGAGCTGCGTGATGATTACCAGGCCCGCCACGCCGGTATCCATCTGGTGGAGGTGGCCGGTGGCTGGCAGTTGCGCACCTGGCCGGAGTTGATGCCCTATCTCTCCCGTCTGGTGAAAGGCAAGCCGCCCCGTTTTTCTCCTTCTGCCCTGGAGACCCTGGCCATCGTAGCCTATCGGCAACCGATCACGCGACAGGAAGTAGAATATCTGCGTGGGGTTGATACCGGCGCCGTACTGAAGTCGCTGCTGGAAAAACGGCTGATCAGGATACTGGGCAAAAAGGACATTCCCGGTCGCCCGATCATCTACGGCACTACGCGCGAGTTCCTTGAGATATTCAATCTTAATGACCTAAAAGGGTTGCCCACGTTGCGTGAGATGCAGGCCCTGGATGAGGTGCCGGTATTCGAGGTGCAGGAGGAACTGCCGCTTAAGACTGACAACCCTTGAAGGAGGTGTGTCATGATCCGCAAACCGGCCGTAGCTGGACAGTTTTATCCAGGCAACGCAGATGATCTGCGTAACGTGCTGCATCAGCTGGTTCCCGAATGTACTGACAAACGGTCGGTGATCGGAGTGATCTCTCCCCATGCCGGGTATCAGTACTCCGGCAGTACCGCCGGACGTCTGTTGGCTGGCATCGAAATCCCGCGCACGGTGGTGCTGCTCGGCCCCAACCACCGAGGCACAGGCGCCTTGGCTGCACTGGCCCCTGAAGATGGCTGGCAGACACCTCTGGGAGTGGTGCCGCTTGAAAAGCGATTGAGCGGTCTGATTCAGCGACTGATCCCGGCAGTTCAGTCTGATGCTGCTGCCCATGCCCTTGAGCACTCGTTGGAGGTACAGGTTCCCCTGCTACAACATCTACGCCCTGATGTCAGTATCGTGCCGCTGTGCCTTTCCTTTGGCGATACTGTAGGGTGCGAACTGCTGGGCAAAGGGTTGGCTGCTGCGATCCGCGGTTTCGGAGAGCCGGTGCTGATACTGGCCAGTTCCGACATGACGCACTACGAATCAGCCGAAACCGCTAAACAGAAGGATATGCAGGCATTGAAGAAGGTACTTGCTCTCGATGCTGAAGGCTTGTTGGAGGTGTGCCGCTTACGGCATATCACCATGTGCGGGGTAGTGCCGGCTGCCGTGATGTTGGTGGCAGCCAGAGAGCTTGGTGCCACGCAAGCTGAATTGGTGGCCTACACCACCAGTGGTGAGGTGACCGGTGATCTCAGTGAAGTAGTAGCCTATGCCGCCGTGTCTGTCTGGTAAGCTTGCAAAAATATCTTGTACAGGAGACGTGAATGTCTGAATTTGCCAATGTAACCGTCGTTCGTGAAGCCAACATCTATTTTAACGGTGCAGTAACCAGCCACACGGTGCTGTTTGCTGATGGCACCAAGAAGACCTTGGGCATCATGCAGGCAGGCGAGTACACCTTTAACACTGCGGCGGCCGAGGTGATGGAAATACTTTCCGGAGAGCTTGAACTGCAACTGGCTGGTGAAACCGGATGGAAAACGATTCTCGGCGGTCAGTCTTTTCAGGTACCGGCCAACTCCTCATTCACCATGCGGGTTAAGGCCGTATCCGACTACTGCTGTTCCTTTCTGCCCTGATTATGATGTTCTCCAAGCCAGCACCGATTGCGCAACCGATTCGAGTGGGGGTCAGTACCTGTCTGCTCGGTCAGCCGGTTCGGTATGATGGTGGTCACAAACATGACCATTATATCACCGACACCCTGGGCCGCTATTTCGAGCTGGTGCCGGTCTGTCCCGAGAAGGAGTCCGGTATGCCGGTGCCCCGTGAGGCGATGCGCCTGGTGGGTGATCCATCGGCGCCGCGATTGGTGACCATCCGTTCCGGCAAGGATCTCACCGGGCAGATGCAGTCCTTTTGCGAGCGTAAACTTGCTGAACTGGCTCAAGATGATCTGTGTGGTTTTGTCTTCAAAAAAAACTCTCCCAGCTCCGGTCTGTTCAGGGTCAAGGTCTACCAGGAAAAAAACGGCATGCCATCACCCAATGGCAGGGGGCTCTTTGCGGCTGCTTTTTGTAAACAGTTTCCACTGCTACCGGTGGAGGAGGAAGGTCGTCTATACGATCCGGCATTGCGGGAGAACTTTCTGGAGCGTATCTTTTGTTACCGTCGCTGGAAGGATTTTGAACAACATGACGGTAGCCTGTCCGGCCTGGTTTCCTTCCACGCCCGTCACAAGTTTCTGATTCTCAGCCATAGTCCTCAACAGCTTCGAGAGCTGGGCCGATTGGTGGCCCAGGGCAAGCAGATGCCGCTCCCTACCATGCGAGAGCAGTATCTGGCCACTTTCATGAAGGCCCTGTCGTTACAGGCCACCCCTGCGAAACAGGTCAATACCCTGCAGCACGTGATGGGTTTCTTTAAAAAACAGCTCGAGCCGTGGGAAAAACAGGAGTTGCTCGACCTGATTGAGGCCTATCGTCAGCGCCTGCTGCCGTTGATCGTGCCGATTACCCTGCTCAATCACTATATCCGCAAGTACCAGCATGACTATCTGCTACAACAGGTCTATCTTTCTCCCCACCCCCAAGACTTGATGCTGCGGAATCACGTTTAAACCCTCCTCATTCTTCGCTGGACAAAATGCAATTTTTGACCTATATGAATAATTGAATATATTCCACGGGAGGTGGTTATGCAGATTACTGATGCTGCTAAAGAGATGCTGCTGCCGGTGCTTGCCGAAAATCCTGGCAAGAGCCTGCGGGTGGTGTTTGAAGGGTTTGGCTGAGGAGGTCCCCGTTTGGGACTGGCTCTGGATGAGCCAACCGAGAAGGACGCCAGCATGGTGCTGAATGAAATTAACGTGGTGCTGGAGAAGGGCTTGCTGTCGTTTGTGGATCAACAGGTAATTGATTATATCAAGTCGGCAGAGGGTGAAGGCCTGGTGATTGCGCCGGCATGGGGAGCCTCTTCCTGTTCATAGCATCAAGGTATCAGTTGCATAGCAAAAAAGGCCCGATCAGCTACTCTCTGATCGGGCCTTTTTTGCGTGTGACGCTCTTGTTTATTCTTTGGTCTCGATGCGCGGGAACAGCGCCTCTGCCTTGTTGATCATAGTGCCGGCAGCCAGCCTGCCCCAGACCAGGTCGTGCTGACTGATTTCGGCAGTCCACCCCAGGCAGATCAGAGCCTTGTGCGCGGTCTCAGGCATGAAGGGCGCCACCAGACTGTGGATTAGACGCTGAACCTCCAGCAGGCAGTACATGACCGTAGCCAGACGTTCCTGATTGGCCGGGTCCTTTGCCAGAGACCAGGGGGTGGTCTCGTCAATGTATTTGTTGCCGGCGCCGATTACCTCCCAGATGGCTTGCAGCGCCTTGCTGAAGGCCAGTTCATCCATGCAGGCATCCACGGTGGTGATCATAGTCTCCGCCTTTGACTTCAAGGCCAGGTCAAGTTCAGTCAACTGACCAGGAGCGGGCAGGGCGCCGTCAAAATATTTGACCAGCATGGCAGTGGAACGGGACAACAGATTGCCAATGTCGTTGGCCAGGTCGGAGTTGATTCGACTGATCAGCGAGGCATGGGAGAAGTCACCATCCAGGCCAAACGGCACCTCGCGCAGCAGGAAGTAGCGCACCACATCCACGCCGTACTTGTCGATCAGCATGTTCGGTTCCACCACGTTCTGCAGTGATTTGCTCATCTTCTGGCCTTCCACCGTCCACCAGCCGTGGGCAAAGACCTTCTTGGGCAGCGGCAGGCCGGCCGCCATCAGGAAGGTGGGCCAGTAAACCGCATGAAAACGCAGGATATCCTTACCAATCAACTGGACATCAACCGGCCAGTATGTACCGAAGTTGCCACTGGCGTCCGGATAGCCCAGGGCGGTGATGTAGTTAGTCAAGGCGTCAAACCAGACGTAGATCACATGCCGCTCGTTGCCCGGCACCGGAATACCCCAGGAAAAGGAGGTACGGGATACCGAGAGGTCCCGCAACCCCTCCTTCAGAAACGAAATGATCTCGTTCCGCTTGGTGCGGGGTTGGATAAAGTCGGGGTTGGCTTCAATGTGGGCCAACAGGCGTTCGCCATAGGCGCTCATTTTGAAAAAATAGGACTCTTCCTTCAGTTTCTCCACCGGCCGGTTGCAGTCAGGGCACTTGCCGTCCTCAGCCTGGGTCTCGGTCCAGAAGGTCTCACAGGGGGTGCAGTACCAGTCCTCATACTCACCCAGATAGATATCGCCCTGATCCATCAGCTGCTTGAAGATGTGGCTGACACCTTGCTTGTGGCGCTCCTGAGTGGTGCGGATGAAGTCACTGTTGGAGATACCCAGCTTTTCCCACAGGGCCTGAAATCGCTTGACCACGCGGTCGGCCAGTTCAAGCGGCGTTTCACCGGCCGCCTGGGCTGCCTTTTCAACCTTCTGTCCATGCTCGTCGCTGCCGGTCAGAAAAAAGACATCATACCCTTTAAGTCGTTTGTAGCGGGCCAGCACATCTGCCGCCAGCGTTGTGTAGGCATGGCCGATGTGAGGCACATCATTCACATAGTAGATCGGGGTGGTAAGGTAAAAGGTCGGCTTCATGGTGCTTACTCCTGGGTTGGTGCATCAGGTTTTTTATCGTGCTGCTTACGGTGGCCATGGCGCCGGTTGCGAGGCCTTTTCCGTTTCGGTTTCTGCTCGTCGGATGCTGCTGGTTCTTGTGCCGGCGCTGCTGCCGGGGGGGGCGCAATCGGTTGTTCAGCGGCAGTTGGCACAGCTTTGGCTTGCTGTTGTTGTGGCTGACGCTGTTTCTGTGGCTGCTGTTTTGCCTGCTGTTCGCGGTCACGGCGCTCTTTGGGCTGCTGTGGGCGCTCAGCTGCTGCAGCCTTGGGT
The DNA here is from genome assembly GCF_034008105.1 of Trichlorobacter sp. Lineage (NCBI taxonomy): Bacteria > Pseudomonadati > Thermodesulfobacteriota > Desulfuromonadia > Geobacterales > Geobacteraceae > Trichlorobacter > Trichlorobacter sp. Next base: position 76,004 of record NZ_JAVEPN010000008.1, read on the forward strand.
GCTGCCGCAAGGCTGGACTCATCCACCAGTTCGTTGACCTTCACGCTGACCAGCTTGCCGTCCCCCTGACGCAAGGTCAGTTCGCCGGTCAGCAGGTTCATCTTTTCCACCGTGCCACAGTGAGTAACGGTACAGGCCCGCTTGCCGCACTTAGGAAAATTCTTGCGCAGCTCGCAATAGGCTTCGTACTCGTAATCAAGGCAGCAGAGTAGACGACCACACTGTCCTGATATCTTGGTGGGGTTCAGAGCCAGGTTTTGCTCTTTGGCCATCTTGACGGAAACCGGCTGAAAATCCCTCAGGAATGAGGCACAGCACAGCTCTCGTCCGCAGATGCCGAGTCCCCCCACCATCTTTGACTCGTCACGTACGCCGATCTGACGCATCTCTATTCGGGTGTGGAAGGTATGGGCCAGGTCTTTGACCAGTTCGCGAAAATCCACCCGACCATCGGCGGTAAAGTAAAAGACCGCCTTGCTGCCGTCGAACAGGTACTCCACCCGCACCAGCTTCATATCCATGCCCCGTTCTTTAATACGGCGCAGGCAGAATTCACGTGCCTCCTGTTCGCGACGGGCATGGTGGGCCTGGGTCTGTTCGTCTTCCGGGGTCATCAGACGGCGTACCATCGCCAAAGGCTGGGCATACTGGGCAGGGTCCTTCTCCACCGGTTCGGCAACCACCATCCCCAGGCCGGCACCCCGTTCAGTATCGACCACCACGCGATCGCCCGGCTTCAGGTCCATCTCTCCGGCATTAAAATCATAGATCTTACCGGCATGGTTGAATTGTATTGCAACAACACGTACCACGTGCACGCTCCTTTTATCTCTAGCCCGCCCTGAATTGGGTCAGGTGATTCTCAAACGACTATACCGCAGCAGATAACGATCCAGCGCCAATTTCGGGTTGACGTTACCCTGTATTGCGCGGCGCGTTTCTATGGCCAACTCCAGGGCTTCCATCAAGCGAGCGGGAAGGAAACGGTCGGCCTCTTCAAGCAGACGCCCCTGTAACGAGACATTTGCGATCCGATCCGACGCGGCTGAACGGAGCAGCAGCATATCCCGCAGCAGGGAGATCAACTGGGCAAATAGTTCCAAGGCTTCGTTCCGCCCTCCGGCCAAACGCTCACTGGTGTCAAACACGGTGGCAACCTGTTGATGACGCACCTGACGCAATGCATCCAGCAGCACCTGGCGACTGGCGCTGGCATCTTCTTCCTTGAGGTTGCAGGCTAACTCCAGGCTGCCTTCAGCCAGCGGCGCCAGCGTGGCGGCGCTATCCGGCGTCATACCTTGACGGACCAACAAGCTGGTCAGATCATCAATGCCAAGCGGCGCAAACCTGAGGTGCTGACAACGTGAGCGGACTGTCGGCAACAGCAGATCGGCCTGACTAGTCAACAGAATCAGCAGGCCGTGGCCCGGTGGCTCCTCCAGGGTCTTGAGCAGCGAGTTGGCGGCCCCAACGGACATTCGTTCGGCCGGTTCGATCAGGCATGCCTTACGCTTGGCCTCAAACGGCCGCAAGGACAACATCTGCTGCAGCTCTCGCACCTGTTCAATACTGATATCCCGCTTGTCCGGCAGTGGTTCCAACTGGTGCAGGTCAGGATGGTTGCCGGCCGCCAGTTTTTTGCAGCTGGGACAGCTGCCACAGGCCCCGTCCGCCGTCGGTTGATGACAAAACAAAGTAGCAATCAGTGCCATTGCAGTGGTTCGTCGGCCACAACCGGGAATACCCTCAAACAGGTAGGCATGGGCCACCCGATTGGCAGCTATCGAACGGCGCAGAGCGTCCACCACCCGATCCTGCCCCAGCAGCTCATCAAAGCGTATCATAGCTGTCCACTCAGACGAGGAAGAACTGCTGCGGCAATCTGTTCCGCAACCTGTTCGGGATTCTGATTGGCGTTCACCAGCACAAAGCGTTGCGGCTCCTCGTGCGACAGGGTCAGATAGCCGTCACGTACCCGTTGGTGAAAGGTCAATGCCTCCAGTTCGAACCGTTCTTCACGTGGTCCGCTGGCTGCATCAATCCGTTGCCGCGCCCGCGCTAACCCAACCTCAATCGGGCAGTCCAGCAGCAGAGTCATATCTGGCGCCAGCCCCTGACAAGCCAACTGGTTGACCTGTTCGATCAGTTGACGATCAAGTCCACGACCAAAGGCCTGGTAAGCACGGGTGGCATCGCTGAACCGGTCACAGAGCACGATCTTGCCCTGACTGAGGGCAGGGCGGATCACCTCGGCCAGATGCTGGGCCCTGGCTGCGCCGTACAATAACAGCTCGGTCATCGGCACCATGGCCCGGTTGGCGGCATCCAGCAGCACTGACCGCACCTGATCGGCGATCGGACAGCCCCCCGGTTCCCTGGTCAGCATCACTTGATGGCCGGCAGCCGTCAGTGTCTGGGCCAGCAAGCGGACCTGAGTGCTCTTGCCACAACCCTCTATGCCTTCAAAAGTTAGAAACATCGTTGGTTTGCTGTCCTCGAAAATGGGACATTATAGGCATCTGCGTACTGCTTGGCAACCGCAAAGCGAACAACCTTGCAGCGGCTTCAGCGAGACGCTATACTCCGTATCCAAGGAGCCACAATGCCAGCATTGCCCGCAACCATCCTTGGCTACACCTTCCAGAATACATCCCTGTTGCGTCAGGCCCTGACCCATCCCTCCTTTGTCAATGAATCGCGGGAGTCAGGTTTGTCTGATTATCAACGGCTTGAATTTTTGGGGGACGCCGTCTTGAGCCTCTGCCTGGCCGACCTGTTGTCGCAGCAGTATCCTCAACTGTCGGAAGGCGACCTGTCACGGTTGCGGGCCTCACTTGTAGATCAGCCTCGACTGGCTGACCTGGCGTCGGAGCTGGGCATTGCCCGCCATATCCTGCTGGGACGCGGGGAGGAGCAGGATGGTGGCCGCGACAAGCCTTCGATCCTTTCCGACGTGCTGGAAGCCCTTTTAGGCGCTATCTATCGGGATGGAGGCTTTGCGGCTGTGCAATCTGTGGTGCATGAGATCTACACCCCTCTGCTTACCAGGGCCATGAACGACGCACCGCTCAACGACCCCAAAAGCGAACTGCAGGAATGGCTGGCCGCCCGGCATCGAGCCGTGCCGACCTATGAGCTGATTGCCGAAGATGGCCCTGCCCATGACCGTTGTTTTACCGTCTCTGTCATCCTGCATGGCGAGCGGATTGCAACAGGGGAGGGGCGTAGTAAGAAAGCTGCCCAGCAGGCGGCGGCCAGGGTGGCACTGCAACAACTTCAGGGCCGGTAACACTATAGTGCCATGCGCCCGTTGATCATCCCGTTTTTCATTCCTCATGCCGGTTGCCCCCACACCTGCCTGTTCTGTGATCAGCATCTGATCAGCGGCGAGCAGGCTGAGCTGCCGTCAGCAGAGCTGATTGCAGCAACCGTGGAGGAATGGCTGGCACGTTCGCCTGGCCGTCCAGCCGAGGTGGCCTTTTACGGTGGCAGCTTTACCCTGTTGCCGCAGTCGCGGCAGCAACAAATGCTGCAGGCGGTGCTGCCGTTCCTTGCAACGGGCCGTGTGCATGGGGTGCGTGTATCCACCCGTCCTGATGCCCTTGATACTGCCACGCTGGATTTTTTGGCTGCCCACCAGGTGCGGACCATTGAAATCGGGGTACAATCTCTCAATGATGAGGTGTTGCAACGCACGGGTCGCGGTCATAGTGGGCAACAGGCGCTGGAGGCGATTCAGCGTGTTGCCGGCAGAGATTTTGCCGTCGGCGCCCAATTGTTGCCCGGCCTGCCTGGTGACACCAAAGCAAAGGCGCTTGATTCATTACAAGGCGTGCTTGCCGCCGGTGCACACTTTATCAGGATCTATCCGGCGGTAGTGCTGGCTGGTACCGGACTTGCCCGGCTTTATCAGCAGGGCAGCTATTACCCGCCAGATCTGGAACAAGGCACCCGGCTCTGCGCCGCACTGTTGCGCGAAGCCACCAGGGCAGGCTGTCCGGTGATCCGCATCGGCCTGCAGGCCGACGAGGGCCTGGTGTCCGGTCAGACAATTCTGGCAGGATGCTGGCATCCGGCCTTGGGACACCTGGTGAAGGATGAGCTGTTTTTTGAGCTGGTCCTGCACTTGTCAGAGCAGCTGCCCGCCGCCGACCCGGTACTTGTTCACTGTCACCCCCAGCGCGTTTCCGAGGTGCGGGGGCACGGCAACCGCAATCTTCAGCGTTGGCGGCAGGCCGGTATCGCCGTCTCCGGTGTGCAGCCCGATCCGTTGCTGGATCAGCATCATGTTCGCCTGGAAGCGCTCACCTTCAGCTTTAGCGGTTCTTGGCTAACTATATATTAATTCAAGGAGTATCAGTTTATGCGCAAGCAGTCGATCACATTTCTTGAGCAGTTGTTGTCCGCCCCCAGTCCATCCGGCTACGAACAACCAGCCCAGCGGCTGTTCCGCGACTACATTACACCCTATTGCCAGGTCAGCAGTGATGTGCTGGGCAACGTTTACGGTTTTATTCCCGGACAGGGTAAAGATCGCCCCAAGGTTATGCTGGTGGGGCACTCAGACGAAATCGGCCTACAGATCAAGTATATCGACGATAAAGGGTTTCTCTATTTCGCCGCCATCGGCGGTGTGGATGCTCATCTGACCCCGGGCAAGGTAGTCAACATCCATACAACCAACGGCCCCCTGGCCGGGGTGATCGGCAAACGACCGATCCACCTGATGGATGGCAAGGATCGAGAGACCGTGGTCAAGCTGGATGCCCAGTACATAGACATCGGCGCCAAGGACAAAAAAGAGGCCCAGAAACTGGTGCGGGTAGGGGATTGCGTCACCTTTGCCAGCTGCTTTACCCGCCTGCAGGGTGATCGTGTGGCCAGCCGCGGCTTTGACGACAAGGCCGGCGCATTTGTGGTGGCCGAGGTGTTGCGTCTGGTGGCGGCTGAAGACAAAAAACTGCCGGTGGACCTGTACGGCGTCTCATCGGTACAGGAAGAGGTTGGACTGCGGGGAGGCACCACCAGCAGTTATACGGTGAATCCCGATATCGGCATCTGTGTGGAGGTGGATTTTGCCACCGACCAGCCGGACGTTGAACGCAAACACAACGGCGAGGTGGCCCTGGGTAAGGGGCCGATTCTGCCCCGTGGCGCCAACATCAACCATGAACTGTTTGAGCTGTTATACACCTCGGCGCAGAAAGACAAGATTGCAGTGCAATTAACCGCTGCTCCGCGGGCCACCGGCACCGATGCCAACGTGATGCAGATCTCCCGCAACGGTGTTGCCACCGCCCTGGTCAAGCTGCCGTTACGTTATATGCACACCCCGGTGGAGGTTTTGTCGCTTGCCGATCTGGAGGCGGCTGCCAAGTTGATCGTGGCCGCCCTGAAACGGATCAAGACCAAGGATGCCTTTGTGCCGCGCTGAGATCGTGTAGACAGTCTTGACTTCGACGTTAGGCTGTACTAACGTCGATAAAATTTATCTCACCATGAGGTAGCGACGCCATGCCGTACGAAAAACTCCCCGAAGGTCTGACCTTTGATGATGTCCTGCTGCTCCCCGCCCATTCGTTGGTGCTGCCCCGCGATGTAAACCTGACCACACGGCTTTCCCGTAACATCGCCCTGAATATTCCGCTGGTGAGCGCCGCCATGGATACGGTGACCGAATCCCGCGCTGCCATTGCCATGGCCCGCGAGGGCGGCATCGGCATCATCCACAAGAATATGACTATCCAGGAACAGGCCCATGAGGTGGACAAGGTCAAAAAGAGCGAATCCGGCATGATCGTTGACCCGATCACCATGCGTCCCACCCAGAAGATCCGCGAGGCGCTGGAGATCATGGCCCGTTATCGCATCTCCGGGGTGCCGGTCATCAATAAGCGCGGCAAACTGGTGGGTATCCTGACCAACCGTGATCTGCGTTTTGAGACCGATTTTGATCTGCCTATCTCCGAGCGGATGACCAAGAAAAATCTGGTGACGGTGCCGGTGGGCACCACGCTGGAGCAGGCCAAGGAACACCTGAAGCACACCCGGGTTGAAAAACTGCTGGTGGTGGATGATGATCGCAACCTGAAGGGCCTGATCACCATTAAGGATATCGAGAAGGTCAAAAAATATCCCCATTCCTGTAAAGACAGCCTGGGTCGTCTGCGGGTAGGTGCTGCGGTGGGTCCCACCGCCGAGATGGAAGCCCGCATTGAGGCCTTGATGAAGGCCGGTGTGGATGTGGTGGTGATTGACACGGCCCACGGGCATTCACAAGGGGTGATTGACGCGGTGATCCGCGCCAAGGCGACCTTTCCCGGCATTGAAATCATTGCCGGCAATATTGCCACTGCCGCTGCTGCCGAGGCCTTGATCAAGGCCGGCGCCGATGGCATCAAGGTGGGTATTGGACCCGGCTCCATCTGTACCACCCGTGTGGTGGCCGGTGTCGGTGTGCCTCAGATTACCGCCATCATGGAGTGCTCCCGCGTAGCCCACAAGCATGGCGTACCGGTGATTGCCGATGGCGGCATCAAGTTCTCCGGTGATCTGCCCAAGGCGGTCACGGCCGGCGCCGACGTGATCATGATCGGGTCGCTGTTTGCAGGTACCGAGGAATCTCCCGGCGACACGGTGTTGTATCAGGGCCGAACCTACAAGAGCTATCGTGGCATGGGCTCGATCGGCGCCATGAAAGAGGGCAGCAAGGATCGCTATTTCCAGTCAGATGTGGGCGATGACGTCAAGCTGGTGCCGGAAGGAATCGAAGGGATGGTACCGCTGCGCGGCCCCCTGTCTGCCAACATCCATCAGTTGATCGGCGGACTGCGCTCGGGCATGGGCTATACCGGCTGCGCCACCATCAAAGAGTTGCAGGAAAACGGACGTTTCATCCGTATCACCGGCGCCGGCTTGAAAGAGTCCCACGTCCACGATGTCACCATTACCAAGGAAGCACCTAACTATAGAGCACAGTAAGGAATTGAGTGATATGAGCTCCACCGATATTCACAGCCAGAAGATCCTGATCCTCGACTTCGGTTCCCAGGTTACCCAACTGATCGCACGCCGCATTCGCGAGCAGTCAGTCTATTGCGAGATACATCCCTACAATATCTCCCTGGAAAAGATCAAAGCCTTTGCCCCGCAGGGAATTATCCTGTCTGGAGGCCCAAGCAGCGTCTATGACGCCGATGCGCCCCATTCCGATGCCGGCGTGTACGACCTGGGCGTGCCGGTGCTGGGCATCTGCTACGGCATGCAGCTGATGACCAGTCAGCTGGGTGGCAAGGTGGAGCGTTCCGACAAGCGCGAGTTCGGTCGGGCTGCCATGACCATCGATGACACCAGCGACCTGTTCTCCGGTCTTGCCGGCAAAGAAGAGGTCTGGATGTCCCATGGCGACAAGATCGAGCAGATGCCGAAAGGGTTCAAGGCCATCGCCCATACCGACAACACCCCGGCGGCGGCCATGAAGGACGAGCAGCGCCGCCTGTACGCGGTGCAGTTCCATCCCGAGGTGGCACACACCCCCAAAGGGGCCGAGATGCTGGGGAACTTTGTCTTTACGGTCTGCGGCTGTGAGCCACTCTGGACCATGGCCAATTTCATCGAGACCGAGATCGCTGCCATTCGGGCCCGGGTGGGTAACGGCAAGGTGATCTGTGCCCTGTCCGGCGGGGTTGATTCGTCGGTGGTGGCCGTGCTGCTGCACAAGGCGATCGGCGACCAGCTGCAGTGCATCTTCGTCAACAACGGCCTGCTGCGCAAGGGTGAAGCCGAAAAGGTGGTCAACCTGTTTACCCGCCACTTCAAGATCAATCTGGATTATGTGGAGGCGTCATCCCGCTTCCTTGATAAGCTGAAAGGGATCACTGACCCGGAGCAGAAACGCAAGATCATCGGTAACGAATTCATCTATCTGTTTGAGGATGAGGCCAAGAAGCTGGGTAGCGTAGAATGGCTGGCCCAGGGCACCCTCTATCCGGATGTAATCGAATCGGTCTCCACCAAGGGGCCTTCGGCAGTCATCAAGAGCCACCACAACGTGGGCGGCCTGCCGGAACGGATGAAGATGAAGCTGATCGAACCGGTGCGGGAACTGTTCAAGGACGAGGTGCGCCTGCTGGGCAAGGAGTTGGGCCTGCCGGACGAGGTTATCCACCGTCAACCGTTCCCTGGCCCTGGCCTGGCGATCCGCTGTATCGGCGAGATCAGCGCTGACCGGCTGGAGATCCTGAGGGAGTCGGACGCCATTGTACTGGATGAAATTCGCAAGGCCGGTCTGTACCGCGAGATATGGCAGTCCTTTGCTGTGCTGCTGCCGGTCCGTTCAGTGGGCGTGATGGGCGATGCCCGCACCTACGACTACACCATTGCGCTACGGGCCGTAAACTCGCTGGACGGTATGACCGCCGACTGGGTCAAGCTGCCCTACGAGGTGATGGGCAGCATCTCGACCCGTATCATCAATGAGGTCAAGGGGGTCAATCGGGTGGTCTACGATATCTCCCAAAAACCGCCTGCAACCATTGAGTGGGAATAACCAGGACCACACCGGCAGGAGGGCGCTGTCATGAAAAGACTGATCCTTTCCGTTGTAACCGCAGCCTGCTGTACCATCTTGGCCAGCGGCACGGCCGTCGCCAAGACCCTGATCCTGGAAGGGGAGCTGGATGGCACTGTGGCCATGCAACAGGCCGTGGAGTTTGCGGTTAACAAGGGAACGGTATCCAGCTTTTCTTTTCGGTTTGCATTACCGGCCACGTTCAATGGCCGCACAGTAAGCCAGTCAATCGACGGGTTTCAGGCTGATTTCAGCCCTCGGCCAGCAAGCTCAAATATCGAAACCGACCGCTTCGGCAACCGTTTTCAAAAGGTGGCCTGGCAACAGGTTGACCGGGATATCCGGATCAGGCTGACCTATACCGCCAGCATCCGCAGCGAACTAACCACCTTGACCAGCACAGCGCCGTTTCCCTTGGGTCGTCTGGCTGAGCAGGAAGCCGGCTATCTCAAGCCAACCGAGTTGGTGCAATCCAACGACGACGCCATCCAGCGACTGGCTCGTCAACTTACCGTTGGCGCCGCCAACGAACATGATGCGGTGATGGCGGTCACCAACTGGGTGGCCGACAACATCAAATACACCTTCAACCCGCCCCAGTACGACGCTGCTTACACCCTGGCCACCAAAAGCGGCAACTGCCAGAACTTCGCCCATCTTTCAATCGCCCTGTTACGCAGCCTCGGTATTCCGGCCCGTATTGTGGGCGGCATCACCCTCAAAGATTCCTGGAAGGTGCCGATCGATGCCCGCAATTGGATTGTGCAGAGCATGGGGCAGGGGGGACATGCCTGGCTGGAGGTATGGTTTCCTGACCTGGGGTGGCTGCCTTACGACCCCCAGCAGTCAAAACAGTTTACCTCTACCCGCCACATCAAACAGTCCCACGGCATCGATTCCAGGGATATTAATGATACCTGGCGTGGTGGACCGTATCTGCCTGCCTATAGTGAGACCATCAACGGACGGTTCGTCAACGACGCCATCAACCTTAAGATGAAGCGCTACGACAGCGCGCCGCGGCCGTATCTGCTCAGCAATCAGATTGCACGTGCCAGCATCGCCAAGGCAGTTGACACGGTCGCACCTGCCGTGCCGTCACGACCGGCGCCCCCAGCCACAGACAATAAACCAGCCGCACCAGTACTAAAGCCACCTGTTCCTACGCCAACCGCTCCTCCCGTTGTGCCGGTCAAGCCTCCCGTTGTTGTGACGGCTCCTCCAGCTACCGGAGCCGGCCCGGTAGTGACCCGGATCGAGACCGTGGACGACGATGGCAAAAAACCTGTAGAGCCCAAGCCGGCAGGCGTAATCACGCCATCCAAGCCCAGCACACCGCTGCCGCCGAAATCGGTGGTGGTTGCAAAACCGGAACGTAAAAAGCCTGTGGCTGGCAGCCGTCTCGTGTTCGGCAACCTGGAGTTTCCCAACCTGGTATCCCTGTACAATGTCAAGGGAAACACCGGTACCAGGATTTTTGAGCGCGAAACTTCGGAGTATGTCACTTCGCAACATATCTACGCCCAGGCCTTCATTGTCAAAGACCGAATGAGCCTGGACAGAATTTCGTTGGCCATGCGCAAGTTTGGCGGCGATGGTTCGGTCTATCTTGATCTGGTCAAGGACGCGGGAAACAAGCCGGACATCATGCAGGGCATCCGCTCCAATCTGGTGGACCTGGAGAAGATTTCTCGTCATAAACCGGGTTACTACTGGGTGGATTTCTCATTCCCTCCAGAAGGGAGTCGGCCGCACCAGCTCGCGCCCGGCAAATACTGGATCGTCCTGCGCGCCTCTGGTGAGGCGATCATGAACTGGTTCTTCATTCCAGGCAAACCATACAGTGGTGGTGACGACACCCGTTCGACCGCCAAAGGATTCCAGTGGGAAGATATCCTGAACTACGATTTTGTCTTCAAGGTAGACGGCCGTACGTTGTGAGTGGCAGAAGTACTTTGCTGTGGTATATACAATGACAATTCTTACGTGAAGGAGCTACCGTGTCTGGTCTTAGTTTCGAAGAAATCATGTTCACCATCATGTCTGCAACCCAGGACACCTTTAAATGCTACATGAATGTTGATCTGTACGCCGGCCAGGTGGAGCGCAGGATGGCGCCGGTCGATTCCGATGTTACCGGTATCATCGGTGTGGCTGGCGACCGGGTGGGCTACATCATCATCGCTGCCGACCGGGCGACCGCTAACCTGGTGGCCCGAGAGATGCTGATGGATGACGATCCGGATGAGGATTCGATCAGAGACGCCATTGGTGAACTGGTCAACAATATCGCCGGCTCCTTTAAGACCAAATATCATGACCAGTACGGCAACGTGGCGATGGGCCTGCCGCTGGTGGTTTCCGGCCAACTGCGCACTGTTGCCGAGCCGGCCGAGGATGCTGCCAGCATGAACGTCCAGTGCAAGGGGGTGACGATTCCGTTCACCAACAAGGACGGCAGTGCCAACCTCAAGGTAATGATCTACATGTAATGCCCGATACACACGCCCTGCTGCCCCCCTATCGGGAGCTTTTGAATAAAGTAGATACCTGGTTTCGCCGCTGCAGCCTCGCGGCAGGTGAGCAGATTGCCTGTCAGCGGGGCTGTTCTGCCTGTTGCCGAGGTCTGTTTGACATCACGCTGCTGGACGCCTTTCTGATAAAGGACGGCTTTGACCGCTTGCCTCAGAAGGTGCGTGAACGCCCCCTGGAGCTGGCCCGACATCGTCTGGAGATCATCCGCTGCAGATGGCCTGATTTTGCTGCACCGTACCTGCTCAACGGCTATCCGGAAGAGGAGTGGGATGAGGTGATGCCGGAAGATGACGAGACGCCCTGCTCACTGTTGGGTGATGACGGAACCTGCCTGATTTACGACAGTCGCCCCATGACCTGTCGTCTGCACGGTATCCCGATGGTGGATAACAGCGGTGAGACCTTGTTTGATGAGTGGTGCAGCATGAACTTTGCTGGTTGCGACCCACTTCAGATGGAGGCGTTACGGGCCCCATTCAACGACATCTTCACCCGCGAGTTACGGTTGTTTCGCAAATTTACCACACGCCTGCTGGGACAACCGTTTAACGAGTTGGACACACTGATCCCGGCGGCGCTGTTGCTGGATTTTGATCATTTCATACTACCGGAGCCGCTATGGAACCCAAGCTGTTCCTGACACCCACCGAAACCATCGGCGTTATTATCCAGAACGGCAAGCGGGTGATGACCCAATGTCGTCGTCACACCTTTCTGCTGGCACTGCTGGCTGGATTCTACATCGCCTTCGGGGCACAGCTGTCAACGGTGGTCACCCAGGATAGCACAGTCTTTGTGGGACTCGGCATCAGCCGATTACTGGGCGGCATGGTTTTTTCAGTCGGCCTGATGTTGGTGGTGGTCTGTGGGGCCGAGCTGTTTACGGGCAACTCTCTGTTGGTCAGTTCTGCGCTGGATGGTGAAATTTCCTGGGGTAAGCTGGCTGAAAACTGGGGGCTGGTACTGTTGGGCAATCTGCTGGGTTCATTGTTTATGGCCTGGCTGCTGTTTGAATCACAGCTATGGCAGAATGGCGTTGTGGCTAAGCAGGCGATGATGGTTGCCACTGCCAAATGTCGGCTTTCATTTGAAGTGGCCTTCATTCGCGGTGTGCTATGCAACTGGCTGGTCTGTCTGGCGGTCTTTATGGCGGTGGCCTCCCGTGATGTCACTGCCAAACTGCTCTGCTGTCTGGCGCCGATCATGGCCTTTGTCACCAGTGGTTTCGAGCATTCAGTGGCCAACATGTATTTTATCCCGGCCGGCCTGCTGCTGTCGGCCAAATTGGGCATCCAGGAGCCAAACCTCACCTGGGGTGGTTTTCTTTGGGGAAACATCCTGCCGGTAACCCTGGGTAATATCGTAGGCGGAGTGTTGTTTGTCGCCTGCGTCTATTGGTATGTGCATCTACCCCAGACGCGGCGTTAGGCGATGTTGCAATTGAGGCGGTGTTCGGCTAGTATTCATAGCTTATGAAACCCTTAACCAGACAGATTCATGTTGGGCCGGTGGCAATAGGCGGCGGAGCTCCCTGCGCTGTACAGTCGATGTGTTCCACCGACACGCGTGATGTGGCGGCAACCTTGGCTCAGATCAACGCCTTGGCCGTTGCCGGCTGTGAGATTGTACGCTGTGCCGTTCCCGATGGTGAGGCGGCAGAAGCCCTGGCAACCATCAAGGCCCAAAGCCCGATTCCGGTGATTGCCGACATACACTTCGACTACAAGCTGGCCTTGCGGGTGCTGGACGGCGGCATTGACGGCCTGCGGCTTAACCCCGGCAACATTGGCGAGTACTGGAAGGTGGCCGAAGTAGTAAAGAGCGCTGCCGAGCGTAAGGTGCCGATCCGGATCGGCGTCAACGCCGGTTCTCTGGAAAAACAGTTGCTGGAGAAGTACGGTCATCCGACGGCTGAGGCGATGGTAGAATCGGCACTGGGACATGTGCGGATACTGGAAGATCTGAACTACCGGGAGATAAAGATCTCGCTCAAGGCCTCCGACGTACCCAAGACCGTGGCAGCTTATCGACTGCTGTCGCAGCAGGTTGAGTATCCGCTGCATATCGGCATCACCGAGGCAGGCACCATCTTCTCCGGCACCATCAAGTCATCGGTGGGGTTAGGTATCCTGCTGTACGACGGTATCGGTGACACGCTGCGAGTATCCTTGACCGGCGACCCCGTGGACGAGGTGCGGGTCGGCTTTGAGATTTTGAAATCACTGGGACTGCGACAGCGGGGGGTCAATTTTGTTTCCTGCCCCACCTGCGGCCGTTGTCAGATCAACCTGATCCGGGTGGCCGAAGAGGTGGAGCGTCGTCTGCAATCGGTGGACAAGGCGATCACTGTGGCGGTGATGGGCTGTGCCGTCAACGGCCCTGGTGAGGCCCGTGAAGCCGACGTTGGTGTAGCTGGCGGCAAGGGGGAAGGGCTGATCTTCCGTAAGGGAGAAGTGGTCCGCAAAGTTGCTGAGGCTGAATTGGCCGATGCACTGCTGGAAGAAATCAACCGCCTGTAATCATGGAGGAAAAGTCTATGCGTAGTTTGATCGTTGACGACGATGAAATGGGTCGAATGATGCTGGCCACGCTGTTGGAAGAGTTTGGCCCCTGTGATCAGGCCGAAAACGGCAAAGAGGCTTTAGCATTGCTCGACAACGCGGTGGCTGCAAGCACCCCCTACGAACTGATCTGCCTCGATATCATCATGCCGGTTATGGATGGCACCGAGACCCTGCGCCAAATTCGGGAGCGTGATCAAAAGCGGGGCGGCCGCACCAAGGTCTTCATGATTTCAGCGTGCAACTCGCCGCAGGATATTGAAAACGCCTTTTTCGAAGGGGATTGTGACGATTATGTTGTCAAGCCGTTTCGTCGCGAGGCGGTCACTCAGATGCTCAGTCGTTACAAATTGATATGATACGGAGTTATTGCAATGCGTTATAGCAGTTTTTTTATTCCAACTCTTAAGGAAACTCCGTCCGATGCAGAGGTTGTATCACACCAACTCATGATGCGGGCTGGCATGATCCGCAAGATTGCTGCTGGTATCTATACCTATATGCCGCTGGGACTGCGCTCGATTCGCAAGTTTGAGCAGATCGTGCGGGAGGAGATGAACCGGGCCGGCGCCATTGAGCTGCTGATGCCTGGCGTACAGCCGGCCGAGCTGTGGATCGAATCCAAACGCTGGGCACAGTACGGCAAGGAGTTGTTGCGTTTCAAAGACCGTAAGGACAACGAATTCTGTCTGGGACCAACCCATGAAGAGGTGATCACCGACATTGCCCGGCGTGAGGTCAAGAGCTACCGCCAGATGCCGGTCAACTTCTACCAGATACAGACCAAGTTCCGCGACGAGATCCGTCCACGCTTTGGCCTGATGCGTGGCCGTGAGTTCATCATGAAGGATGCCTATTCCTTTGATGTGGATTCCGCTGCGGCTGATCTCTCCTACGACAAGATGTATCAGGCCTACAACCGAATTTTTGAACGCTGCGGCCTCAACTTTAGGGCCGTTGAGGCCGACACCGGCTCCATTGGCGGTTCAACCTCCCACGAATTTATGGTGCTGGCCTCTTCCGGCGAGGACGCCATTGTTTCCTGTAATGCTTGCCGCTATGCCGCCAACGTGGAAAAGGCCGAAGGCGTGCCGCTGCCGCAGAGCGGAGCAGGCCAGCAGGTGCTGACCAAGCTGCATACCCCCGACAAAAAAACCATTGCCGAGGTGGCAGAATTCCTGAATCTGCCCCCGGCAACGCTGGTCAAGACCCTGATCTGCTCCAACGGTGAAGGACAGTTCGTGATGGCGCTGGTGCAGGGCGACCACGAGCTGAATGAGCTGAAGCTGAAGAACCATTTGGGATGGGACGATATCCGGATGGCCACTGACGACGAGGTCCTGCGTTTTACCGGATCACCGCCCGGTTTCCTGGGGCCGATCGGCCTGCAGGAGGAACTGCCGATCGTGGCTGACTATGCCGTTAACGCCATGTCCGATGTGGTGGTGGGGGCCAACGAGACTGACCAACATTATTGCGGAGTAAATCAAGGGCGTGATTTTAACATCACCCGCACCGCCGACATCCGTCTGGTCGGTGCCGGTGATCCCTGTCCCCGTTGCCAGAGCGGCACCCTGGAGGTCTGGCGCGGGATCGAGGTCGGACACGTCTTTAAACTGGGCACTAAGTACTCCAGCGCCATGAACGCCTGTTATCTGGACAAAGACGGCAAGGAACAGACCATCTTCATGGGCTGTTACGGTATCGGCATTGGTCGCACCGTGGCCGCCGCCATTGAGCAGAACCACGACGAAAACGGCGTCATCTGGCCGCTAGCACTGGCACCGTTCCATTGTTCGGTAGTGGTGATCAATGCCCAGAAGGACGAGGCGGCCCTGGCCATGGGACAACAGCTGCATGACCAGTTGGAGGCTGCCGGAGTCGAGGTCTTGCTGGATGACCGCGACGAACGCCCGGGCTTCAAGTTTAAGGACCATGACCTGATCGGCATCCCGCTGCGGATCGTGGTGGGCGGCAAGAACCTGGCCGACGGCAAGGTGGAGTATAAGCAGCGGGCAGGGGGCGAAATGCTGTTGCTGACGCCGGCTGAAGCCGCCGCCCGAGTGCTGGAGGCGGTGCGCAACGCCTGCGGGGGTGTCCGATGAGCGGCATATGGGATCCCCAGCACGAGTGCATGCCACGCGAAGAACTGGAACAGCTGCAACTGGAGCGTTTGCAGGCCACGCTGAACCGGGTCTACAAGAACGTGCGCTGCTATCAGAACAAGTTCAATGAGCTGGGCATCGTGCCTGAGGATATCACCTCCCTGGCTGATCTGTCCAAGCTACCCTTTACCACCAAAGAGGATCTGCGGCTGAACTACCCCTACGGCATGTTTGCCGTGCCGCTGCGAGAAGTGGTGCGCATCCATTCCTCTTCCGGCACCACCGGCAAACCGACCGTGGTGGGCTACACCAAGAACGACCTCAAGGCCTGGTCCAACCTGGTGGCCCGCTTCATGACCGCCGCCGGCGTGACGCACGACGATGTGATCCAGATTACTTTTGGCTACGGTATGTTCACCGGCGCCTTTGGCCTGCACTATGGTGCTGAAACGATCGGCGCAGCCGTGATACCGATGGGCGGCGGCAATACTGATAAACAGCTGATGATCATGCAGGATTATAAATCCAGCGTCCTGGTGGGTACCCCCAGTTACGCCCTGACCCTGGCCGAGCGGATGGAAAAGCAGGGCATCGACCCCAAGTCCCTCTCTCTTAAGGTTGGACTGTTCGGCGGCGAACCGTGGTCCGAGGCGATGCGCAATGAGATCGAGCAGCGACTGCAGATCAGCGCTACTGATAATTATGGCCTCTCTGAAGTGATCGGCCCTGGTGTTGCTGGGGAGTGCCCCTGTAAAAACGGTATGCATATCTCGGAAGACGCCTTCATAGCCGAGATCATCGACCCTGAAACCGGTGTCGTGCTACCTCCGGGCAGCGTAGGGGAGCTAGTGCTGACCTCCCTTACCAAAGAGGCCTTTCCGATCATCCGCTACCGCACCCGCGACATCACCAGTTTAAACTACGAGCCCTGCGACTGCGGCCGCACCACGGTACGGATGAAAAAGACCATGGGTCGTAGCGATGACATGCTGATCATCAAAGGGGTCAACGTCTTCCCCTCCCAGATTGAAGAGGTGCTGTTCGCCATCGAAGGCTGCGAGCCCCACTACCAGTTGCTTGTTGATCGCCGTGGCACCAGCGACGTGCTGGAGGTCAACATTGAGGTCACCGAACATATCTTCTTTGACGAGATGAAGCGTCAACGGGCCTTTCTGGAGTTGGTTGAGAAGAGGATCGAGTCGGTGATTGGCGTCGGTATCACCGTCAAGCTGGTTGAGCCTAACAGCATCCCGCGCTTTGAAGGCAAGGCTGCCCGGGTGATCGACAAACGAAAGCTGTGATAGAGTACCTGCATTGATACAATCACAACCGCCTGGTGCAGCTACCGCTGCCAGGCGGTTTTTTGCTACGGCATCGATCTGGAGAACGATATGACCGAAACTCTACTTGCGCTACTCATAGCTGCAACCGCCACATGTTTGCTGCTGTTGGTGATCCTGTTGGTAAAACTGTCGCGGCTGGGGGCTGCACCATCCCCGTTGGAAGCCCGCCTTGAGGCGTTGGAGCGGTTGTTGGAGCGTAATGAGCGCACCCAGCGCGAAGAGTTGGCCCGCGGACGGGAGGAGGCACAGGCCATAGGCCGACAGGGGCGCGAGGAATCGCTGAATGCCGTCAAGGTATTGGGGGACGGACTGCTGCAACGGATGAGTGAACTGGCCGGCCTGCAGAAGAACCAGCTGGAGCTGTTTGGCGATCAATTGAAGACCCTGACCAGCACCAACGATGCCCGGATGGAGAAACTGCGCGAAACACTCCAGAGCCGTCTCCAATCCATTCAGGAAGACAATGCCAAGCAACTTGAACAAATGCGGGCCACCGTAGATGAGAAGCTGCACGCCACACTGGAAAAAAGGCTGGGTGAATCGTTCAAACTGGTCAGCGAACGGCTGGAGCAGGTCCAGAAAGGGTTGGGAGAAATGCAGTCCCTAGCCAATGGGGTAGGGGATTTAAAACGGGTGCTGACCAACGTCAAGACCCGCGGCACCTTTGGCGAGGTGCAGCTGGCTTCACTACTGGAACAGATTCTGGCTCCAGGCCAGTTTGAAACCAACGTCGAGACCCGCAGCGGCAGCAACCAGCGGGTGGAGTTTGCCGTCAAGCTGCCGGGACGCGATGGACAAGAGGGCAGTGCCGTCTTTCTGCCCCTAGATGCCAAGTTTCCACAAGAAGATTATTTGCGGTTGGTAGAGGCACAGGAGCGGGCCGATGTCGCTGCGGCAGAAGAGGCTGGCAAATTGCTTGAGCGAGCCATCAAGACTGCAGCAGGGGATATACGCGACAAGTATCTCGACCCTCCTCACACCACCGATTTCGGCGTGATGTTTCTGCCTACCGAGGGGCTGTACGCCGAGGTGCTGCGTCGCCCCGGCCTGTTCGAATCATTGCAGCGGGAGTTTAAGGTGATGGCAGCCGGTCCCACCACCCTGGCAGCACTGTTAAACAGTTTACAACTTGGCTTTCGCACCTTGGCGATTGAGAAGCGTACGGCCGAGGTATGGAACCTGCTGGGGGCAGTACGCACCGAGTTCGGCAAATTCAGCGACATCCTGGACAAAACCCGCAAAAAACTGCAAGAGGCCGGCAATCATATTGAAACCGCCGCCACCCGCACCCGCCAGATGGAGCGCAAGTTGAAAAATGTGCAGGCACTGCCCAGCGGTGAGGCGCAGGGACTCTTGGAGTTGGCGGATGAGGGCGACGATGTCTGAGCGCAAAGGGATTCTCAAGGCTGCCGGTATCCTAGGGTCAGCTACCATCCTCTCCCGCGTTATGGGTATGGTGCGGGATATGGTTACCTCGCGGCTATTCGGTGCCGGGATGGCCACCGATGCCTTTTTTGCCGCCTTTCAGATTCCCAATCTGTTGCGGCGCTTCTTCGCCGAAGGGGCGCTTACCGCCGCCTTTGTGCCGACTTTTTCCGAGACCCTCGTCCAGGAAGGGGAAGAAAAAGCCCGTGAACTGGCCAATCTCTGTTTTACCCTGTTAACGATAGTGATCGGCCTGGTGACCGCCCTGGGCATCGTATGCTCGCCGCTGGTCGTTCAGCTGATGTTCCCCGGCTTCAGCACCACCCCCGGCAAATTCGAACTGACTGTGCTGCTAAACCGGGTGATGTTTCCCTATCTGTTCTTTATCGCGCTGGTGGCGTTGTGCATGGGCATCCTCAACACCCTGCGACACTTCTTCACACCAGCCATCTCCACCGTCTTCCTGAATATTGCCATGATCGTCTGTGCCCTGGCGCTGCGACCGCTCTACCAGTATCCGATAACGGCCCTGGCGGTAGGGGTACTGGTGGGGGGGCTGATACAGCTGGCCCTGCAACTGCCGGTGCTGTGGCGGATGGGCTATCCGATCAAGCCGCACTTCGGATTCAACCACCCCAAACTTAAAAAGATCGCCCTGCTTATGCTGCCGGCCACACTGGGGGTAGGGGTCTACTACCTGAATATCACTGTTGGCAACATACTGGCCTCGCTGCTGCCGCAAGGCAGCGTTTCTTATCTTTATTATGCCCAGCGCCTGTTCGAGTTTCCGCAGGGGGTTTTCACCGTTTCGGTGGCCCAGGCGGTGTTGCCTACCATGAGCCGCCAGGCGGCTGAGGGCGACCTGGGCTCTATGAAAGACTCCCTTAATTACGGAGTCCGCTTGACACTGTTTATAACCATCCCCTCCTTGGTAGGGCTGATGGTCTGTGCAGAGCCGCTGATGACGCTGTTGTTTATGGGTGGGCAGTTCGATCACACCATGGCGCTGCAATCCGCCAAGGCGCTGATCTACTATTCGCTGGGCCTGTCCTGCGTCGCCCTGGTGCGGGTGCTGGCTCCGGCCTTCTACGCCCTGCAAGACACCAAAACACCAGTGGCCACCGCCTTCATAGCCTTTCTGCTCAACCTGGTCTTTAGTCTCTGGCTGATGGGGCCGCTCTTGCATGGCGGTCTGGCGCTGGCCTCTTCGCTGTCTGCCCTGGTCAATATGTCGCTTCTGTTCTGGTTACTGCGTCGCAAGACAGGTCTGCTGGGTGGACGCCGGATGCTGCGCACGGCGCTTTCCGCGTTGGTTGGGGCATTACTGGCTGGTACAGTCGCCTGGTGGGCAATCGGTCTGGTAGATTGGTCTCTGGATGGGCAGAAACTTGTGAAGGCAGGCGGACTTGCTCTGGCGGTGCTGCTTGCCGTTGGTTGTTACAGCGTGGTGATGTACCTGCTCAGGTCAGAAGAAATGCTGGAATTCGGAGCTATCCTCAAGCGCAGGCTTGGCAGAGGTTAGCATGATCTATCAGACCTTTTTCCAGACTCCCTATGGGGTGGGCCTAGTGGCTGCCACCGAGATCGGTATATGCCGCCTGGAATTGCCACCGTTTAAAGATGGAGGCACCACCGGGGACTGCAACAGTTCAGCACTCACCCGCAGGGCAGCTGAGCTGCTGGAGTGCTATTTCAATCATACACCGATCAACTTTGCGCAACTTCCGGTTGATCTGCATGGTCGTACCGGGTTTCAGCAGCAGATACTTAGGCTTGCCATGCAGATCCCCTACGGTCAGATTGTCAGTTACGGCTGTCTCGCGAAGCTGGCGGGTTACCCTGGGGCAGCGCGTGCGGTTGGTGGTGCCATGGCGGCCAACCCAATCCCGATCATCATCCCTTGTCACCGGGTAGTCGCAACATCGGGTGCCTTAACCGGCTACAGTGGACCAGGTGGCATAGCAATGAAAAAAATCCTATTGTCCCTGGAAGGTATTGAATTCATGGGCAAGAAAACTGCTTCCAAAATCGACTGTTTTACACAGGAACTTTTAATCCAAAAATAATTTATTTTCCTTGACACAACTTTAGCTGCAGAAGTTGCTGTAATCAGGCACCAAGGCCGTAACCAGCTGTTTTTTCAATATAAAATAAGTGATTAAAAAATAGGCAATGGGAAAAAATCGTTTGTAAGCGTGTTGCTTTTCCGATTCATCCACACCGTTATCAACAGCTTGTCCACAGATTGTGTGGATAAGGATTTAACCCGCTGGAATTGCATGAAGCGGGTGATTACATGAGAAAAGTCATATATTACGTTCCTTGCGTTTAGCCTCTTCCCACAAAGCATCCATTTGATCCAATCCAGCGTCCTGAAGATTGATACCCTTGGTGTGAAGTTGCTCCTCAACATACCCAAAACGGCTCTGGAACCGGTTGATCGTCTTGCGTAACGCCTCCTCGGTGTCCAGGGCCAGGAAACGCCCCAGGTTGGCTATGGCAAACAACAGGTCGCCCAGCTCTGCTTCGGTATGTTCCTGGTTGCCGCTGGCCAATGCCTCCTCAAACTCATGCAGCTCTTCCATCACCTTAGCCATCACCTGATCCACATGCTCCCAGTCAAAACCGACCCGTGAGGCCTTTTCCGTGATCTTCTGGGCCTTGAGCAAGGCGGGTAGGTGGGGTGGCACTCCAGCCAATGCCGAGCGCCGTTCCTCGCCTTTTTCCTCTTTTTTGATCTTTTCCCAGTTTTCAATCTGGGCCTGACTGTCGGTAATCTCAAGATCACCAAAGACATGCGGATGGCGACGGATCAATTTGTCAGCCAGCGTATCCAGCACATCATCCATGGTAAAACTGCCGCGTTCCTCGGCGATGGCGGCATGAAACACCGGCTGCAGCAACAGGTCGCCCAGCTCCTCCTTCAGGTGTTCGTCAGAACCGCTATCAACGGCCTCAAGCACCTCGTAAGCCTCTTCAATCAGATAGCGTTTGAGGGACTCATGGGTTTGTTCAGCATCCCAGGGGCAGCCACCCGGTGCGCGTAGGCGACGCATAATGGATATAATCTGGTCAAAGCGATTTGTACGGTCATCAGACATGCGAAAAACTCCTCGATTAGCACTAGTGAAAAGTCGTACCAGCAAAGGTTTTGTGTTTCCTTAGACACCTGTTTGGAGTAGCATACACCCACCTATGCAGAAGCGAAAGCATCTACACCTGCCCTTCAGGCGCAAACTGATCTTAAGCTTCGTCATCAACGGCGCCTGTATGCTGGCGGCTTTAGTGTATGCCATTGCCGGCCTCACCACCATGCACCGCACGGTGGGTGATATTGCCCACAATGACCTCGCTGCCGCTACAGCGACTATTACATTACGCGACGGCATGCTGGCCCAGGAACGAACCGCTCGCAGATTCATGATCCTCGGCCAAGCTGAACTGATTGAGGTGCATGCTCGTCAGGCTGAAGTTTTCAAAAAGTCGATCAACCTGCTCAAGGAGCGGACCCAACTCAGCACTCTGCCGCATCTCATCGCCAGTCATGACGCCTATCTCGCCTTAACCGTCAAACTCTTCAATGAAAAATCAGTGCGTGAGTCTGCACTCAAATCAGCTGCTGTTACGGTGGAGACGGCCATCGAACGCCTCCGCGCTGAACAGCAACAGATCCTGGAACAAAAGCTGATGGCTGCAAAATCAAAGGAGGCCCAAACCTCTGCCTGGGCACTTGTCCTGGCGTTCAGCGGTGTCGCATTGTCGGTGGTGGTTGCTGTCGTGCTTGTGTATACTTTTTCCACGTCAATCAACAAACTACAGCAGGCAACGCACCGTATTGCTGCCGGTGATTTCGAGCACGACCCCCAGATTCCTGCCGGTGATGAGATCGGCACCCTGGCCCAGGATTTCATGCGGATGGGGCAACGGCTGAAGGAGCTCGAGCAGATCAGCCTTGATGCCAGCCCACTGACCAGATTGCCGGGCAACATAGCTATTGAGCGTTCCATCACCAAACGTCTACGGGAACAGCAACCCTTTGCCATGTGTTACCTCGATCTGGATAACTTCAAGTCATACAATGATCACTATGGTTACATCAAAGCCAGCGAACTGATCAAGGAGGCCGGTTATCTAATCCATACTGTGGTTGAGGGCTTGGGAGATCCTGAAGCGTTTGTGGGGCATATCGGCGGTGACGACTTTGTGGTTATTATCAACCATATGCTTGCCAAGACCGCCTGCCAGACCATTATCCGGGATTTCGACGCCATGATACCGCGCTATTATTCGGAACATGACCGGGCAGCCGGATTTATTGAAGGGGTTGACCGCTATGGCGTTGCCCGTCGTTTCCCGCTGGTGACCATCTCGATTGCGGTCCTGAACTGTCAGCCTGGTAAATATAGCACGGCAGCCGAGATCGCCACGGCAGCCGCCGAAGTCAAGGACCGGGTCAAGGAATCATCGGGCAGTAACTACATCATCGTGCGGGAGGCAGGCAGTGGTTAAGCTGACTCGACGGCAGTTACAAACAGTTTTAACCGTATCTTCACTGTTTTTAGCCGGCTGTACGGGACTGGGCTGGCAAAACCGTCAGGAACAACAACTCAGCGCCAGCCTTGAGATGCTCAAGGCGGGGGAGGTACGGCGTTCCCATGATCTGCTTGAAGATGTGGTCAATGCACCAGCAGTCAGCGGAGTAACGGACGAGGCGATCTTCAGGCTATCCTTGCTGCTGATCACCGAAGAAGTGGGTCCCAAGAGTGCGCCGCGTGCTCAGGCGCTACTGGAGCGGTTGCGTAAAGAACACCCCCAAAGTAGCTGGACGCCGCAGGCCAATCTGCTGCTTGCCTGGCTGACCAGCCCCAAAGGGGGGCGTGATCGTGACCGGGAACAGATTACACACCTGCTGCGTGAAAACAGGGAATTAATACGTGAAAACAGAGAGTTGCGTCAAAACATCGAACGTTTGAAAGACCTTGATCTAGAAATGGAGAAGAAGCGGAAGCGATAATCCGGCTTACCCTTTTCGGCCCTGCCCCTGCTTGTCCCCTCCAAGGTATTCCTGCAAAAACGCCCCTTTGTAGGCCATAAAGCGGTTGTCGGCAATGGCCTGCCGTATCTCCGCCATCATGGTCAAGTAAAAGCTGATGTTGTGGATGGCCGACAGCACGGCCGACAGCACTTCATTGGCCACGAACAGGTGATGCAGGTAGGCCCGACTGAAGGTGCGGCAGGTATAGCAGGAACATGAGGGATCAATCGGATAAAAATCCCGCTTGTAATTCTTGTTGGTCAGACGGATTTTGCCCCGCCGGGTGAACAGGGTAGCGCTGCGGGCATAGCGGGTGGGAATCACGCAGTCGAACATATCCATACCCCGCTCAACGCTCTCCAGGATATCCTCCGGCAGGCCGACCCCCATCAGGTAGCGCGGCTTATGTTCAGGAAGATGGGGCGCAGTCCAGCCCACCACCTTTTTCAGCAGCTCCAGCCCCTCGCCCACCGAGACCCCGCCGATGGCGTAGCCTGGCAGATCCAGTTTGCCCATCTCACGGGCGCACATCATGCGCAGATCTTCATACACGCTGCCCTGCACAATGCCAAACAGGGCCTGATCCGGACTGGTCCAGGCCTTCTGGCATTCCTTCAGCCAGCGGATGGTCTTTTTGGTGGACTGCTCGGCGTACTTTTTGTCGCAGGGGTAGGGGATGCACTCGTCAAAGGCCATCATGATGTCCGACCCCAGATCCTGCTGGATGCGGATCGCAGCGGCCGGGTCAAGATAGATCTCTTCACCGGTCAGCTCATGCTTAAAAAAAACGCCATCTTCAGTGATCCGCTTTTTTGGCAGAGAAAAGACCTGAAAACCGCCTGAATCGGTCAGAATAGGCTTGTCCCAGGCCATAAAACGGTGCAGGCCGCCTGCCTTTTGTACCAAGCCCTCCCCCGGCTGCAGGTGCAGGTGATAGGTGTTGGAAAGGATGATCTTGGCGCCGGTTTCCTCAATCTGCACCGGAGTCAGCGGCTTCATGGCCCCGTGGGTAGCCACCGGCATGAATATCGGGGTAGGAATTTCGCCACGACTGGTGGTCAGCATACCCAAGCGGGCCGCTGATGAACGGTCTTTATGCAGTAAACTGAATTGCAGCATGGTTTACAACTCCTCGGGCCGGAAGGCCACCACGTCATCAATCGAATCCAACCCGGCAACCAGCATTACCAGTCGATCAACCCCCAGGGCGATGCCGGCCGAAGGGGGCATGACCGACAGCTCATTCAGAAAACGCTCAGGCAACGGAAGTGTTGAGCGACCAGCCGCAGCTCTCCTGCGATTGGTCTCCACAAAGCGTGCCCGCTGTTCCTGGGGGTTGTTCAGTTCGCTGAAACCGTTGGCCAGCTCCAGACCAGCCAGATACAACTCAAAGCGCTCCGCAAAGCGAGGATCATCAACCTTAGTTCGCGACAAGGCGGCCAGTTGAGCCGGATAGTCGGTCATGATGACCGGCACCGGAATATTCTCCAGAGCAGGCTCAATTCGCGACACCAGCAATTCGTCAAAGAGGTCGTTTTCGGCGCTGGCCAGGGCATCGGCCTGCGCAAAACGCAAAAATGCCTCCTGGACGCTGACATTCTCCCATTCTGGCTTTGGGTCAATTTTTTTACTGAAACGGGTGAAATTGCCGTCTGCGGTACACTGTTGCGCCACCTGACGCAACAGACTGATACAATCATCCATCAGGTCATGATAATCAGCATCGGCTCGATACCATTCCAGCATGGTGAACTCCGATAGATGACGAGAACCCCGTTCGTCGGCGCGCCAACAGTGACTGATCTGGAAGATCCTTTGATGCCCCCGACAAAGCAGGCGTTTCATGCAGATTTCGGGAGAGGTTTGCAGCTGCCAGGAGGGCAGGGCAGCTATCGGATCAATATAGTCTTCAGGTGCATTGGCCGGAATAAGAAGAGGGGTCTCCACTTCGAGAAACCCCCGCTTCACAAAAAACTGACGTATGGCCTGCACCACCTGAGCCCGGAGTATCAGGGCCGAGTGCATCATGCTAGCCTTTCACGCGGGTCGAGTATTCGCCGGTACGGGTGTCGATCACGATCAGCTCGTTCTCTTCGATGAAAGGCGGTACCCGCAGTACGTAACCGGTCTCCAGGGTGGCCGGCTTGGAATCACTGCCGGAGGTGTCGCCCTTAAGCCAGGGGTCGGTCTGAACAACCCGCAGGTTCACAAAGTTGGGCAGGGTAACACCGATCGGCTTTTCACCGAACAGCAGCACCGACACCTTGGTGTTTTCCAGCAGAAAGTTCTTGGAGTCGCCCACGGTCTCTTCCTCCATCACCACCTGCTCATAGGACTGCTGGTCCATAAAGGTATAGTGAGTACCCTCCTTATAGAGATACTCCATGTCCCGTTCATCCATACTAGCCGGCTCGAAGTTTTCACCGGAGCGATAGGTGCGATCAAGGGTTACCCCGTTGATCATGTTTTTCATCTTGCACTTGTACAGTGCCTGGCCCTTGCCGGGTTTAACAAAATCAAAGGCGGTCACCAGATAGGGGTCACCATCAATGATCAGCTTGGTGCCTTTTTTCAAATCAGCAACAGACAGCATACAATCTCCTTAAAATCAAATAGTTAAGAACAAAAAACTCATGCACTACAGGAACTGTCAGGCATGAGTTTTAAAGTATGTCAAACTGTATGTGCTACTTGGCGCGATAGGTGATCCGGCCACGACTCAGGTCGTAGGGAGAGAGCTCCACCGTGACCTTGTCGCCAGGCAGGATCTTGATGAAGTACTTACGCATCTTGCCGGAGATGTGAGCCAGAACAACATGATCATTCTCAAGCTTAACCCGGAACATCGCATTGGGCAGCGGCTCGATCACCGTGCCTTCAACTTCAATCGCTTCTTCTTTGCTCATGCAGCAGCAAGCTCCTTTTTCAACAAATTCGACAACGTGCAACAGTACCTACATTCAGCATGTTTTGCAAGTTTTATCGATAACCACCCCTATAGCGCCCATAAGATATATTATGTAAAGTACGCTATGTATCTCTAAATAAGGTATTGTTTGTCTGCACACCCCTACTGATATTGGATATAGAGCGGCTTGGGATTAAGCTTGAGAACATCCTGGGGCAGCATCAACGGATCGCCCTTCTTGGTGTCGTTGTGATAGAACAACTTGAAGCCCGTAAACTGAACCGGCTCGGCGACAATGTAATCCTTGTACGAATCACGCTTCAGCCACGGCGCCCCCCAACCGTCCATATGCATCACCACCTGCACCTCGGGCCGCAACACAATCTTGTCGGCGTTGGTCACACCATTACGGGTAAAACGATGCACCACCAACACCTTGGGCGGCAGTTGATACTTATTCACCAGCTCCTTCAGATAGCCGCTGGCATAATTGATATCAGCAGCGTCATAGGTGCCGATCTTTTTGCCTGGCTTGGCCAGGCTGCTGATCAGGTTAAATTCAGGGTCAATACCGAGATGCACATCCGGGTTTTTGAGGATATGTTCAAAACGCGGCAGTACGGCCCTGATGTCGTCATGGCCGGTCTGGATATCGATAAACAGGATTGCCCCGATCTCCTTGGCCCAGCCATAGACCTGATTAACGATCTCATCCGGCATGACCATCCGATATTTACCTGATTTACCCGGTTCACCCTGGGCCACCACCGCTATCAGGTGCAAGGCCGGCTGCACCGGAGTTGCCGGGTCAGCCTTTTCCCACTTGGCAACCTCAGCTTTCAGCCGCCGCAGCATCTCGTCCTTGGGAAACTCACCCAGTGCTCCCATCCGCTTTGAAAGCGGGTTGCCATAGTAGGCCACAATCCGCTTCTGGGGCAGGATCGCCCCCGGCAACGGTGCGGGATGCTTTTTTGGCCACCCTTTGCGGGCGGCAAACTCCGGGTCTTCACCGGAATTATACTTGATCTTCACCCTGCCCTTGGCGCTGCTGTACATCTGAAGTGGCGCCAATTCAGTGCCCAAAACCGTACTGTGGTGCTCAAAGGGTGCTATTTTTGACGATGAAGGCGACGGGAAGCCGGTTGACGACATAACTTGCTGCGCCACATTCGACGATGGCAACGATGGAGGCTTACGGTCCTGACAGCCGGCGACAAACAACATGGAGAGAAACACGACAACGAGCAGTAGCAAGGCACATTGCTTCAGCGACAGATGCGACCATTTGATGCGGTGATGCGACACGGCAAAACTCCCAACTTTGTTTTAAGATATGCACAAGAAAAGCCACAGTGCGGAGAGCACTGCGGCCGACCTGCGGACGCTGGTTATATAGCATAGTGATCAGACCGTTGCCAAGCAAGAAACCAGGGCCTATTCGTACCCCAGCTCCCGCAGCATGGCGGTGCGCTCGGTCCAGCGTTCCTGCACCTGGACAAACAGCTCCAGAAAGACCCGGGTGCCCAACAGTCGCTCGATATCGCGGCGGGCCTGCTCCCCGATCTTCTTGAGCATGCTGCCCCGCTTGCCAATGATGATCCCTTTATGGGTGTCACGCTCAACCATGATGGTGGCGGTGATGGCCACCACGCCGTTCTCCCGTTCCTGGAAGGCCTCCACCACCACGGCGGTGCCGTAGGGGATCTCTTTGGTGGTCAGGCGGAAGACCTTCTCGCGGATTAGCTCGGCGCAGATGAACTTCTCCGGCAGGTCGGTCAGGATATCCTCAGGAAAGAGTGCCTCCCCTTCCGGCAGCCGCTCCCGCACTAACCCCACCAGCCGTTCCACGTTACTGCCGCTCTGGGCCGAAATCGGGATGATCTCGGGGAAGGCATGCAGCCTGGTGTAGCCCTCTATCAGGCTGAACAGCTTTTCCTTGGGTTCCACCTGGTCTATCTTGTTCAGCACCAACCAGACCGGGGCCCCGGCTCTGGTACAGATATCCTTTACAAACGGCTCGTCGATCCTTTGGGTGGCATCCACCACCAGCAGCAACAGATCGATGCCGGTCACGGCGGTCATGGCAGCATCAACCATGGCCTTGTTGATCCGGTTACGGGCACTGTGGATGCCGGGTGTATCAACAAATACGATCTGGCTGCCCTCGTCGGACAGGATGCCGCGGATCACGTTGCGGGTGGTCTGGGGCTTGTCCGAGACCGCCACGATCTTCTCTCCCAGGATACGGTTCAGCAGGGTGGACTTGCCCACATTGGGACGGCCGATGATCGACACGAAGCCAGATTTGTATGCTACATCGCTCATGATTAGTTCTTTCCGCCCCAGGTGTCGCGCAGGGTAACCACTCTATTGAATACCGGCTGGCCGGGCTGTGAATCCTTCTCATCGGCACAAAAATAGCCCAAGCGCTCAAACTGAAAACTCTGGCCCGGTGCGGCCTGCAGCAGTGACGGCTCAACCCGGCATTGCGGCAGGATCGAAAGGGATTCGGGATTGAGGAACTGTTTGTAGTCTGCCCCGCTTCGGTCCGGGTTGGCATCACTGAACAATCGGTCAAACAAGCGTACCTCGACCTGACCGGCATGGGGTGCTGAGACCCAGTGGATCACCCCCTTGATCTTACGACCATCGGAGGTAACCGGACCGTTGGTGGAGCCGGGGTCATACTCGCCATGCAACTCGATGATCCGACCCTGTTCGTCCTTAATCATGCCGGTGCACTTGACTACGTACGCGTACTTCAGCTTGACTTCCCCCCCCACTGTCAGACGATGGAATCCCTTAGGGGGATCTTCCATAAAATCGTCGCCATCAATCAGTATTTCACGAGAAAAGGGGATTTTGCGACTGCCCAGCTCCGGCTTCGCCGGGTGGTTTGCAACCTCAAGCTCCTCGCTGCCCCCCTCGGGATAATTATCAATGATCAACCTGATCGGGTGCAGCACAGCCATGGCACGCAAAGCGGTTTCGTTCAGATCGTTTCTGACACACTCCTCCAAGACTTCATAGCCAATCCAGGCATCACTACGCCCTACCCCAATCCGATCACAGAAGGTGCGGATTGAACCGGGGGTATAACCACGTCGCTTCAGTCCCATGATGGTCGGCATGCGCGGGTCGTCCCAGCCGTTGACCAGGCCGGTCTGCACCAGTTCCTGCAGCTTGCGCTTGCTCATCACGGTGTAGGAGAGGTTCAGGCGGGCAAACTCGTACTGACGGGGCTTGGAGGGTACCGGCAGCTGCTCCAGAAACCACTCGTACAGCGGTCGATGGGACTCGAACTCCAGGGTGCAGATCGAGTGGGTTATCCCTTCAATCGCATCGGACTGGCCATGGGTGAAGTCGTACATCGGGTAGATGCACCAGGCATTGCCCACATGGGGGTGGCTGGCGTGCAGGATCCGGTACAGCACCGGATCGCGCAGGTTCATATTGGGCGAGGCCATGTCGATCTTGGCCCGCAACACCTTGGTGCCGTCAGCGAACTCACCGGCCCGCATGCGGCGGAACAGGTCGATATTTTCCTCAACCGAACGGCTGCGAAAGGGGGACTCGGTGCCCGGTTCGGTCAAGGTGCCGCGGTACTGCTTCATCTGCTCCGGGGGCAGGTCATCCACATAGGCCTTGCCCTGCTCAATCAGGTATTCAGCCCACTGATAGAGCTGCTCAAAGTACTCCGAGGCGTGGTAGAGATGCTCGCCCCAGTCAAACCCCAGCCAGCGT
Source organism: Trichlorobacter sp. (assembly GCF_034008105.1). Taxonomy (NCBI): domain Bacteria; kingdom Pseudomonadati; phylum Thermodesulfobacteriota; class Desulfuromonadia; order Geobacterales; family Geobacteraceae; genus Trichlorobacter; species Trichlorobacter sp. The sequence continues at coordinate 106,229 of NZ_JAVEPN010000008.1, forward strand.
ACACTTTCTTTAATGGATGCAATGTACTCGCTATCTTCTTTGACCGGATTGGTGTCGTCAAAGCGCAGATGGCAGACCCCGCCGAAATCGCGGGCCAGGCCGAAATTGAGGCAGATCGACTTGGCGTGGCCGATATGCAGATAGCCGTTGGGCTCCGGCGGAAAACGGGTCACCACGGACTGATGCTTACCGCTGGCGAGATCATCGCTGACAATCGTACGCAGAAAGTTGGTGGGAGTGGTTGGTGCTTCAGTCGTACTCATGAATGCCTCTCAGATGTAAACAGATTACAGCAGCTCTCCCAATAGGGAGTTGGCGTAACCTTCTAAAATCCTCACCTCAGCCAGCGTGCCGATCAAGTCGGGGGTGCCGCTTAGATTGACGATCCGGCCTGACTCTACCCGGCCGGTGACCTGCCCTTCCCGCTTGGCCAGCCCATCCACCAGCACCTGCTGGATGGTGCCGACATAGGCCTCGTTGTGGGCCCGGCTGTGCTGCAGCTGCAGCTTTTGCAGGCGATCGAGCCGCTCCAGCTTGACCTGCTTGGGCAGGTCATCGGCCAGCTCAGCCGCCCTGGTGCCGGGACGGGGTGAATACACAAACGAGAACAGGTCAAAATAGTTGACCGCCTCCATCAGGGAGAGGGTCTCTTCGAATTCCGCCTCAGTCTCGCCTGGAAAGCCGACGATCATATCGCCGGTCAGCTTGACATCGGGCCGGGCACTTTTAAGTTTGTAAACCGTTTCCAGATAGCGTTCCCGGCTGTAGCCCCGGTTCATGGCGTTCAGGATACGGTTGTTGCCCGATTGGGCCGGCAGATGCAAGGCGCCGCACAATGTGGGCAGATCGGCGTAACAGGCGATCAACTGGTCAGACATATCCTTGGGGTGCGAGGTCATGAAACGGATGCGGCTGACCCCCGCCACCTCGGCCACGGCCCGCAGCAGCTCGTGAAAGGGCGGCTGACCCTCCCCTTTCAGGCCGTAGGAGTTGACATTCTGCCCCAACAAGACAATCTCCTGCACCCTCTGGTCGGCCAGTTCGCGCACCTCAAGCATGATCTCGTCAAAGCGGCGGCTGATCTCGCGGCCACGCACATAGGGCACGATACAGTAGGCACAAAAGTTGTCGCAACCCTGCATCACCGTTACAAAGGCCGAAGAGCGGTTGATACCGGCGATGGGCGGGAACAGGTCCAGGCGCTGGCTGCTGTCCAGGAAATCGGTCTCGCTGCGCCGCGCGCCTTTCTCGGCATCCCGCACCATATCCTTTACCAGATGCAGATTATGGGTGCCGACCACGATATCCAGCCAGGGATAGTCGTTAAGCAGCCGATCCCCCTCTTCCTGGGCCACACAGCCGGCGATGCCGATCAGGGTAGCGGGCCGTTTCTTCTTCAGGTTGCGCAGGTTGGCCAAGTGCTGATGGACCTTGTCAGAGGCGCCGCCCCGCACGGTGCAGGTATTGAACAGGATCAGGTCACCCTCACGCAGATGCTCGGTGGGGGCATACCCCAACTCGGCCAGCATGGTCACGATCCGCTCAGAGTCATTCACATTCATCTGGCAGCCGAAGGTGGCTATGTACAGTTTTTTGGTCAGCATTGAATCGTCTTATATACCTGCTTTTGGCCAGGTTCGTCAATTGCTAACTCCCGACAAGCCTTGCATTTCAACCGATTCCACCCTATAGTTGCCCGCCCCTTGAAATTGGCGCTGGGGATGCTTATCAATTGAAATTATATCTTGTTCAGGAGGAGTCTTCGTACCATGTCCAAGGCCACCAAACAGTTCCAGACCGAAGTAAAGCAGTTGCTGGATCTCGTGATTCACTCACTCTACTCCAACCGCGACATCTTTCTGCGGGAGCTGATCTCCAACGGATCCGACGCCATTGACAAAGCCCGCTTCGAGGCCCAGTCCAACGAAGCGATCCTGGAGGGCAACAGCGACTGGAAGATCAAGCTGATCCCCAACAAAGACAACGGCACCCTGACCATCCGCGACAACGGTATCGGCATGTCGATGGCCGAGGTGGAGGAGAACATCGGCACCATCGCCAAGTCTGGCACCAAATCGTTCATGCAGGCCATGAAGGACGCCGCTACCGCTGAGCAGCCGGAACTGATCGGCCAGTTCGGGGTCGGCTTCTACGCCTCCTTCATGGTGGCGGATAAAGTGACCCTCACCACCCGCCGGGCCGGTGATGCGGCCCATGGCACCTGCTGGGAATCGCTGGGCGACGGCTCCTACACCATCGAGGACTGCACCAAGGCCGAGCGCGGCACCGAGATCGTGCTGCACCTGAAGGACGAATTCAAGGAGTACCTGGACGAGTGGAAGATCCGCTCGATCGTCAAGAAGTACTCCGACTTCATCCAGTATCCGGTCTGCATGGACATCACCCGCAGCGAGGTACCCCGCGATCCGGACGGCAAGGAGATCGAAGGGGCCGGCACCATCGAGAAGACCGAGGAGCAGACCTTAAACTCCATGAAGGCGATCTGGGCCCGCTCCAAGAGCGAGGTGAGCGAAGAGGAATACAAGGAATTCTACAAGCATGTCTCCCATGACTTCGAGGACCCCTTCAAGACGATCCACTTTGCCGCCGAGGGCACCAGCGAGTTCAAGGCCCTGCTCTACCTGCCGGCCAAGAAGCCGTTCGACCTGTTTATGGCAGAGCGCAAGCGCGGCATCCAGCTGTATGTGAAGCGGGTCTTCATCACCGAGAAGTGCGACGCCCTGCTGCCCGACTACCTGCGCTTCGTACGCGGCGTGGTGGATTCATCCGACCTGCCGCTCAACGTCTCCCGCGAGATCCTGCAAGAAGATGTGCAGATCAAGCGGATTCAGAAGAGCCTGGTCAACAAGGTCCTCTCCACCCTCACTGATCTGAAGGAAAAAGAGTACGACGAGTACCTGACCTTCTGGAAGGAGTTCGGCCCGGTGCTGAAGGAAGGTCTGCACTTCGACTTTGCCAACAAGGAGAAGCTGCAGGAGCTGCTGCTGTTCCAAAGCAGCAGCACCGAGGCAGGCGCATTTGTCTCGCTCAAGCAGTACGTAGAGCGGATGCCGGAGAACCAGAAAGAGATCTACTACATCACCGGCGAGGAGCGGGCCGCCCTGGAGCAGTCGCCGCTCTTGGAGGCCTTCAACGCCAAAGGGTTTGAGGTGTTGTTCATGACCGACCCGGTGGACGAGTGGGTGGTGCAGTCGCTGCACGAATATCAGGAAAAGCAACTCAAGGCCGTTGACCGGGGCGATGTGGACCTGGACAGCGAAGAGGAAAAGAAGGAGAAAGAAAAGAAACAGGAGGAGGCCAAGAAGGAGTTCGGCAGCCTGCTGGAGCTGATCAAGAACCGCCTGGAGAGCAAGGTAAAAGAGGTGCGTTTCTCGAACCGCCTGACCGACAGCGCCTGCTGCCTGGTGGCTGACGACTACGGCATGAACGCCAACATGGAGCGGATCATGCGGGCCATGAATCAGGCCGTGCCTGAATCCAAGCGGGTGCTGGAGCTGAACCCAGATCACCAGATCGTGCGGGTCATGGGCGACATGTACCAGCAGAGCGCCGACGACGCCCGGCTGTTGGACTACGCCGACCTGCTCTACGATCAAGCCCTGCTGACCGAAGGCACGCCGATCAAAGATCCGCTCAAGTTCACCAAGCTGGTCAGCGAGCTGATGGTGAAGGCGGCCAAATAAGCTCCTGCTTCTGCAGCTACTAATTACAAAAGGGCAGACAGCGTCAAGCTGTGCTGCCCTTTTGTATATCCTACAAATAAGCCAGTCCGAGTTGATTAATCCATCAGACAGCGCCCCCTAGTGCCGTGCCATCAGGGCGAACACTCCCCATCCCAGGTATTCACGCGTATAGGTGGCGTAACGCACAGGCTCCGAGGTCAATTGAGCGCGAACCTCTTTGGCCAACTCATCGTCGGGATTGGCTTCAAGCCAGCGGCGCATAGTGAGCCACTTTGCCGCTTCATATCTGTCCCAACCGTCTTGATCGGCCAGAACCATCTCAACAACATCGTAGCCAAGCTGGCCAAAAGACGCGAGAAGTCCCGGAAGCATCTGAAAGTCAGAGATCGCGTTAGCGAGACACCCCTTGGCAACAGCTTCTGTCGGCGGCAACTGCCGCCAGTAGGGCTCACCAATCAGGATGATCCCTCCGGTGCGCAGGCTCCGCGCCAGCAGCTCGATAGTACCCGCGACTCCACCGCCAATCCAGGTGGCGCCGACACAGGCTGCCACACCGACCTTCTCTTCAGAAATATAGCCCGTAGCATCGCCATGAATAAACGTTACCTGATCGGTGACACCAAGCTCTACAGCACGGAGTCGTGCCTGCTCGGTAAACAACTGGCTCATATCAATGCCGGTGCCGATAATTCCGTAATCACGTGCCCAGGCACACAGCATCTCCCCCGAACCGCTACCAAGGTCGAGAACCCTCGTTCCTGGTGCTAGACGCAGTGCTGCGCCAAGCGTGGCGAGTTTATCTGGTGTGATCGGGTTGTGGATACGGTGAGCGCTTTCGGTGATATTGAATATCCGTGGGATGTCTACCATGATGAAAATATCCTTTGGGGGTAACTAGGTTCGGCTATGGTCTAACGTTCACGAGATAACCGGCTGGCGATGCCGAAGCGATGCTGCCTGAACTGCCGACCAACTGACGACTGAGGAACTGGTGAAATTCAGCGCAGAGTAAGCCAGTCCGAGTTGATTGAGCCGTTAGGCCTGTTTGACAAAGTTACCTTCTGGCTTTGCCGCTGATATGGCTGACTTCAATTTTGAAAACTCTTGTAACTTTGTCCTTGGCCTCGATGTACTGTTTTCCCTCTTCGATGAAGTCCCGGCAATATTTTTCCAGCAAGAGAATAAGCGCATTGTAGCGTTCTTGCCCGAATATCTCCGAGGTAATGCCGAAAGCCACAGCACTTTCATACTCGGTTCCAAATTTATCTGGCAGGATTTTGGTCGTACCAACCACGCAAAAAGAAACTCTTGGGTTGTCTACGATGTTGTCTAGCTTCTGTCCGCTCAGTGCACAGTGAAAATAGATGCATCCATTATTGTATGCGTAGCTCAGTGGCACGCCGTAAGGCTGCCCGTCCTTGCCGACCGTCGACAAGGTGCCGTATTCGGCAGAAGCGAGTAATTCAGCGGTTTCCTGGGAGCTAATTTTGCGGTCTTTTCTGCGGATGGATTGCATCTGAGTCACCAATGCCTAACGTAAGGATCACCGGCGGCTGAAAGCCGTCCGGTGGATTATTTTGTTGGGCTGGTTGGTTCAATACTCATGCATCTATCCCAGTTTCGATGCGCTTGGTGAGTTCTTCGATAATTGTTGTAGGTAAGCTGATGTTATCGTTTCGTGCTGCTCTTTTCATCAACTCGCAACCCCACTTCCACGTCTCACGGTAAGCATGCCAAAGTCTTGCTTGATCGAGGTCGGCTGTACAGGAACGGTAGCGCCCATATGCTTCCACGGAGATATCTTTTTCCAGCCCCTTTGATGGGGTTGGCCAATGCTCTGTTGTTCCTTCTGCCAGACGGACCAATTTGAGTAGATTACTGTGACTGTCGCTCAATAAGGCCCAGGCTCTTGCAAATTCTCCTCTTGCCAGCACGTTTATTCCAAACAGCACCAGGTTTATGAAGTTAGCCGCAACCGACATTACCTCGGTGGTCGTATTGCGATCGGGAGGATTCCCGACAAAGGGGCGCAGATATCTTTCGATTGCGCCTGTTCGATCGACAATGATCGTTGACTCTAGAGAAGGGAACCAGGCATATCCTTGCCATGTTTCGATAATCGGAATTCTTGATGCCGGTTCGAAATGAAACTCACCCCGGACCAGGTTTGTAAAAATCGCAGTATGATGTCCATAGTCATCGGCAAAATAAAGCTCAAGCGTTTCAATCTGTGCAACCCAGTGTTCCTGATCGATATTGGGGAAACTCTCATCTTTAAAGAATAATATAAATTCAATATCGGAGAATCGGTCGCCCTCTCCAGTTGCAAATGAACCGAACATAAACGCGCCCTCAATACGGGCATCTTGCACACAAAGCTCGCGGACGCGCTCTATCATTTTCTCCTGCAACATAAAAACCTCCGGGGAAAAGCTGTTCTCGTTCGCATTGCTCAGGTACGTAAAACGGCATCTGCACACAGCCAGAAAAGCTTCTCGCGTATGGCGGCTCTTGATTGCCATGAACGTTCATCCCATTCTAAACAGCTCAAATCGTCACCGCCATATAATACCTGCCCTAGGACTACACCACGAAATTGAGCAACTGCCATCATCCCAGCGCTTTCCATTTCTACTGTAAGACAGCCTTCTTCTTTTCTCATGGCAATTCTATCCGGTGTCTCCCTGAAAGGCGCATCGGTCGTCCAAGTTTTACCGATATGATACGGAACGTTCGTATTGCTCAGGGTGTTTACAAGGGCCTTCACCCCCGCTTCGTGCGCAAACACTTCTCGACTTGGCTGCAGGTAATGATACGAAACGCCTTCGTCGCGAATTGCGCTGGATACAACAACCAAGGTACCAACCGTTATAGGCTTGTCAAGAACTCCACAACCTCCACAAACCATGAATTTACGACAACCATAAGCGATGACCTTTTCGAGCAGGCCTGCAGCCAGTGGAGCGCCGACACCTGGATGGAAGAATGCCAATCGCTGGTCACAGTATTCAATTTCATAAATGGGATGAGGTCCATCCTCCCAATAGTCTGTTACCAATACCTTTGCATTGTGCTCGATTACCACTTTATCGATCACTTCTCTGAAAAAGCAGATTACACAAAGCTCAGGCATGTCCAGAGGTTTGATGACCTTTGAAGGTTCAATAAAAGCTATACGAGTTGAGTCGTATTCAAGAATAGGAAATGTCATATTTATAAATCCTTGGTATAGCCCAACGTTTATTAGACACCCTAAATTTCTGTCAAAAACGACATTTTGTCGTTTTTTCCGTCACTCGCACAGCTAACAATCTAATATTATAAATTTAACAAAAAGCAAAAACGTCCTAAAAAATACGGCAAAAACGACAAGCAAGCCCAACCGTTCTGCAGGTGTATTAGCCGGTATTAGCCAAACCGATAGACCAGCCTGCCATCCTGATACAGCTCGATCGGGCCATCCTGCGACACCTTGATCACCTTGCCGAAGAAGGAGGCGGCAATGGCGGCGGTGGTACGGCCGCCACCGATCACCATCTCGCGGGCATGGGAGGTGTCGATGATGAAGCCGGTCTCCAGCAGTTTGCCATGGGGGTCCAGCACCGTCATACCGTCGGAGGAGAGTATCCGCAGCAGGGTGCCGGATTGTTTCAAAGCGGCAATCCCCTGCCCTTTGACCCGGCTGATCAATAGGCGCACAATCGGGTCATCGCCCCCCACCGAACCTTTCTTGAGCGGCGCCAGCTGACGGGCCGTGCCGGCATGGATCAGGATGACGGTGCCGTGACGCAGCTTGGAGACGGCATAGACCGTCCAGAGCAGGTCATCCACGGTTTCCTGGTCCATCTCATCCCCCAGGAAGGAACGGAAGATATCCGGATCAAAGATCGCCCACATCCCCTTGCGGCGGATCAGCAGCTTGCCCGGGCTGATCAGCACCTCGATCTCGGAGACCTCATTGACGGTGATGGCAAAGGCACCGCTGCCGGCCCGCCTGACCATCGAAAACATCTCACGCTGGGTCAGCCGTTCGATATCGGCCTGAACGATAGTGGGTGATGTCCGCAGGACACCGATCACCTGCATCTGGATGCCGGCCACAAAGAACAGGTTGTTGCCGTCAATGAAGCGATAGGTGAGCGGGTTCTCCAGAAAATTGGGTGAGATGCCCTGATGTGGCTGCAACGGAATCAAGTTGTGGCCACGGGCCCGGAAGGTCTTGCGCAGGGCCGGTTCAGTGGTGCGGTGTACCAGAAAGCCGGTGGTGGCCGGTTTGCCTTCGTAGCGCTGATAGGAGAGATTTTTGAGCAGCTGGATCAGCTGCTGGATCGGCCAAAAGCCTTTGCTGCTGTCGCCCCGCAGAAAGCGGGCCACAGTGATATCCATGATGGAGGCCAACAGGGCGGTACGAAAGTGGGCGACAAACCCTTCAAGCTTGAAACCGCTGTAAAGGCCCGAGAAGGCCGCCAGCAGCTCATGACAGAAGCGCGTTTCGGTTTTGGTAAAGGGGAGACCGGGCCTGACAGCAGAGAAGGCATAGCTGCGTCCCTCGATGTCGATGGTCTGCGTCAGACCACCTTCGACACCGTGGGGCGTAGTCTCCGACTCGTCAACTGGTACAAAGGCTATGGCGGCATCTCCCAGCAGGCTGCTGATAGCCGGTTTGATGGCATCAAAGACGCTGATCGGCATGGTGTAGGGTTCCTGACTGTGTGGCAAGATGGGGCAAACGGGTACAGCGTTTTCAACGGCGTAGTCAAAGAGTATACCAGCCGAGAATGGTCTGTCCAGTGGTGTTGCTACAGGTTTTCGACTTTGCACGGATACGGTTTTTACAGTATAGATAAGCCATACTGTCTGCTGGAGGCCACTATGGTACGTTCGATCATACCTGCAGCGCTTTGTCTTGCTCTGGCGCTGACCACCCTGCCCTGCCCTGTTTCTGCCAAGCCGCTCTGTGTGGAGAACGAGGGAGAGGCGGTGATTGTGCGGGGCGATCTGCCTTCGGCCAGGATCGAAGCCATGAATCGCGCCAAATGGGCCGCTGTGGAGCAGGTGGCGGGTGTGGAGGTCAACAGCCGCACCATTATTGAGGATTCGGCCCTGCTGGATGATATCATCACCACCCGCACCCAGGGTGTGGTGACCAGCCATCGCCTGATCAAGGAGCAGAACAATGGTGACAGTATCACCGTGCGGGTTGCGGCCTGCGTTGAACCGGCACAGGCGCGGGATGCAATTGCTCCGCTGGCACTGAACAGCGCCGTGGCGGTGTTTGTGCCGGCCCGACAGCTGTCTGGCGGCAAACAGACGCAGTACGACGACAGCACCAGCTTCAGCGAGGCGCTGAACAACGCCCTGATTCAGAAGGGGTTTACGGTGCGCGATCTGGCCGCCGGCCCCGGCATCAAGGCGGCCGACATGGACCGGGCACTCAAGGATGGCAACTTCCTCGCCCTGCGCTCCCTGGCCTACCGCTACCGCACCAACACCATCCTGATCGGCCGCATCGAGCCGACAATATCCACCAGCCGTGGCGAGGATGTGGGCTACGGCATCAGCATGCCGTTCACCACGGTGACGGTACGGCTGAACTATCGCCTGCTGACCCGTGACGGACGTGACCAGTTGACTATCCTGGCGGCCGGCAGCGAAGAGGCGGTCGGCCTGGCTCCGACACCGGCCGATGCCCAGGCGGCTGCCCTCAGAAACCTGGCCGACCGCGCCGTTCCAATCATTATGACCAAGGTCGACCAGCGGACCAGGGAGCTGGCTGCCAAGGTGGCGGTGACGGTCGAAGGGGTCAACAGCCCGGACGAGACCTTTGCCATCCGCGACACCCTGCAACGGATCACCTGGGTGGCCGGTGTGGAGGATCTGGGCCTGGGCCAGTTCCGGGTCAGCTACCCGGAAAACCCGCTCTATCTGGCTAACAGTTTGACCCAACGCGGCTTCAGGATCGTCAGCTACAGCAAGGATGCCATCCGGGTGCGCCGCCAATGAAGGTTCTGTTCGTCCACCCCTACGGCAGCAACTTTCTGGCAGGCAAGCCGGACATCACCACCATCTTCAACGTGATGCCCCCCCTGGGGCTGCTCTCGATCATGGCCTGGCTGGAGCGCCATGGCGTGGCGTCCGAGATCATCGACTGCTATGCCACCCCACTGCCCCAGGATGCGCTGGTGGAAGAGATACTCCATCGCGCCCCCGATGTCGTGGCCTTTTCCTGCACCACCTCATCGTTTCTAGAGGGCAACCGGATCGCCGAGGCGCTCAAGGCGCGCAACGACCGGATGGTTACCGTGTTCGGCGGCGCCCACGCCTGCACCATGGGCCCGCCACTGCTGGACCGCTTTGCGGCCATCGACTACCTGGTGCTGGGCGAAGGGGAGCAGACCATGCTGGAGCTGGTGCAGGCCGGCTGCAACAACCCCTCCATGATTCCCGGCCTGGCCTATCGTGACAGCCAGGGCAACGGCGTGGCATCGCCCCCCCGTGATCTGATCCCTGATCTGGACCAACTGCCCTTCCCGGCCTACCACCTGCTGCCCGGCTTTCCCGAAAAGTACAAACTGCCGCTGTTCAGCTCACCCAAGTTTCCCAACACCAGCATCATCTCCAGCCGGGGCTGCCCCTACCAGTGCTCCTACTGTGACCGCTCGGTCTTTAGCAAGGGCTTCCGCTTCAATTCGCCGGATTACATCCTGGAACATGTGGCCATGCTCAAACGGGACTACGGCATCCGCCACGTCTTTTTCTATGACGACCTGTTCACCTTTGACCGCAAACGGGTGGCTGAGTTCTGTGAATTGAAGCGAAAAAAGGGGATTGATGTCGGCTACAACTGCATCGCCCGGCTGGAGCATGTCGATGCGGAACTGCTGAAACTGCTGAAGGATTCAGGCTGCTGGCAGGTCAACTTCGGCATTGAATCGGGCGACCCGGAGATTCTGAAGAAACATCGCAAGTTTTACGGGCTGGACGAGGTGGGCCGCAAGCTACAGATGGTGAAGGACGCCGGCATGCGGGTCAAGGGGCTGTTCATGGTGGGACTGCCGGGTGAGGACGAGGCCGCCATCCGACGCACCATCGACTATGCGCTTTCGCTACCGCTGGACGAGATCAACGTCACCAAGTTTACCCCCTTCCCCGGCGCGCCGGTTTATCGGACCCTGCAACAGTTCGGCGAATTTAACGAGGATTGGGAGCTGATGAACTGCATGAACTTTGTCTTTATACCCACCGGCATGAACAAGGAGCAACTGGAAGGGCTGTACGACGAATTTATCAGCCGTTTCTACCGTCGCACCCGCATCCACTGGGGCTACACCCAGATGCTCTGGAAATCGCCCCACAGCGTGCTGGACTTCCTGAAAAATCTGCCGGCCATCATCCGTTTTGAACGCCAGCAAAAATGGTGATACTGCCAACAGCGGCGGCATGCGGTACTGGCATGCCGCCGCTGTCAGTCGTAACATCCGTTAGCGGCCGATGTTGATCTGAATCCCACCACGGTCGGGATTGCGGTGTTTTTTCTTTTTGTGTTGCTTGCCGTTTTTCACCTTTACCGGCTGGCCTGAAAGCTTCACGCCGGGCGGCGGCGGCAACAGCGGCAGCTTCTTTGGTGACGGCAGGCCCGGTGGAGGCGGCGGCAACGGCAAGCCGGCGCTGGCAACCGAGGCCATGACGGTCACGGCAAGCATGATGCAGCCATAACGCAGTATCTGTTTCATCGTGTACTACCCCTTTCCAATCACTTGTCTTTAAAGATCGAGCGGATGTCGCGCCCCGCCCTTTTAAACCCTTCCCACATCTCGATACCGGCCTGTTTGCCGTCTTTTTTAATGCTCTGCCCCAGCTGCTTGAAACCCTGCTTGATCTCCTGGCCAGCCTGTTTGCTGCCTTCCTTAAGCTCGCGGCCGCTCTGTTTGAAGGCCTCTTTGGTCTCTTGACCACTGCGTTTGGCATCTTCCTTCAGCGTCTTACCGGCCTCCTTAAAGGCCTGACCCGTCTCGCGGAACGACTGTTTTACCTCATCATTGAACTGGTTGGCATGACCGCTCCCAACAGCAAGCAAGCAGCACAGGCCAAGACTAGCGACAATCGGTATCAAGCGCATGGGTTACCTCCGGGCAGAGATACGATGCATCAGTGCCGGCATCGGCAGCAGGGCCGCCAGTGCCGTAAAGAAGATGCCAAAATTGGCGGCCCAACCGATGGAGGCCATGGCGCCGTAATCGGTAAAGGCCAGCGACCCAAAACCGGCAATGGTGGTAAGTGCCGACAACAGGATCGAGCGACCGGCCTGGACAAAGGCGGCGCTCTGCTGCGCTGGATCGTGCGAAGCGCAACGATGGAGGATATGCATGCCGTAATCGCAACCGATGCCGACGATGGTCACCACCACCATGATGTTCATGAAGTTGAATTTCATGCCGACCAGGCTCATGGTGCCCAACATGGCCACTGCACCGTACAGCACCGGCCCGAGTGAGGCGGCAACGCCGGACATGGTTCTGAAATGCAGCAGCAGCAATAGCAGAACCATGCCGGTTCCCAGGCCGATTCCCTGCACGGCGCTCCTGCGCACCGCAGCCAGCAGTTCACTGCTGACCAGATCGGTGCCGGTAACCCGGGCCTCTGGCGCCACACTTGCCAGCTGATCGACGAACTGTTCAGGATGCAACTGGCCAGGACGGAAGTAGAGATAGGTCAGGGCATGCCAGCCGGTGACATCCTGCACCAGATGGCGTTCCACCACGCTGCGCAGCGGCGACACGGCCAAGCGGGAGATGATCGTCTCGTCAGGCACCACTGCCGTCAGGCTGCCCGTACGCACCAAGGCCAGGTATGCCGCAAAATCCTGCTGGTCGAATCCCTGGCGAACAAGCTGTTTTTCAAGTGTTGCAGCAGCTGATGCAAGGCCTGACAGGTGGGCAACGATCTGCCGTTGATCGGCCTGACGGTTCATGGTCTGTCCCAGGCTCGACCAGGCCTGTAACCTGCCCTCTGCTGCCAGTTTGGCGGCCAGCTGCTCCACCGGAAGATTACCCTGCAGCACTGCGGCCTGGGTCGGACCGTCGACCGCCACCAGCAGGCTTTTAGGGGCCAGATTCAGGTGCTGCTCCACCAGCTGCTGGGCGCGAAATGCCTCGGAGTGCTGCGGCTGCAGGTTTTTTAGCTCCACATCAAAGGCGGTGCGCTGGGCAAACAGGGCCAACAGCAACCAGGAGACAACGGTGATGGTCAGGATCGTGCGCGGCCAGCGCCCGGCAAAGCGCCACAGGCGGTCCATACCCACCGTCGGCAACGGGCGATAACTGCGGTCAGAGCGATCCAACAGCCGCAGCACCAGCGGCATCAGAACCAGGTTGGCATACAGGGTGAACAGCACCCCCAGCCCCACCAGCAGTCCCAGTTCGGACAGGGCCCGCACCTCGGCCCAGGCCAGGGCCAGAAACGGCAGACAGGTGCTGGCAGCAGCCACAAACAGGCCCTGACCGGTATCGGTGATGGCTCGCGTGATGGCCTGGTCGGTGCTGACGCCACAGCTCCGCTCGCTATGGAAGCGGTCATAGAGGTGGATCGAGTAATCGGCCCCCAGGCCGATGATCAGGGCGGTAAAGGCAAAGGAGATGATATGTACGCTGTCGAGAAACAGCCCGGCCAACCCCAGTGAGGCCAGTACACCGCTGGCGACAAATAGCGGGATCATCAGGGTGGGCCAGAGGTGGCGATACACGGCATAGAAGATACCCAGCACCACCAGCAGTGATGAGACGATACAGGCCAGAATGTTGAACTTCATGGCTGCCTCGTCGATCACGGCGCTGATGTGGGCCCCGGCGCAGGAAACCGCCACCTGACTCCCGGCGCGGGCCTGATTGATGCCGGCCACCAGCTTGCGGGCAAAGGCCATATCCTGCACTGCTTTAGCCGGCTCGGCGATCATGATCAGCACCCGGCCATCCCGTGACATGAAATAGGGTGAGGCCGGGTCCATGTCCAGGGCTTGACTGCCGGCCTTGAGGCGCGGCAGGAACAGATCGCGCAGCCCCAGCGGGTCGGCGATGGCTATGCCGACCGTGCTGGCCCCTAACGAGGTGGCCAGCTGGCTGGTGAGTTGATTGAGCGCCTGTTCGATGCCGGTGTTGCTGAAACGGGCCACCAGCGCGTCAAGCTGATCAGGCGGTACAAAGGCAGCCGGATGGGCAGCGGCAAAGGCCACCAGATCGGCGAAACGCTGGGCCTCTGACTCCTCGTAGATCCGATAGACGACCCGCTTGAAGGCCGGCGCCCCATCAACCTGCAGGGTACGCAGCCGCTCGGCCAGCCGCTCGGCCTCGCCGGAAAGCTGTTGTGGCTCCCCCTCCAGGAGAAAGTAGGCCTCACGTGCGCCGCCGGACCACTCCAGCGAATCCAGCAGCAGACGCAACGCCGGCCGGTCAGCAGGAAACAGTTGGAAGATATCGGTCTCAAAGCGCAAGGTTGCCAGGGAGGCAAGGGACAGGGTCAACAGGATGGTCAGCACCGCCACTACCCGGCGGGGGAAACAGCGGGTCATGCGATCGAGCCAGTTCAGGTGGGACTGAACCAGCGTAGCTGCCTGTCCGAGCATGGTTTTCATTACGTTGCGAGTCATGGTGGTGAGGGTCAGGGGGTCTTAAGCTGCGAGAGAGGGAGCAGCTGCAGCCCTGACAGGGGCACCTGGAACAGCTGGTCATCAAGCACCGTGTTTACCTCCGGCTCCTCCAGGGTCAGACGAATCCGGTCGCCTTCAGCGCTTTCCATTTGCAGTTCCTGCGCCAGCGGCACACCGTCATGGCTGCGGTAATTGCGGTAGCGCACCCGCTCGCCGCTGGCGAGGTTTTTTTCCACCACCAGTCCGTCCTGTAACGTGATCTGTTCAGTACCGCCCCTGATCGCTGGACGACTGATGGAACCGGTGGTCACCGATCCGGTCGGCAGATCGGTATCCAGCACCCAGCGCAGCATGGCAAAGCCCCGCTGGCCGGTGGCGGCCGGCAGCTCGTTGACCTGTCCCCGGTAGGCAACGCCGTTGGCCGGATAGGCCAGGGTCAGCTGTTCGCCATTCAGCTGGGCCTCCATCACCGTCGTACCAAAGGGAGACAGGAGGATCAGGCGCAACTGGTCAGGGCGGCGATAGAGCATCACGCCCCGGGCAGCCAGATTGCGATCGGCCGTACGCAACGAAACGGTTACCGTGGAGCTCAAGGTCTCCACCACGGCGCCGGGCTGCACGGGAACACTGGCCGGCAGCTGGCGGGTGGTTGTCGAACAGGCGGCCAACAGGGCGGCTATAATGATCAACAGCAGACGATACATGCTTACTCCAGCCGGAAATCGGCGTCGCTCAGCCCGACGTTCTTGCGGGTCTTGCGAAAGGTCATCACGGTCCGGTCACCGGCGCGCTCCACAAGCTCCAGCCTGCGCACCGTACCATCCTGCTGCAGTACGATGGTGAGTTCTTTCAATTGGCCGCCCTGGGCCGGACGGATCACCACGTTGGTCAGGCCGGCCAGCTGCTCGGCCCGCACCTCCATCCCTTCCGGTACGCTGGTGACCGGCTTTGCCACCGCTCCAATCCAACGGCCAAGCCCCTGTTCAGGCGGCAGCACGATCCGCTGCCGTTCGCCGTTGGTGCCCAGGCGCTGTTCCAGCACCGTGTCTTTGAGTACGATGACGCCGCTGTAGGGCGGATCAAGCACCATCATGAACCGGTCCGGCTTCTTGAAGCGGATCACCCCCTGCATGACCAGCTTCTTCTTCATGATCGAGAGCTGCTTTTCCTGGGTCAGCTCGGCGGTAAAATCCTGCAGACCGGCAAAGGAGCGCCGCAGCGCCTCAAGCCCTTCCAGTGACGTCAGGCTGCGGGCCTGTACCGGAAAGGGGACGGCCATTATCAGCAGGATTGCAACGACAGACAGACGCTGTTTCATAATGGTCCTATTCCAAGGGTCAGGGTGACGTTCAGCAGTTCTTCATTGGCTACCGTCACCCGACCTTCCATCAGACAGAGGCGTCCAAAGGCCTTGACCACCCGGGCCTCAACCTCCAGGGTCTCGCCCAACAGCGGCGGACGGCCAAAACTGGCCCGATCGATGGTGGCCAGAAAACCGCCATCACCTTGCCGCTCCACAGCCGCGACCCCCGACAGTTGGGCCACCGCCTCAACCAGCAGCACCTGCGGCATAGAGCGCAGCGCTGCGCTGGTACGGTAGCGGGCGCGGGCAAAACTGCCCGGCTGCTGTTCCAGCACCCGATCCAGCATCAGAAAGGGATAGCGGTGCGGTAGATATGCGCTAGGGTCGGGATTAAGCAGGTGTGTCACCGTGCAGACTAAAGGAAAAGTAGGGCCCCTCGGGTGAGGCGGCCAGGTGCAGGCCAGACTGACCGGGCCGCAGCAACCGGCTCAATGCGCCCAGAGCAACGCCGCCCATGGCCAGCGATTGACCTACAACCTGACCCGTGCGGAGGACGGTTTGGGCTCCAATCTTTCCTGCCAGCAGATCGATGCCGGCACCGGCGCCTGAAAAACTGACCTGGTCAAAGGAGCGTTGGGCCGGCAGCAGCCGGTCGATGCCGGCCTGTTCGGCGTTGGGCAGCAGCAGGCCAAGGGTGGCGATCCGTCCGATGCGGGCCTTGATGGCAGCACCGCGTGCCACGGCATGCTCTTCCCGTTCCAGCACCAGTATGCCGCAGCCTTCACCAAAACCGGAGGCGTAGCTGTGTACCTGTCCCAATGCCGCAAAGCCTTTCATCATCAATGAGGTCAATTCATCGACGCCACCGGCCAGCATCACGTCGGCCCGTCCCTCTTCAATAAATCGACAGGCGGCCAGAATGGCCGATTCAGCCGAACAGAAGCGTTGCACAAAGGTAATATTGGGGCCTTTAAAGCCATATTCGATTGAGGCGTTGCTGGCCGGGGCGTTGGCCACGGTGTTGGGAAACAGCACGGGCGATAGCCCCGCCACCCCCTGCTTAAAATAGCCGGTCAGAAACTCGGCTGAATTGGCAATGCCGCCAAAACCGCACCCCAGGGCGATGCCGATCCGCTCTGCCGGGATAGCACCCTTATCGATGCCGGCCTCACGCAGGGCCTGTCCGGTTGTGGCCACTGCAAACTGACTGCAGCGGTCCAGTTTGCGCGCCTTGAGCGGCGGCATAAAATCTGCGGCCTTAAACTGCTCGGCCCGGCCCCACAGCAACCCTTGCCCATCGGCACGCATATCTTCAGGCACCGGTTGCAGACAGCTGCGACCTTCTTTGAGCGCCGCCAGGAGAGGCTCGAGCCCGGTGCCGGCCACTGTAATGGCGCTGGCGCCGGTAATGGCGATTGAACAGGAGAAGGTATCCATTACGCACCCCCCTGCTGCAGATCAGCCGCTGCAAGGGCCAGACTGGTGATGTTGCCGCCAAAGGCGAAGGAGTTGGACAGTGCGATGCTGCAATCGCTTGGCTTGCTGGCGTCGTGGCAGTAGTCCAGGTCACACTCCGGGTCCCGGCCTCTGAAATGCAGGGTGCGGGGGATCGTTTTGGCATTAAGCGCCAGCAGGGTTGCCACCGCTTCGACGGATCCGGCCGCCCCCAGACAATGGCCGGTGATCGGCTTGGTGGAGACCAGCGGCACCTGCTGGACCCGCTCGCCAAAGACCTGCTTCATGGCGTTGGATTCGACCACGTCGTTGGCCGGCGTGCCGGTGCCGTGGGCATTAACCCACCCTACCCGCCCAGTGTCCAGTCCGGCTGCAGCCAGTGCTGCGGTCATCACCCTGGCGGCCGATTCGCCGCTGGGTTCTGGCGCGGTCATGTGATGGGCCTCGCCCACCAGGGCGTAGCCCAGCAGATAGCCAATAATATCGGCCCCGCGGGCCCGGGCGGCCTGCTCCTCTTCTAGCACCACAAAGGCGGCCCCTTCCCCCAGCGTGATACCCTGGCGGCCCAAACTGAACGGCGCACATGGTTCAGGATCCATCACCTTGAGGGAGTTGAAACCGGCAAAGGTCAGCAAGGCCAGAGAGTCGGCCCCGCCGCACAGCATGGCCTTCTGTCGGCCGCTGCGGATTAGATCGGCGCCCCAGCCGATGGCGGAGGCCGATGATGAACAGGCGGTGGTGATGCTACCCTGGTAACCTGCCAGACGATAGGCCAGGGCCAGCTCGGTGCAGGTCTTGTCCGGCAGCACTCCCCGCAGTTGTGCGGGGCGTGACCTTTCACCACGCAGGTCGGCAGCCAGCCACTGCTCGGCCTGAAACATGCCGGCAGCGCCGCCGCCCACGCAGACACCGATGTCGTAAGGATCATAACAGCCAGCCAGACCGCTCATGGTCAGTGCTTCTTGGGCGGCCAGCAGGGCAAACTGGTCGGTGCGGGAAAGACGGGTCACCTGACGTCGCGTGAAATGGGCCGCAGGGTCATAGCCTTTAACCTGAACCGCAATCTTTGACGGAAAGTCGGCCACGTCGAACAGATCCACCGGGCCGACGCCACTCTTGCCCTGCAGGACAGCAGTACGGAAGTCAGGTATCGATTGGGCGGCGCCACAGAAGACCCCCATGCCGGTGATGACGATGCGGGTAGCGGTCACAGCACCCCTCCGTCCACCACCAGACATTGACCGGTGATGTATGATGCCTGGGGAGAGGCCAGAAAGGCCACGGCGGCTGCTACTTCGTCAGGCTGGCCGATGCGGCCCAGGGCGGCTGAACCGATAATCTGGTCAACGCGATCCTGCTTCAGGTCGGCGGTCATGTCGGTGGCGATCAGGCCGGCCGCCACGGCATTGACCCGGATTCCCATCGGTCCCAGTTCACGGGCCAGGGATTTGGTGAAGCTGATGGCAGCCCCCTTGGAGGCGGCGTAGTTGGTCTGGCCGCCAGCGCCGGACAGACCGGAGATGGACGAGATGTTCACAATAGCGCCGCTACGGCGGGCCAGCATCTTGCGCACCCCCCACTTACAGCAATGAAACAGGGGATACAGATTGGTACGGATCACGCTATCCCAGTCGTTGTCGGACATCATAGCCAGATAGCCATCACGGATGATACCGGCATTGTTAACCAGCACATCCAGATGACCACGTTCCTCACTTGCGGTATCAATCAGAGCGACAGCGCCGGCCGACGTGCTGACATCAGCCCTGACCACCCTGACACAGCCGGCCAGCCCTTCGGCCTCCTGTTGCAAGGCGACTGCAGCGGCTTCATTTTCGAGATAGGCGGCGTAGACCTGGGCACCGGCTGCGGCAAACCGCAGTGATATGGCCCGGCCGATTCCCCGTGTGCCACCGGTCACGGCCACCACGGCATCCTTGAAATCCATAGCTACTCCTGCTGGGGTATATACATAAGGCGTAACTATACCCGATGTGCGGGCTACTTGTCCAGAAACGGGGTGCCCCGATGCTCAGCGAGATTGACAAAGGCTCTTCGTCGAAATGAGTGGGTAGCCGTGGTATAGTCGGTCATCTCATTTTGGAGGTGCCCGTCACATGCAACCCGAACAGCTCTTTGGTATGGCCCTTGGCATCGTCTCTCCCTGGGAAGTA